>CAZNAH010000045.1:0-19531 GCA_964570735.1 uncultured Hyphomicrobiaceae bacterium | reverse complement strand
GGTCGCGGCGCAATCGAGCGCCAGCACGATCTGTTCGCCCGGCCGGTAGCCCGCGCTCTGGATGGCGCGCATGATGAAGCCGAGCGCCTCGTCGGCGGACTTCAGGTTCGGCGCGAAACCGCCCTCGTCGCCCACATTGGTGTTGTGGCCGCCTTCCTTCAACAGCTTGCGCAGCGTGTGGAAGATTTCCGCCCCCCAGCGCACGGCATCGGCGAGGCTCGGCGCGCCCGCGGGCATGATCATGAATTCCTGGATGTCGATGGGGTTGTCCGCGTGAGCCCCGCCATTGATGATGTTCATCATCGGCACGGGCATGACGCGCGCCTGCACGCCGCCGATATAGCGGTAGAGCGGCATGTCGGCCGCCTGCGCCGCCGCCTTCGCGACCGCCAGCGACACACCGAGGACCGCGTTCGCGCCGAGGCGGCTCTTGTTCTCCGTCCCGTCGAGCATCAGGAGCGTGTCGTCGATGCGGCGCTGATCCTCCGCGTCCATGCCTTGCAGCGCGTCGAAAATCTCGCCGTTCACAGCCTCGACCGCGCCGAGCACGCCCTTGCCGAGATAGCGCTCGCCGCCATCGCGCTTCTCGATCGCCTCATGCGCGCCCGTCGATGCGCCGGAGGGGACGCCCGCGCGGCCCATCGAGCCGTCTTCCAGCACCACATCCACTTCGACCGTCGGGTTGCCCCGGCTGTCCAGAATTTCACGGCCGATGATGTCTGCGATTCCGGTCATGGATGTCTCGTCCTTTCGAGGGAGGACCTCAAGCAAAGCGCGAACGTTTTAGCCGAGCCGCGTCGGCCCGGAAAGTGTTTCCTCACAGGCCCGCGCGAAACACGAATGCGGCCGCATGGATCGCCGCGCCCGCCAGGAAGATGGCGAAGAGAATGATCGACGCGGGATGCTTCAGGCCGAAATAGACCGGCTGGAGCGCGGCGCGGAACAGCCAGAAGGCGGCAGCAGTTGCCAGCAGCGGCTCGGTTGCGGGCAGATGCGCCTCGTTCCGCGCGGACAAGCCGAGACCGATGGCCATTGCAAAGAACACGAAGGTCAGGCACAGGTTCAGGACTTGGGTGATCCCGGCATTGACTGGCCCCGATGATTGCAAGGTTCGGGGCCAGCCGAAGATTCGCCAGAAAAGCACATGGAAGACTCCGAACCCCCCATTGAAGAGAGCGGCGGCTGTCAGCATCGGATGCCCCCCGGTTCATCTCCTGCGCAAGAGAGCGAAAGCATATCTCAGGCTGAACATCAGGTCACCGGGCAAAGTCACGCGCTGGTTCTGCTCTCCGGCGGGCAGGATTCCGCGGTCTGCCTCGCCTGGGCGCTGACGCGGTTTGCAGGCGTCGAGACGGCCGGCTTCGCCTATGGCCAGCGGCACGCGGTGGAACTAGAATGCCGCCTCGCGCTGCGCGAGGCGCTCGCCGCGCGCTTTCCCGGCTGGGCCGCGAAGCTCAAGGCCGATCACCTCATCGAGTTGCCCGCGCTCGGACAGATCAGCGACACGGCGCTGACCCGGGACGCCGAAATCCGCATGGAGGCGAACGGCCTGCCGAGCACATTCGTGCCGGGGCGCAACCTCCTCTTTCTCACCTTCGCGGCGGCGCTGGCCTGCCGGCGCGGTATCGACACGATCATCGGCGGCATGTGCCAGACCGACTATTCCGGCTATCCGGATTGCCGCCACGACACGTTGTCCGCCCTGAACCACGCGGTGACCCTCGGCATGGCGCACGCCTTCCGGTTCCAGTTTCCGCTGATGTGGCGCACCAAGGCCGAAACCTGGGCCATGACGCATGCGCTTGGCGGCGATGCGCTCGTTGAGATCGTGGCGGAGCATACCCATACTTGCTATCGGGGAGACCGCACGCGCCGCCATGCCTGGGGTTACGGCTGCGGCGAATGCCCGGCGTGCCACTTGCGGGCTGCGGGCTTCGAAGACTGGCGGCGCGGCGCCTGAACACATCGGCCATGTATTCCGTCAAGGAAATCTACTACACGCTACAAGGCGAGGGTGCCCAAACCGGCCGCGCGGCGGTTTTCCTGCGCTTCGCGGGCTGCAATCTGTGGAGCGGGCTGGAGCGCGACCGGGCTTCCGCCGTGTGCCGGTTCTGCGACACCGATTTTGTCGGCACCGGCGGGCCGGGCGGCGGCAAATTCGCGTCTCCTGAAGCGCTCGCCGAGGCGGTCGCGCAGCGCTGGGCGGGCGGCGGCAGGCCGTATGTCGTCTGCACGGGCGGCGAGCCGCTGCTGCAACTCGACGCCGCGCTCATCGACGCGCTGCACGCGCGCGAATTCGAGATCGCCATCGAGACGAACGGCACGCTCGAAGCACCGCCCGGCATCGACTGGATCTGCGTCAGCCCGAAAGCGGGCGCGCCCCTCGTCCAGACCCGAGGCAGCGAAATGAAGCTCGTCTATCCGCAGGCGGGCGCGGAGCCGGAGCGTTTCACGGGCCTCGATTTCACCCACTTTTTCCTCCAGCCGATGGACGGCCCGGACGCCGCGGCCAATATACAGGCGGCGGCGCGCTACTGCCTCGCGCATCCTGAGTGGCGTCTCTCGCTGCAAACCCACAAGCTGATCGGCCTGCCCTGACCCATGATGCGGATCTATAAGGAATTCTGGTTCGAAGCCGCGCATTACCTTCCATCCGCGCCGCCGGGCCACCCCAATGCGCGTGTGCACGGCCATTCCTTCCATGTGCGCATCAGCGTGGAAGGCGAACCCGACCCGCAGACGGGGCTCATCGTCCATTTCGACGATCTGGAGGCGGCCGTTGGCGCCGTGAAGGAGCAGCTCGACCACCACTTCCTCAACGAGATCTCCGGCCTCGAAACGCCGACGCTCGAACGCATCGCCGCGTGGCTCTGGCGGCAGCTCGACGCCCGCGTGCCGGGTCTCGCTGAAATCCATCTCGCGCGGCCGTCCTGCGGAGAGGGTTGTGTTTTTTCCGGAAAAGCCGCTAAAAGCTGAAGCGCGCGCTGACCTTGAGAGATTTGCCGATGGCTCGCTCCCCGCAATCCACGGCCCCTTACACCGAGCATCTGACGCAGCTCGGCCGCGAGACGAGGCTGCCCGCTTCGCCGGACGAAGCCGTCTTGGAAGCCGTGCCCAATCCGCACCCCGACACGCCGTATGCGGTGCGCTTCGCCGCGCCCGAGTTCACCTCGCTCTGCCCGCTGACGGGACAGCCCGATTTCGCGCATCTCGTGATCGACTACGTGCCGAAGGCGCTGCTCGTCGAGTCGAAATCGCTGAAGCTTTATCTCAGCGCGTTCCGCAACCATGGGGCGTTCCACGAGGATTGCACGGTCGCTATCGGCAAGCGGCTCGCCGAACGGCTGGACCCGCACTGGCTGCGGATCGGCGGATACTGGTATCCGCGCGGCGGCATCCCCATCGACGTGTTCTGGATGCACGGCACATTGCCCGATGGCGTCTGGCTGCCCGATCAGGGCGTGCCGCCCTATCGCGGGCGGGGCTGAGCGCCATGCAGAACCAGCTCATCATCACGAATGGCGACAGCGCGGCCCAGCGAATGCGGGAAGCGCGCATTCCCGGCGACATCCTGCCGTGGCGCGACATTCTGCATGAGGGGCCGGTTCCACCGACGCTGAAGCTCGAAGACCTGTCCGCGATCCGCGCGCAATTCCTTGCCCAGCGCGGCTGGATTTCCGAGGACGAACTCCTGTTCGCCTTCTCGCAGCGCGACGCGCTGATCCGCGATCACGCGCGCTTCGACCGCATCATCCTGTGGTTCGAGCACGACCTTTACGATCAGCTTCAGCTTTTGCAGGTGCTGGATTTCTTCTCCACCGAGAAGCATGTGCCCGACATCTTCCTGATTCAGGCGGCGCGCTATCTTGGCCAGGAGACGGCGCGCGGCCTGCGCGGGCATCTTCACCTGATGGAGCCGGCGTCTGACGCGCATTTCAGCCTCGCCAAGCTAGCCTGGAACGCGTTCCGTGCGCCCTCGCCCGAGCCATGGGCCGCGCTGCTGCGCCTCCAGACGCACATCCTGCCGTTCCTGCGCCCGGCGATCCTGCGCCATCTGGAAGAACTGCCGCATCTCCATTCCGCGCTGTCGCGCACAGAATGGACGATCCTCAAGCTGATCAGCGACGGCATCCGCACGCCTCGCGAGATCTACCAGGCTTTTACCGAGCTTGAGGAAGCCTTCTTCATGGGCGACTGGAGCTTCTATCACAATCTCGACCAGCTCGCGCTGGGAGGCTCGCCGCTGATCGCGGGCTTCAGCGGGCTGCATTTCTCGCCCGCCCTGCCCCAGCCCGCGCGCGAGGCGTATTTCGCCTGCGAGCTGAGCCTCACCCATCTCGGCTATTCGGTGCTGTCGGGCAGCGCGGATGCGTTGCGCCACCGTCAGATCAGCCGGATGATCGGCGGATTCCACCTGCATTCCGGCGCGCCCTGGCGCTGGGATCACGGCTCGCGGCGCCTGCTGCCGCCCCCTGCGCATGGCGCATCGGCGCGCGCGTGATCCTCACCATGCGAGAGCCGCGGCGACCAATGAGACCGTCGCGCCGGCGGTGAGAAGCGCGCGGAGCCGCAGATACCAGCCCGGCAGGTCCACTGGAGATGGCAGCGCGATCTCCGCCGCGAACCAGATGACGAAGGCTCCCGCCAGGACCCAATAGGCGAGCGGAAGCGAAAGGAAAATGGCGGCCCATCCCGCAAGAGCCGGGATGACGCTGAAAGCATAGTCCCAGAACGGCGGGACGAGCCGTTCCGACTTCACGGCGAAACCCCAGCGGATGCCGCCCAGGAACGACAGGATCACCGCGCCATAGGTGACAAGCGCGGCCGAGAGGACGGGCGCCGTGCCGAGGCCCGCGATGAGGCCGGTCGCGAGGCCCGCGAATGGGATCAACCCGCCGAGGCCAAACAGCAGCGCTGCGATGGGTGCCCTGGCATTGCCGGCGCGATCGGGGTTCGGCATGATATCATCCTTGATAGTGACAAACGGGGCTACCAGAACAGCCATTGCCACCAGCCCGCAACCTGTTCCTCGCCCGTGCAGACTTTCTCCAGCGCATTCTCTTGAGCGGAGGAGCAGGCCGGCACGGAGGGCTCGTCTGTGTGCGCGGCAAGCTTTTCCTTGAGGGCTACCACGCGGGCGTGAGCCTCGCGGATGCGGTCCGCCGGGATGCAGGACGCGTGCGTGCCGTCCGCGCAATCCTGCCGGATGGCCGCCGCGAGCGTCCCGTGGATGACCTCCGCGATCTTCGGATTGCGGACGCCCGTGTTCGACACGATGACCATGTCGACGCCCGCATTGACCGCGCGCACCGCCGCCTCGCCCAGAGGATAGCGGTCGCGGATCGCCCCCATTTCGAGGTCGTCGCTCATCACGACGCCGGAAAAGCCCATGCGCTTGCGCAATTCGTCGATGAGAAGGGCGCGCGAGAAGGTGGCGGGCTCCCCGTCGCGCGAATAGGCCGCGTGGTGGAGATGGCCCGTCATGACGATGTCCGCAGGCTGACCGGCGGAGCGGCCGGCGAGCGCGCGGAAGGGCTCGAATTCGTCGGTCTTGAAGCTGGCGGTGATATCCGTGAAGCCGAGATGGGAGTCCGTCACGCTGCTGCCATGGCCGGGGAAATGCTTCACGGCGGTCGCCACGCCAGCGCGCGCGTGGGCGGCAATGAACGCCGCGCCGTATTCGGTCACGCGGCTCGCCTCGCGTCCGAAACTGCGCTCCCGGCCTCCGATGATCGGATTTTTCCCGCCCGCGCTGTCGATATCGGCCACCGGTCCGAGATTGAGGGTTATGCCCGCCTCCCTCAGGCGGCAGGCCACGGCGAAGTAAAGTTTTCCGGCCTCGGCGGCAGTGCATCGGCGGGCGACCGTTTTCGCGGAGGGAACAGTGACCGCGGCATGGCCGTTCGCGCGGGTGAAGCGCTGGACCTGCCCGCCTTCCTGATCGACCGCGATGAGGAGCGGCGGATGCCCGGCGGGGCGCGCGGCCTGAAGCGCGGCCGTCAACGCCTTGATCTGGCTCGGTGAAGAGATGTTGCGCTCGAAGAGAAGAACCCCGCCGGCGAGACCTCTGCGGATCGCATCGCGCAGCGGCGCGCCGGACCGGCTGTCAAGCGACGTTCCCGAAAAGCCCACCATGACGAGCTGGCCTGCGAGCCGGCGGGTTTCCGCGAGAGGATCGAAGGCGAGCTGATCGCTGCCCCCGCCGGGAGCCGGAGGAACGGCCGGGCCGGAGGCCACGCGATCAAGCCCCCAGAACCGTTGATAGCGCGTATCGAGCGCGCCATAGATAAAATGCAGAGCCGATGCGCTGAGGATCAGGGTGAGGGCGAGGGTCACGGCGATCTGCCGGCGCTCGCGCGTGGGACGCGCCGGGGAGCCGGCTTGCGCAGCGGCGCTTGTCTCTGCTTCGGTCGCGGCTTGCCGCCGTGAAAGTCCTAGTCTCAAGCCGTGATACCGTCTTGGTCGGAGCGGCGTGATTCGAACACGCGACCCTCTGCTCCCAAAGCAGATGCGCTACCAGGCTGCGCTACGCTCCGTCCTCGCCAAGATTTAGGGGATTCAGGCCGCCTCCGCCAGAGCAAAGTCCGCGCGGACGCCGGGAATGCTCCCCGCGGGCGGAGTTCAGCGTTGCAGATCAACGCGATCACCGGGCTTTATGCCGAGTGCGGCCGCGCTGCCGCCTATGATTTCGAGCACCCACAGCGCGGGAAAGCGCGAGGCGATGATGTCGGTGGAGAGCGGCTCCGTGTTGCGCGCGATGTCCACCACGCGGCGATCGGCGTCGATGAACACCATGTCGAGCGGAATGTAGGTGTTCTTCATCCACATCGTGATCGGCTCCTGGCGGTCGAACAGGAACAGCATGCCCTCGCGCTCGCCGAGCGACTGGCGGAACATGAGGCCGCGCGAGCGCGCATCATCGGTGTCCGCGATTTCGACCGCGAGCGTCACAGGACCGCCCGCCGTGTGAACGGTGAGGCGGCCTTTCGAGAAGAGCGCGTCCGGCTGTGCCTGGGAGATGATCGCCATCAAAAAAAACGCAAACAGGGCCACGAGGGCCCTGTCTAGCTGAAATCCGCTTCGCCGCATCCGTCAGTGGGACGAGGGAAAGCCGGTGGCGCCGTCCGGCCGAAGCTCGGCCGCCATCAGACCCTTGTCTCCCCGCCCGTAGCGCACCTGCACGATCTGGCCGGGACGCAGTTCCGCGAAGCCGAAACGCCGCAGCGTCTCCATATGGACGAAGATGTCCTCGGTGTTTGCGCCGCGCGTCAGAAAGCCGAAGCCCTTGAGCCGGTTGAACCACTTCACCATCGCCCGCTGCCACTCGCTCTCCGCCACAACATGCACGTGCGTGCGCTGCGGGAGTTGAGACGGGTGAATGGCCGTGCTCTCGTCCATTTCGATGACGCGGAACGCTTGCAGTCCGCGGTCGCGCCGAAGCACCTCGCAGACGATGCGAGCCCCTTCGTAGGCAGTCTGGTAGCCGTCCCGGCGCAGCACGGTCACATGGATCAGGATGTCGGGAAGCCCGCCATCCGGCACGATGAAACCGTAGCCTTTCGAGACGTCGAACCACTTGATGTGGCCCGCGATGACAAAGACGTCGATGCCTGGTTGCTCGGTGATGTCGTTAAACGTCGCCAAATGTGGAGGTACTTTATCCCCCATCTGAATATCCCCCGCTTCACTAAATACGTGACCTACGCCTGTACCCCCGCCCAGGAGACATGCGCACGCCAACTCACAGTCCGACCATAACATTCCTTAACGCGGGTTCCAGCGAAATTTGTTACTTCGGGGATAACTCCCGCCGCACCGTGTCCCTCCCGGTGCGGACGTAACCTCGCCGTCGCTCGCGTCAAGCCCTTGAAAGGCTTAATAAAAGGGTGGCCGAATTGTGGCAATCGCGGCCAAGCGCGCGCTCAACCGTGCGGGACGGCGCCGTTCTCAACAGGGCCGCGCGCTGCCCCGATCGCGCAGAAATAGTTAAAAAAACACACGAATCACCAGGCTTGAGCGCGTCGGTATCCACGGTCCCCTCGGGCGTGCTGTGGATTGCCCGGCGACCTGCCGGATCACCTCTGCTCCCGGAAGTGTGAACCATCGCACGCCGCGCCGCATTGCACTCCCCCCTTGTCCGTGCCTATCTCCGGACGGATGCGAAAGAGGAGACGACGATGAAATATCTGCACACCATGGTCCGGGTTTCCGATGTGGAAAAATCGCTCGACTTCTACTGCAACAAGCTGGGCCTGCGCGAGCTGCGCCGCTACGACAACGAAGCGGGGCGGTTCACGCTCATCTTCCTTGCCGCACCCGGCGATGAAGCCGCGCAGGTCGAGCTGACCTATAACTGGGATCCGGAGGTCTACGGAGAGGGGCGCAATTTCGGCCATCTGGCCTATCAGGTGGACAATATCTATGAAGCTTGCCAGCGGCTGATGGACGGCGGCGTGACGATCAACCGCCCGCCGCGGGACGGCCGCATGGCCTTCGTGCGCTCGCCCGACAACATCTCCATCGAGCTTTTGCAGAAAGGGGAAGCTCTCGCCCCGCAGGAGCCCTGGGTCTCCATGCCGAACACGGGCAGGTGGTGAGGGGCCGCGCATGACCGAAGCTTACGCTCCGGCCCAGGCGCCCGCCGAGTATACGGCGGTCGCCAAGGCGCTCCATTGGCTCATCGCGGCCTTCATTCTGGTGCAGATCCCGCTCGGGCTTTGGATGGTCGAGATGCGCGAGGCCAACGCCGCCGCGAATGCCGCGGGCACGCAGCCGCCCTATTCGATCCTCGACATTTTTCAGCTCTACCAGCTTCATAAGTCCTTCGGGATTACGGTGTTGGGCCTCGTGATTCTGCGCCTGCTCTGGCGGCTCGTGATGCCGCCGCCCCCCTTGCCCTCCGCCATGTCCGCGATGGAGCGCAAAGGCGCGCACGCCGCCCACGTCGGGCTTTATGTGCTGATGTTCGGCCTGCCGCTCACCGGCTGGGCGCTCGTTTCCGTCGAGAGCGACACGCCGCTGCCCACCGTTCTCTACCAGACGGTGCCGTGGCCCCACATTCCGGGCCTCTCGGATCTGCCGAAAGACATGAAAGCCACACTCGATCCGCTCGTCACATCGCTGCACGCCACGCTGGGCTGGATTCTGCTGGCTGTCGTGATTATTCACATCCTTGCCGCCCTCCGGCACGGTCTCATTCTCAAGGATGGTGTGATGTCCCGTATGCTTCCGCGCTTCTCACGGAAACCGAAAACGCTTGCCGCGCTGACCGGCGCAGTCATGGGCCTCGCGAGCCTTATGGCGTCCGCTCCGGCCTCGGCTGCGGAGTGGAGCATTCTGCCCGAGAAGAGCAAGATCGAGTTCGTGGCCTCGGCCGGCGGCGCGGACTATCGCGGAACCGTCAGCGCCTATTCGGGCGAGGTCATCTTCGACCCCGACGCGCCGCAGATCACCTCCGTGCGCCTCGTGATGGACACGACCGGGCTGACCTTCGGCCGCAAGGATTATGACGAGGCCGTGCAGACGGCCGACTGGCTCGATGTCCGGGCGCACCCGCAGGCTGTCTTCGCCGCGAACGGCGCCACCGAGAACGGCGATGGGGAATATGTGCTCGACGGCAAGCTGACGCTCAAGGGCGCGACCCATCCCGTCAGCGTGCCCTTCACGATCAAGGTGAGCGAGGGCGAAGCGTCGGTCACGGGCGAAGCCAAGCTCAGCCGATCGCAATTCGGGGTCGGGCCTGCGTCCTTCGCGGGCATCGCGGTCAGCGACGAGGTGCGCATCGTGTTCGACCTCAACGCGCTGAAGCTGACCAATTGATGTTGCGGGGCATGGCGCGCTTTGAACGTGTGCCGCCCCTACCCTTTGCTGTCCTCGTCCTCCACGTGATAGGGCAGCCCCTCACGGTCGGTCTCGGCCAGTTCTTCGAGCTCCTCCTCCGTCATGGACTCGTACATCTGCCGCGAGGCGCCCTTCAATTCCTCCTTGGGGGTCTCCCCGCGCTTTGCGGAAAGGGCGGCTCCGGCGGCCATCTGCTGCGCTTTCGATTTGGCGGGCATGGCGGTGTCCTCCTTCAGGGAGGAACATTTCAACCGGCTTCTTTGTGCCAGCCCTCGATGCGCTGCAAAAACGCGAGGGCCGAGGCGGGGGCTTTCGGCTTGTAACCATCGGTGAAGAATACGAAGGCGTCCCGGCCTCCCTGCGCCGCCGTCCTTGCGTGCTGCGCCCATGAGTCGAGTTCGGCCGGCGCATAGCCCGCTGGTTCCGCCTCGCGCGCCCGCATCAGCCGAAGATAGGAGAAGTCCGCCGTTTGCCGTTCGATGCGCGGATAAGTGTCGGAGTCGGCCAGCACGATGGCCGCGCCGGCCTGCCGCGCCAGATCGAAGAAGTCCGCCGCATCGAAGCTCGCATGGCGGACTTCGAGAGCATGGCGAACGCGCCGGCCGTCGAGATCGCGGGGCAGAACCGAGAGGAAGCGCGCGAAATCGGCGGAGTCGAAACGCTTCGTGGCCGGGAACTGCCAGAGGATGAGACCGAGCTTGCTGCCCAGTTCGGAAAGTCCGCTGGTCATGAATCTGTCAACGGAAGGCCCGGCGGAGGCCAGCTCGCGCGCAGCCGTGGCGTAGCGCGGCGCCTTTACGCTGAATAGGAAATCGTCCGGCGTCTCCCGTGCCCATTTGCGGAAGGTCGCGGGCGTCTGCGTGCGATAGAACGTGCCGTTGATCTCGATCGCGGCGAGGGCGCGGCTCGCGAAGGCGAGTTCCTGCGATTGGGGCAATCCATCCGGATAGAATGCCCCCCCGCCAGGGCGCGTAAGTCCAGCCGCCGATGCCGACGCGGATCATATCCTGCCCGCAGTCCGTTGCCTCAGCCCGTCATGACCCTTGCGGCGCGGTTTTGTTCCGGGCGCCAGTCAGGTCGTGCGGTCGGGCAGGCTGTTGAGGTCCTTCGTATACCACTTCTCGGCTTCGACGATCGCCGGATTTTCGCCGTTCGCATAGATCCAGCTATCAACGGCCCAGCGCTGTCCGTTCGTCTTCTCCACGAGCACGGCGGTCCAGTGGGGCCAGTTGCTGATGCCGAGCAGGATGTTGCCTTTCGAGAACGGCGTGCCGACGGTGTGATATTTGAGCAGCCCGTTATGCTGAAGAACGAGGAGGTAGCTTGTCGTGTTGGTGGCCTCGTCCACGCAATCCTGCTGCGTCGGGTCGCCGGGACCGTTGAACTCCATGCCGGGCCGGTCGGCCTTGGTGCCGATGACCTCGCCAACATGCCGCTCCATCCAGCCGATGGCATAGGCTACGGCGCGGCGCTCCTCGTGCGGCGTGTCGGCCTTGCGCGTCTTCTTCATGATCGCGGCGATTTCGGCAAGCTGAGCCTGCCGGAACGTCAGAGGAGTTTGCCGCTGACAGCCATAGGCATGGCAAACCGTCACCGTGTTGCCGCGCGGCGGGATCGTCTTGAACTCGGAGAAATGGCTTTCCGGCGGCCCGTCCCGCTCGAACGTGCAGGCCCCGAGCAGGGCCGCGACTACGGAAAGGAGGACAAGCGGGAGCCTGCGCTTCATGGATCGCATCCGAGTTTTCAAAAGCCTGTTTTTCGTAATCGAAAGGACACTCGCGGAAAAGCCTGCACGTTGCCCGGGCGGACCTTTTCGCCTACTTGTAACGTCATGGCAACAAGCGAACCCATTCACATCATCGGCGCGGGGCTTGCGGGCTCCGAGGCGGCCTGGGCGGCGGCGCAGGCCGGCGTGCCCGTGGTGCTCCACGAGATGCGCCCGCATCGCATGACGGACGCCCACAAGACAGGCAAATGCGCCGAACTTGTCTGCTCGAATTCCTTCCGCTCCGACGACGCGGAAACCAATGCCGTCGGCCTTCTCCATGAGGAACTGCGCCGCGCAGGCTCGCTCATCATGGCGGCAGGCGATGCGCACAAGCTCCCCGCCGGCGGCGCCCTGGCCGTGGATCGCGATGCCTTCGCGGACGCCGTGACGGAACGGTTGCGCGCACATCCCCTCATCCGTTTCGAGCCGGGCGAAGTGGCGGGACTGCCCCCTGCGGATTGGGGCAATGTCATCGTCGCGACGGGGCCGCTCACCTCGCCCGCGCTGAGCGAGGCCGTCAACCGCATCACGGGCGAGGATGCGCTGGCCTTCTTCGATGCCATCGCGCCGATCGTCCATCACGAGACCATCGACATGGACGTGGCGTGGATGCAGTCGCGCTACGACAAGCCCGGCCCGGGCGGCACGGGCGCGGACTACATCAACTGCCCGCTCGACCCCGCGCAGTATGACGCGTTCATCGACGCGCTGCTGGCGGCCGAGAAGACCGAGTTCAAGGAATGGGAGACATCGACGCCCTATTTCGAGGGGTGCCTGCCCATTGAGGTGATGGCGGAGCGCGGGCGCGAGACGCTGCGCTATGGCCCGATGAAGCCGGTTGGCCTCACCGACCCGCGCACAGGACGCCAGCCCCACGCCGTGGTGCAGCTCCGGCAGGACAACGCGCTCGGCACGCTGTGGAACATGGTCGGCTTCCAGACGAAGCTGAAATATGGCGAGCAGTCGCGCATTTTCCGGATGATCCCCGGGCTGGAAGGGGCGGTTTTCGCACGGCTCGGCGGCCTGCACCGCAACACCTTTCTCAACAGTCCGAGGCTGCTCGATCGCGAATTGCGGCTGAGAGCGGAGCCTTCGCCGGCCAGATCACCGGCGTCGAGGGCTATGTGGAGTCCGCCGCCATCGGGCTGCTGGCGGGGCGCTTTGCGGCCGCTCAGGCTCGGGGCGAGGCGGCAGCTCCGCCTCCGCCAGTCACGGCGCTCGGCGCGCTGCTCGCCCACATTACCGGCGGCCATCTGAGCGCGGAGAGCGAGGCGGGCGCGCCCCGCAGCTTCCAGCCGATGAACGTGAATTTCGGGCTGTTTCCGCCGCTGGACGAAGCACAGACGAGCGCTGACGGCAAACGGCTCAAAGGCGCGGCGCGTGGCGTCGCGCGGAAGAAAGCCCTCTCGGCGCGGGCGCTGCGCGCCATTGACGGATGGCTCGCGCGGCCTGACCCAGCGGCCATGCGCGCGGCGGAATGAGGTTTACCCGGCTGCCGCGAGCTCGCGCACGGAGGCACCGAGGCCCGCGAGCAGGCTTGAGAGTTCCACGAAGCTGCGCACGGTGTGCCTCGCCCCCGCCTTCCTCAGATCGCGCGGGCTGTAATAGCCCCAGGACACGGCGACGGGCGTCACGCCTGCGCTGAGCGCCATCGTGATGTCGAAGACGCTGTCACCCACCATCAGCGTATCTTCCGCGCGCGCGCCGGTTTCCGCCATCGCCTGGAGCAGCATCTGCGGGCTGGGCTTCGACGGCGCGTCGTCGGCGGTCTGGATCGTCGCGAACAGGCCGTGGAGCCCTTCCGTCTCGATCAGCCGACTGACGCCGCGGCGCGATTTGCCCGTCGCGATGCCGAGCACGAAGCCATTGCCGCCCGCAAGGGCGCGCAGAAAATCCGCCGCGCCGTCGAAGAGCGGCTCAAGCGCAGCGCTTTCCTGGCGGAGCGAAAAGCACCATTCGCGATAGGCCGCCGCGAGGCGCGCCTGGGATGCCGCTTCCGAACGGGGCGAGAGGATGCGCACGGCCTCGGGCACGGAAAGTCCCACCGTCCTCAGGATGGCCGAGCGTTCCGGACTGATGAGCCCCTCGCCGATGAAAGCGCGCTGCATCGCATCGACGATGAGGTGCTGGCTATCGACGAGCGTGCCGTCGCAATCGAACACGATGAGCTTGAAAGTGGACATCCCGGTCTCCGTTCAGGCCAGCCCTCGCACGGCGAGGCGTCACTCCCCGGTTCCGTACCGCTCCGCATCGAGCCCCAGCAGGTCGAAGCTTTGCTTCATATGCTCCGGCAGGGGTGCGGATATGTCGATCCTGCCGAGTTTTATATCATTGAAGATCAAACGTCTCGCATGGAGATGCAACTTATCCGCGATTCCCTCCACAGGCATCTCCTGCCCGCCCCCATATTTGTTGTCGCCGAGGATGGGCGTGCCGAGAATGTCCATATGCGCGCGCAACTGGTGCTGCCGCCCGGTGACGGGCTTCAGCGAGACCCAGGCGACGCGCGTCGAGACGCGGTCGATCACGGCGTAATGGGTTGTCGCATGCTGGGCCAGCGCCTGCTCGCCGGGCCGCGCCTTGCGCACGCGGTCGCCTTCCGGCCCCGACGCCTTGACGAGCGCGGCTTCGACCTTGCCCTGGGTTGGCTTGGGCACGCCCCGCACCAGCGCCCAGTAAATCTTCTGCACCGAGCGCGTCTGGAACATGCGGCCGAGCCGCGCCGCCGTGTCGCGATCCTTGGCGACGAGCAGCACGCCGGACGTATCCCGGTCGAGCCGGTGGACGAGCCGGGGCCGGTCGCCGCCGAAGCGGTCGGCCATGCCGGCCAGCAGCCCGTCGATGTGGCGCGTGGTCTTCGAGCCGCCCTGAACCGCGATGCCGAACGGCTTGTTGAGCACGACGATATGGTCGTCCTCATGGAGGATCATGCGTTCGATGAAATCGCGGTCGGCCTTCGACAGGCCCGGCGGCGGTTTCAGCGACGGCGCGGCGGGTTCAGCGGGCGCGGCGAAATGCGTTGGAATGCGCACCTCCTGCCCCGCCGCGAGCCGCGCATCGGCCTTCGCGCGTCCGCCGTCCACGCGCACCTGCCCCGTCCGCACAAGCTTCTGCACGAGACCGTGCGGCAAGGCCGGATAGTGCTTCTTCAGCCAGCGATCGAGCCGCAGGCCGTCGTCGCCGGGGGTGACCGCACGTTTCTCGATCGTCATGGCAAAAGTCTGGCGATGAACAGCCCGGCGAGCAAGGCCGCCAGCGAGAGAAGGACCGATGCGCCCACATAAATCGCGGCGAGCCCGGCATTGCGCTCATAGAGCAGGAAGCCATCGAGCGCGAAGGCGGAAAAGGTCGTGAAACCGCCGAGCACGCCCGTCGCGAGGAATGCACGCGCCTCGGGGCTGATGTCGAGACGATACAGCGCGGCGCCGGCCAGAAGGCCCATGAGGAAGCAGCCCGCGACGTTCACGATCAACGTGCCCCAGGGGAAGTGCGCGCCGAACAGCCGCAGCGCCGCGACGCTGACCAGATAGCGGGCCGCCGATCCGAACGCGCCGCCGGCAGCGGCCAGCAGCGCCAGCTTCAGATGCATGGCACCCGCGCCGCGAGCCGCATCAGGATTCCGTCCGGATGACCTTGGACTTCAGCTGGTAGGCGAGCATCACGCCGAGCAGCGCCCCGACGAGCGCGAACAGAACGGAAATGCTGATATTCGCCACGAGCGTGAACTGCGCTACCTCATCCGGGCTCTGGAAGGTGCGCGTGCCGATCAGCGCGGTCGAGATGGAGCCGGCAGCGCGCATCCCGATCAGGCCGAAGATCACGAAGAAGAGAATGCCGAGGATCGCTTTCACTTGACCTCCCAGAACCAGATTTCCGCGGAGCCGTCATATCCCCCGAGCCAGTTGAACCACGGCAGAAGCACTTTCGCCGTCGTGCGCCAGCCGTTCCACAGGTCGATGTGATCGCCCGTCGGACGTGTGGTGTCCGTCGTGCGCCACCAGTAATGCTTGAAGTAGATGATGCCCTTGCGGCCCGCGAGCTCGTTCGCGAAATCATCCGGCGTGGCGAGCGTGATGCGCGGGCTCAACCCCGGCAGGCTGACGCCGTTCAGCGCGTTCGCGACTTCGTTCGCGCGGATGTAGTGCATCTCGTCGTGGGAGTGGCCGGTCGCAGCGGCCTGCCCGCAGGACAGCGCGCCGCGGATCTGCCCCGGCAGGACGCCCGAGCGCTTCAGGCAGACGCCCATGCGGATCGCGCATTGGTTCGCGAAGTTCGAGGCGCCGTTCGTCTGGCAGGGATATTGTTCCCCCGTGACGGTGGGGTGATTGAGCCAGAGCGTTCTCAAGGTCAGCATGGCCGCGCGTCCTTCCGCGATGCGATCATCCGGATGCGCGGTTTATAGCACAGTTGCAGACAGTGAAAAGGGTCACGCGGTGCCGCCGCCAGGCTAGCGTTTCTCTCGCGCTTTCCTCCATGCCGCGAGCCTCTCCGACAGGGCGCGTTCATGGCCGCTCGCGGCCGGATCGTAGAAGCGCTGGCGCTCCATGGCTTCGGGGAAATAGTTCTGGCCCGAGAACCCCTCCGGCGTGTCGGGGTCATAGATATAGCCCGCGCCATAGCCTTCGTCCCGCATGAGCCGGGTGGGCGCGTTGAGGATGTGCTTCGGCGGAGGCAGCGAGCCGGATCCCTTCGCCGCGTTCATCGCGCCCTTGTAAGCCACGTAGGCGCGGTTCGATTTTGGCGCGGCCGCGAGATAAAGCACCGTGTTCGCGAGCGCGAGTTCGCCCTCAGGGCTGCCGAGGAAATCATAGGCGTCCTTGGCGGCGTTCGCGTGGGCGAGGGCCTGCGGATCGGCGAGACCGATATCCTCGACCGCCATTCGCACGAGCCGGCGCGCGATGTAGAGCGGATCCTCGCCCCCGTCGATCATCCGGCAGAACCAGTAGAGCGCCGCGTCGGGGTCCGAGCCGCGCACCGATTTATGCAGCGCGCTGATGAGATCGTAATGGCCGTCGCGGTTCTTGTCGTAGAGCGGCGCGCGGCGCTGGACGATCCCGATCAACTCCCCCGCGGTCAGCGCCGCGCCCTGGGGCGCGGCATCGAACACCTGCTCGGCGAGGTTCACCGCGGCGCGTCCGTCGCCGTCTGCCATGCGGATCAATGCGCCGCGTGCCTCCGCTGCGAGAGGGAGGGGCCGGCCCATGGCGGCTTCCGCGCGCGTCAGCAGCACCTCAAGGTCGCCCGGTTCGAGACGCCGGAACACGAGCACCGTCGCGCGTGACAGCACCGCGCCGTTCAGCTCGAAGGACGGGTTCTCCGTCGTCGCCCCGATGAGGATGATAGTGCCGTCTTCCATATGGGGCAGGAAGGAATCCTGCTGAGCGCGGTTGAAGCGGTGGATCTCATCGACGAACAGCACCGTGCCCTGCCCGAAGGCGCGCCGGTCGCGTGCGGCGTCGAACACCTTCCGCAAGTCCTGCACGCCGGAGAAGATGGCGGAAAGCTGCTCGAAATGGTGGCCGGTATGCTGCGCCATGAGGCGCGCGACGGTCGTCTTGCCCGTGCCCGGCGGTCCCCAGAAGATGGTCGAGCGAAGCGCGCCGTGATCCACCATGCGGCGCAAAGGCGCATTCGGCCCGAGCAGGTGGGCCTGGCCGACAACCTCGTCGAGGGATTTGGGGCGAAGGCGATCGGCGAGCGGGCGCGGCGCCGTCTCCGGAAGGGCTGCGGCTTCGAACAGGCTCGGAGGCTGAGGGTTGCGTGATTTCGCCACTATCGCCGCAGGGCGGTCCTGCCAATGAGTTATCCCGCGATGACGGTCTTCAATTCGCGGCCGCCCCGGCGGATGGTGAGCCGCCAGACGCGCGCGCCGCGCCTCAGAAGATCGTCCAGCATGCGGGTCGAGCCGATCTCGGTGCCGTTGATATCGGCAATGACGTCGCCCGGTTTCAAGCCCAGACGCCGCGCGATGGAATAGGCTTCCGTTTCGAGGATCACGACGCCCTTCGTTTGCGCCAGCGAAAACTCCTCCGCGACGGCTGGTGACAGGTTCGCGACGCGCGCGCCAGAAAGCGGGTGATCGCCGGCAAGCTCGCGTTCGTCGCGGGGCGGGTCTTCCGGCGCGACCATCAGCGCGACGCCGGTGCGGATCACGTCGAGCGCGGCCTCCCCGCGCACCCCGCGCGGCGTGAAGCGGTAGGTGACGGCGTTCGGATCGGCGACCTCGCGGCCATCGACCGCGACGATGACATCGCCGGGACGCAGGCCCGCGCGCTCGGCCGGCCCGCCGCGCATGACGGAGGCCACGACCGCGCCCGCCGGACGGTCGAGCCCGAAGGCCGTCGCGATCTCGGTCGTGAGCGGCTGCAACTCGGCGCCGAGCCAGGGCCGGCGCACGCTGCCGCCTTGCAGGGCCGAGTCCACGACGAGGCGGACCATGTTCGCGGGGATGGCGAAACCGATGCCGAGGCTGCCGCCCGTGCGCGAATAGATCGCCGTGTTGATGCCCACGAGGCGGCCTTTCATATCGACAAGCGCACCGCCGGAATTACCGGGATTGATGGCGGCATCCGTCTGGATGAAGAACTGGTAGTCCGTGACGCCGACCCGGGTGCGGGCCAGCGCGGAGACGATGCCGCTCGTGACCGTCTGCCCGACGCCGAACGGATTGCCGATGGCGAGCACGAGATCGCCCACTTCGAGGAGATCCGCGTCGGCGAAGGACAGATAGGGGAAGTCGATTTCGGAATTCTCGATGCGCAATACGGCGAGGTCGGTGCGCTCGTCGGTGAGCAGCACGCGCGCGTCGAACTCGCGCGAGTCGGCGAGCGCCACCTTGATCTGCGCGTTCTCGCCGCCCTTGATGACATGGTTGTTCGTCACGACGATGCCTTCGGGCGATACGATCACGCCGGAGCCGAGCGAATTCTGCACCCGCTCGCGCGGCGCGCCGAACTCGCGGCCGAAAAAGCGCTCGAAGAAGGGATCGGAGAACAAGGGCGAGCGGACCTGAACGCGCTGGCGGACGTAGACGTTCACAACGGCCGGCGCCGCCGTCTTCACCACGGGGGCGTAGGACAGCGTGATTTCCGTCTGACTTTGAGGCGCGGCACGTGCTTGCTGCGGCGCAGGCTGGCCGAGCGCGGCGTGGCATAGGCCGGCAAGCAAAAGTGCGAGCGACGCTGCCATGGTTCGGGTGTGGCGTGTGATCGTCATGTCCTCGCGGGCTTCCGTGTCGGTGCGATGCTGGCGCGTCAGCGATACGCTGGGGGCGGCAGGGAAATCAAGCCTGGGACACGAGATGATGCAGGGAGAGCCGGAGACCCGCCAGGACCGGAAAGCCCCGCCTATGCGGCGGCAGCTTCGCCTTCGTCATCCGTATGAACGGGACCGGAGTCCTTGCCCTTCGCCTCCGGATCGCGGTCGACGAGCTCGATTACGGCCAGCGGTGCATTGTCGCCATAGCGGAAGCCGGCCTTGAGCACGCGCGTATAGCCGCCGGGACGGTCGCGATAACGCTCGCCAAGCGTATCGAACAGCTTGATGACCATCTGCTCGTCGCGCAGGCGGGCGGCCGCGAGGCGGCGTGCGTGGAGGTCGCCCCGCTTCGCCAGCGTGATGAGCCCTTCGACGACGCCGCGCAGATCCTTCGCCTTGGGCAGGGTCGTCGCGATCTGCTCATGCTTGATGAGCGCCGCCGCCATGTTCGCGAACATGGCCTTGCGGTGGCTCGCCGTGCGGTTGAATTTCCGGCCTGCGTTGCGATGGCGCATCGTTTGTCTCCCGGACGGACGGCGCAACGAGGGCGGCCGCACCTGTCGTCATTCCTGCTGCTTAGTAATGGTCCTCGAAGCGCTTGGCCAGTTCCTCGATGTTCTCCGGCGGCCAGTTCGGCACTTCCATGCCGAGATGAAGCCCCATCGC
>CAZNAH010000044.1:268-19807 GCA_964570735.1 uncultured Hyphomicrobiaceae bacterium | reverse complement strand
ATTCATCTCTATCTTGCGCTCATGAGGCGGGCGCCCGCCATGGAGGGATTGACGATGAAGTTGCCCCTGACGCACACGGCCACCGAGCCGCAGGTCTATGTCATTCATGAAAACGACGCCTGGGTCGAGCCGCTCCGCGAAGCCTTCGCGGCGGAAGGCGTGCCTTTCGCGGAATGGCATCTGGATCAGGGCATCCTCGATCTTTCCGCCGCGCCCCCTCCCGGCATCTTCTACAACCGCATGAGCGCATCGTCGCATTCGCGCGGGCACCGCTATGCGCCGGAACTCACGGCCGCCGTGCTCGCCTGGCTGACGCGCTACGGCCGCACCATCGTCAACGGCGAGCGGGCCATCCAGCTCGAAGTCTCGAAGGTCGCGCAATATCAGGCGCTAGCCGAGTTCGGGATCGAGACGCCCCGCACGCTGGCCGTTGTCGGGCGGCAGAACATCGAGGCTGCGGCCGCGCGGCTCGGTTATCCCCTGATCCTGAAGCATAACCGCGCCGGGAAAGGCTTGGGCGTGCGCCTCATCTTCTCCCCGGAAGCCCTGCGCGAGCATCTCGAAAGCCCCGCTTTCGAGGAGCCCATCGACGGCATCACCCTGGTTCAGGCTTATATCCAGGCGCCTGAGCTGTTCATCACCCGCGTCGAGTTCGTCGGCGGGCATTTTCTCTATGCGGTGCGCGTCGATACGTCGGAGGGCTTCGAACTCTGCCCGGCGGATGTCTGCAATATCGACCTGTCGTCTTTGAGCGGGGTGTGCCCCGCACAGGCGCCGACCGAGAAATTCCGCGTGCTGGAAGGCTTCGACCATCCGCTCATCCCGCGCTGGGAGGCTTTCCTGCGGGCGAACGACATCGGCATCGCGGGCGTGGAATTCATCGTGGACCGCGACGGCCGCGCCTATACCTACGACGTCAACACCAACACGAATTACAACGCGCAGGCCGAGGCGAAAGCCCGCCAGAGCGGGATGCGCGCGATCGCACGCCACCTCGGCGGTCTTCTGGAACGGGAGTATGGGAGCGCGGGGTTTGTAAAGTCCGCCGCCTGACGGGCCGACCGACACAGCGTGGTACATCATGTTGGACCGATGGCCCCATGATGACCACATCTAGGCATAGTCTGAAGCGCGCCGAGGATAACAAGAAAGGGGAAAGCTGTGAAAACCGCTTTCTATGCTTCAGTCGGTCTTGTTTTGGCGGCTTTAGCTTATTTCGGCCCGACCAACACGGCACGGGCCGCGCAAGTCTCTGCGCCTTCGATCCTTTCAGGCGTGAGCCAGGACTTCAATCTGGCTCAGCCCGTTCAATATGGCCGGCGCTGCGTGCGCTGGAACCGCATCTGCCGACAGCGTTGGGGCGGAGGCTTCCGCTATCGGCGCTGCATGAGACGCCATGCCTGCGCTCCCCGCGTCTATCGGCGCTGCGTGCGGTGGCACCGCATCTGCCGCATCAGGCATGGTTACGGCCCGCGTTTCCGCCGGTGCGTTCGGATACGTGGCTGCTGACGTGAATTGCTTACGATGCAGAAGGGCGGCCCGTGCCGCCCTTTTTGCTAAGTTTTTTCTTCTAATGTTTATATAAGCTGAAACAGGACGATAATTGCTTACAAATTAGCTCCGGAACGAACCGGGTCTGCCTCTGTTTCGAGTGAGACAGCGGCGTGCCGAGCGAGTAAGGTCGGCATCCCCGAGGGAAACCGTCCAGGAGTGACATATTCATGAAAAGAGTAGTTTACGCGTTCGCCGCGCTGGCTTTTGCGCTGTCCGCTTTCGTCTTGTCCGGCACGAAGGCTGACGCCGCACCGGCAACACCCGTCACGGCCACGTCTCAGGTCATAGGCGCTGACATCATTCATCAGGTGCAGGCCCGCTGCTTTTTCGTGAACGCACAGTGCCGCGCCCGGTTCGGCGGCGGTCCTGACTACCGGCGCTGCATGCGCCGCCGCGCCTGCGGTTTCGGCGGGGGATATGATCGCCCGCGCCGTTGCAACTTCGTCGAGCGCGAATGCCGCCAGGATTATGGCCGCGGGCCGGATTTCCGCCGCTGCCTGCGCCGCCGCGGCTGCTGATCGGCATCACCATGATGTCATGAAGGCGGCTCCGGCCGCCTTTTTTATGCGCGCGTCTGTCCGTCTGGCGCAGGGGCGCGAATTGATGTTAAAAGCTCTCACATGAGCTTTTCAGACGACAGTGGCCGCGCGGGACGGAGAGGCTACCATCACGGCAATCTGCGGGAAGCGCTGATCGAGGGCGCGCTCCGGCTGATCGCGGAGAAGGGGCCGGCCGGGTTCACGATCGCCGAAGCCGCGCGGTCCGCCGGGGTGAGCCCCGCCGCGCCCTACCGGCATTTCCGCGACCGGGACGATCTGCTGGCCGATGTCGCGCGGCTTGGGTTCGAACGGTTCGGCGCCGCGTTGGACAAAGCCTGGAGTCATGGCGAACCCGACCCGATCCGCGCGTTCGAGCGGCTCGGAAAAGCCTATCTCGCTTTCGCGCGGGAAGAGCCGGCCCTTTATTCGGCGATGTTCGAGGCAGGCACGCCAATGGATGCGAGCCCCGAACTGCGGGCTGCGGCCGATGCGTCCTTCAATATCCTGCGAGATGCGGCCCAGGCCGTCTGCGCCACCCTTCCGCCGGAGCGGCGTCCGCCCGCGCTGATGATGGCGCTGCACATCTGGTCCATGTCGCACGGCATCGCGTCACTTTTTGCACGGGGTGATCGCGGACGGCGCAAGGTGCCCATCCCGCCCGAAGACCTGCTAGAGGCCGCTTTTCTCGTTTACTTTCAGGGGCTTGGGGTGGGCACGAAAAATCAGGACGAATCGTCTTGACATCAGATGCACTGAGCGCCAACTATGTGAATGTAACTTACATTAACATGGCAGCAGGGCGCGTGACATGAACCTTGTGGCAAAGATCGACGATTACGGGATGGCAGCGTGGATTGCCCTCATGGTCGTCGGCTTCATCATCTTTTGGCCGGTCGGCCTCGCAATCTTGGGCTATCTCTTTTGGAGTGGACGCATGGGTATGGGATGCGGATATCGCAGTGCAGGCCGCTGGCACAACTGGCGGCGGGACAGCAAGCGCATGAGCGGCGGCTGGGGCGGGCCCACGAGCGGAAATCGCGCTTTCGACGAATATCGCGCGGAGACGCTGAAACGGCTGGAAGACGAGCAGCGCGAATTCTTCGATTTCCTTGAACGGCTGCGCCATGCCAAGGACAAGGCGGAATTCGACCAGTTCATGGCCGACCGCCGCAGCCGGTCGACGGGCGGCAATGGTGAGTCAAGTCCTGAGCCCGCGCGCTGACACACGCCTCATCCTCTCCGTTCAGAAAGGCGGCCCCGGCCGCCTTTTTCATGCGCGACAGCACCTCATGAAAATGCCTTGAGCGGCGCCGCCGCCTCGTTTATGTAATGTTATTACATATATCAGGAGGCTGAATGCGCCACATGCTCGCGGACGATCCCCGTTTGCCTGTCACGGTTTTGTCTGGCTTCCTGGGAGCAGGCAAAACGACCCTTCTCAATAATGTGTTGAACAACCGCGAGGGACTTCGCGTCGCTGTCATCGTCAACGACATGAGCGAGGTGAACATCGACGCGGAACTCGTTGCGAAGGGAGATGCAAACCTGTCGCGCACAGATGAAACGCTTGTCGAAATGACGAATGGCTGCATCTGCTGCACACTGCGCGACGATCTTCTGAAGGAAGTGCGCAAGCTCGCGCGCGAGAAGCGTTTCGACTATCTGCTCATCGAATCGACTGGCATTTCAGAACCGCTCCCCGTCGCGGCCACTTTCCACTTTCGGGATGAGAGCGGCGAAAGCCTCGAAGATGTGGCGCGTCTCGATACGATGGTGACCATCGTGGATGCGGCCAATCTTCTTCGCGACTATTCCTCGACCGATTTTCTCAAGGATCGCGGGGAATCGCTGGGCGAAGAGGACGACCGCACGCTCGTCAACCTTCTCGTCGAGCAGATCGAGTTTGCCGACATCATCATCCTCAACAAGACGGATCTCGCATCGCCGCAGGATCTCGCGCTCGCCCGGCGTGTCGTGATGGCGCTGAACGGGGATGCAAAGATCATCGAAACGCAACATGGAAGAGTTGAGCCCGGACAGATCTTGAATACGGGCTTTTTCGACTTCGACCGTGCTCAGACACACCCGCTCTGGGCGAAGGAACTCTACAATTTCAAGGATCACGTTCCGGAAACCGAGGAATACGGCATCCGGAGTTTTGTCTACCGGGCGCGGCGGCCGTTCGATCCGGAAAAATTCCATGCTTTCATCAACGCTCCGTGGCCCGGGATCGTCCGATCGAAGGGGTTCTTCTGGCTTGCGACCCGGCCGGACTGGGTCGGCGAACTGTCTCAGGCCGGCGCCGTGGTGCAAACGACAGGCATCGGGTTTTGGTGGGCGGCCGTGCCCCGCCAGGATTGGCCGGACGACGAGGCAAGCATCGCGAAGGTTCTCTCCCGCTGGGACGAGACCTATGCCGACCGCAAACAGGAACTCGTCTTCATCGGCCTGGATTTCGACGAGGAGGACATCCGGGCGCGGCTCGACGCCTGTCTGGTGCCCGAGCAGGCAGCCGGCCCGTTCGACGGAGCCGCATGGAAAGCCCGGCCCGACCCGTTTCCGCAATGGGGACGGAAAAGCGCGACGTAGGCTGCCGTGCAGGACGCGCTGCAAAGTCTGGCAAACTCCACCCAGGGTTGCTAGAATTAAGTTCGCATTAGGCTTTTTCTCCTAAAAGTAGCAGAGAACACAGGGTTCTGCAATTTTCAGGAGTATTTTGCGTCATGATGGCCGAGCTTGCCAGGACACTCAATGTAGAGGACCAGCCTCTCAAGGGGCATTATCTTGTCACTCTGCGCATGATCGAGCGGCTTCACCGTCTTCTGCTCGACTTGGTCAAAGATGAGTTCGAGCGTGTCGGTCGCACCGATGTTAACGCGGTGCAGGCCCTTCTGCTCTTCAATATCGGCGATGTGGAACTGACGGCGGGCGAACTCAAAAGCCGCGGGCTCTACCTGGGTTCGAACGTCTCCTACAACCTCAAGAAGCTTGTGGAGAGCGGCTACATTCACCACCAGCGTTCGCGGACGGATCGCCGCTCGGTGCGCGTGCGCCTCACCGACAAGGGCAAGGCGATTTCCGAAATGGTGAACCGCCTGTTCGAGCGGCAGATGGGTATGATCGAGAAAGTCGGCGGGGTCGGCGCGGCGGATCTCAAGCAGGTCAATCAGGTCGCGATGAAGCTCGAACGCTTCTGGGTGGATCAGATCCGCTACCGGCTCTAGCGGTTCGATTCAAACATTTGCATCCCGTTTGCAGCGCCCTCGTTTGCAAATGTTTGTATCATAAGAACCACTAGACGTTATTGAGTCTCTTGGAGCTTTTGAATTTGACATTTGAGAACGAGCCCAGCCGCGCGCGGGACTCAAATGTCAAATTCGCTCCACGAGAGCGGCTCCGCCGGGTGCAATGTGTCCAGCGGTTCACGCTCAAGTTTCGATCGGCGCGGTGCGGCCTGTAAAGCTTGAAGTGACCCGTTAAATCGGGCACTTTGCCTGCCGACGACGATTTGATGGCGGAACCTGGCGGTCACAAAATTGCGAACGCGATGTGTATGGGAAAACGCAAAGTGAGCGCTTAGCTTCCGGAATATCGGCATATTCCAGCATCCGCCACAATCAGCGTTAAAAGTAAGGTCATTCGTGTCGCATAAATTCCCTAACTGTGTCGGACGCTGGGGATAACAGGGGGTATTCGAGTGTCGCAGGATCATAACCATCCGAGACGGGCGTTTCTGTCGGGCCTTTTGTCGGTTGCCGCCGTCGGCGCGTTCACGACGCCGAACGCCTTCGCCCAGCGCTATATGGACGGCATCGACGACTGGCTGAAATTCGACCAGTCCGGCTCCGGCACGTGGGATCAGCCGTTCGACCGTTCGTTTGCAAAACAGTGGGAAACCCAGCCGGAACGCGGCTTCCCGACCGCTTCCAAGGATAATCTTGCCCCGACCAAAGCCGCCATCAAGCGCTATGCCGACATCGTCGCGAGGGGCGGCTGGGAACGTCTGCCGAACATGGATCTGCGCGTGGGGATGACCCATCCCGCCGTGGCCACCTTGCGCCGCCATCTCCTGCTGACGGGCGATATGGAGGAATCCGGCGGCTATGCCGAGACCTTCGATTACTATGTCGAGAAGGCCGTCAAGAAAGCCCAGGCCCGGCACGGCCTGCCGCCGACGGGCTTTGTCGATAAATACACGGTTGCCGCTCTGAACGTTCCGGCCAGTGCAAGGCTGCGCCAGCTTCGCGCCAATTTGAGCCGTCTCGGCAATTATGCGAACCAGACCGGTGCCGGCAAATATGTGCTCGTGAACATCCCGGCCGCGCACATCGAGGCGGTGAACAACAACCAGGTCGTATCCCGCCATGCCGGCGTCGTCGGCAAGCTGGATCGGCCGTCGCCCATCCTCCAGTCGAAGATTCACGAGATCAATTTCAACAAGGAATGGATTCTCCCGCCGACCGTGATCCGGGAGGATGTGGTGCCCAAGGCGCGCGACATGTACGCCAAGGGGCAGGATTTCCTCGCGAAATACAAGATCGACGCCTACGCCAGCCATGCCGCTTACCAGCGCGGACAGCGGCTCGAACCCCATCAGGTGAATTGGTCTTCCGCCGAGCCTATGGGCTTGTTCTACGTCCAGAACGCGGGCGAGGAGAACCCGCTCGGCTACGCCAAGATCAACTTCCATAACCCTTACGCGGTCTACATGCACGACACGCCGGGACAGAGCATTTTCTCGCGCAACTTCCGCGCGGAAAGCTCGGGCTGCGTGCGTGTGCAGAACATCCATCAGCTCGTCGCATGGCTGCTGGAGGACAATGGCTGGACGGTTCAGCAGGTGCTGCGCATGAAGCAGACCGGCGAAAGCCTCAATGTCACGCTGAAAAAGCCGGTTCCGGTCTACTGGAGCTACATCACCGCCTGGGCTACGCCGGACGGCACCGTGAACTTCCGCCGCGATCTCTACCGCAAGGACGGCGTCGAGGCGATCGCTTCCGCGTATTGACGCAAGACGAGGGCCGGCCCGCTGCGGCGTCGGCCGATCTCACGCCCACCTCCCGAGGCGTTCTTCCGGGAACGCCTCGCATATCGCCCCGTTAGGCTAAGGTGAGCGCGCAAGCGCCAACCTGAAACCGGAGGGCGATAATGCCAGACACAGAAAACTCAGCTTTCTCGAAGCTCATCGCCATGATCGAGGCGTTGGATATTGGGATGCTCACGACGCGCGATGAGACCGGCACTTTGCGATCGCGGCCCATGTCGACGCAGAAGGCGGAGAACGGCGTGTTCTGGTTCTTCACGAGTGCCTCGTCGCCCAAGGTAGACGAGATCGAAGGCGAGGCGCACGTGAACCTGAGCTATATCGCGCCCGACGCCGAGGTCTACGTCTCGATCTCCGGCACGGCACGCACGGTTCGCGACGAAGCGCAAATCAGGGAACTGTGGAATGAGGATGCAAGCCGCTGGTTCCCCGGGGGCCTCGACAGTCCAGACATCGCGCTCCTTGAAGTCCGCATGACGGAAGCGGAATATTGGGACGTCGATAAGCGCCGCATGCAGAAGCTTCTGAACGAGGGCGCGACGGGCGAGACCCTTCAGAAAGCCACAGACCACCAGAAATTCACCTGACGCCGCGCGAAAAGCGCACGCCCAGCTAGCCCTTGCAATTGACAGGGCACGGTCTTTGCGTCCTCTAGGCCCGTCTCGAAACAAAGGCGGACCGTATCCCTTGAGGAAGCTCGAAAACAAGATCGCCGTCATCACGGGGGCGGGTGGCGGCCTGGGGCTGGCGATGGCGCAGCTGTTCGCCTCCCATGGCGCGCAGGTCTGGATCACGGACATCAACAGCGAGGCGGCCCATGCCGCGGCGGATGCGATTCGCGCCGATGGCCATGCGGCGTCCGGCCTTGCCGTGGATGTCACGAAGGAAGAAGACGCACAGGCGCTCGCCTCGGCCGTCGCGGAGGCGAGCGAAGGGCGCGCGCACATTCTCGTCAACAATGCGGGGAACCTGCTGCGCGCCGATTTCCGTCATATGGGCGACGCCGAATGGGAGAGCGTGCTGAACCCGCATCTGTGGGGCACCATCCGTGTGACGCGCGCGCTGTTGCCCGCATTGCGGAAGGCGGGCTTGGAGGGCGGGGCCGCGATCGTCAATCTGTCGTCTATCATGGCCACCCAGCACGCGCGCCAGCTTTCCGCCTATTCGACTGCCAAGGCCGCGATCGCCGGGCTCTCCCGCAGCCTGGCGGTGGAGTTCGCCCCCTACGGCATCCGCGTGAACTATCTCTGCCCCGGCTTCATTCCCACCGCGCTGACGAACCGCTATACCGGTAATCCGGCGCTTGCGGACGCGCTTCTGCGGCAGATGCCCCTGCGCCGCTTCGGCACGGCGGAAGAGGTTGCGAAGGCCGCGCTGTTCCTCGCCAGCGATGACTCGTCCTACACCACGGGCGAGGGCATCATGGTGGACGGCGGCATGAGCCTGAACCTCGCCTGACGGACCCGCGGATCGGCGAAACCCATGGCGAATACAACTCATTGTGATCGGCGCGAGAGCCCTGCGCGCCCGCCATGCCTTGCTTTCGGCGTGCTCACGCCATAGCTGCTGACCGTTATTCCTCGACGTTTCCGTCAGTTCTCACCCCATGGAGCAGACCATGATCGCGTTTCCCAAGGCCCGTTCTTTCCTGCCCGCCGCGCTCGGGCTGACGTTCGCGGCAGCCGCGTCCGCAGCCTCGGCCGCGCCCGAAACCTACAAGTTCGACAAATCGCACACGGAAGTCCGCTTCTGCTGGATGCATTTCCAGCTCAGCAAGCAATGCGCGCACTTCCTGGACTATGACGGGGAACTGGTGTTTGACGCGGAGAACCCGGAAAACAGCACCCTCAACGTGGTGTTCAAGACGGACAGCATCCACACGCGCAACCCCGAATTCGACAGCCACATGAAGGCCGACAACCTCTTCGATACGAAGAAATTCCCCGAGGCCAGCTTCAAGAGCACCAAGATCGAAAAGACGGGCGACAAGACCGGCAAAGTCACAGGCGATCTCACCATCAAGGGCGTGACGAAGCCGATCACGCTGGATGTGGTTTTGAATTACAAAGGCCCGCACCCGTTCAACAAGAAGGAATCGCTCGGTTTTGGCGCAACAGGCAGCCTGAAGCGCACGGATTTCGGCGTCTCATATGCGGCCCCCGCCGTCTCGGACGAGATCGAGCTGACCATCCAGACCGAACTGACCAAGTAGCCCTGCACGGCCCGTGCGAGCTTCGTCTCGCATGGGCCTTTAAAGCGGCGGCAGATAGCCGATCAGACGCATCGCATAGATCCATCCCGTGACCGTGAACGCACTGACGACCGTCGAGACGAACACCGCCGTCGCGGCGAAACCCGCGCCTGCCTGATACTGCGTGGCGAGCACGGTGAGGACCACGCCCGTGGGG
This sequence comes from uncultured Hyphomicrobiaceae bacterium, assembly GCA_964570735.1. GTDB lineage: Bacteria > Pseudomonadota > Alphaproteobacteria > Rhizobiales > Rhodomicrobiaceae > CAZNAH01. The sequence goes on along the minus strand of CAZNAH010000044.1, from coordinate 10,262 downwards.
ATCGCGGTGCCTAGCACGAACAGCGCGATGAGATCGCCTGAAAAGCCGAGCACGGCCGCAAGCGCGAAGCTCGCCAGCGGCGCGGCGATCAGCTTTAGGGCAACCGCGAGGGCCACCAGCCCCCGCCCGCCCGTCGCACTGACGGCGCTGAGTTGCGCGCCGAGCAGGAACAGCGCCATCGGCGTGAACGCCTCCCCCATCAGCTTGAGCGGGATGGCGAGCGGCGGCGGGAGCGCGATCTCGCCGGCCTTCAGCCCAAAGCCGAGCGCCACCGCAGGAATGATCGGCGTTGCGAGCAGGGTCGCCCAGATGGATCGCTTTGCGCCGTTCTGCCCCGAGATCAGCCACAGCCCCAGCGTCGTGATGAGCAGCATGTGAACGCTCAGCATCACGGTCTGGTGGAGCAGGTAATCCGGCGGCATGGTGAGCTGGATGAGCGGCACGCCGTAATTCCCGGAGTTCGGGAACGCCACGGCGAGCCCCAACAGGCCGCTCGCCGCCCCGCCGACGCGAAGAAGCGCGCCAGCCGCCCAGCCGATCGCGAAATGCGCCGCGAACAGCAGGCCCGTGAACCAGAAGGTCGGCCATGCCTCCGAAATCGGCAGCTTCGCGGACAGGAGGAAGTAGAGGATCGCGGCCGGGATCAGCACGTTGATCTGCAATTTGGACAGGGTGGCGAGATCGAGGTTGAGTTTCCGCTGAACCAGGAAGCCGAGGGCGACGAGGACGAGGATCGGCGCCATCACCGACAGCAGGATAGACGCGAAGAGCTGCAATCATGCCTCCTTGAGGACCGGCAGCCCCTATAGCGCGTCTGTATCAGCTAAACCACGACAAATCTTGGCTCATCGGCTTTGGCTTCCGGCTTTCCGATCTGCAACATCCGGGAGCGGTTTGCCTAAGAAATGATCAGACTCGCAATTCTGCCTAATTTGTATCCGCTAACGCGCGCCCTGCGAGCCGCCTTGCCTCGCGCCCCTGTCCTTTTGCACTGCAATACAAGGGCTTATTCCTCCGCTCCGGATTTGGCACAGCTTTTGAATTCAGAAGCGCGGTTACGGCCGAGGCCCGGCACTGTGGCGAAAAGCCATGCTCGCAGGCTGGCAGGCGGGAGCCAGTTCCGTTTCCCGCAAGGGGCATCTGAGGAGGAAGTTGTCATGAAAATGATTATGGCAATCATCAAACCCTTCAAGCTCGAAGACGTCCGCAAGGCGCTGGACGAAATCGGGATCGAGGGTTTGACGGTCACGGAAGTCAAGGGGTACGGCCGCCAGAAGGGCCATACGGAGATTTACCGTGGCGCCGAGTACGAGGTGAACTTCGTCCCGAAGCTCAAGATCGAGATCGCTGTGCCGTCCGAGTCCGCCGATCGCGCCGTGGAGGCCATCGAGGTCATCGCGAAGACGGGCCAGATCGGCGACGGCAAGATTTTCGTCCTTCCCATCGAGCAGACCATCCGCATCCGCACCGGAGAGAAAGATACCGCTGCGCTTTAAACTTAAAGACGTAAAGAGGAGTGTAATGAAGAACCTAATTGCAAAGGCATCCGTCGCGGTGACAGCCGTCGCCTTACTGGCGGCTTTCATCGAACCTGCCATTGCGCAGGATGCCGCGGCCCCGGCCGAGGCAGCTCCCGCAGCAGAGGCCCCCGCAGTGCCGGAGGCTTCCGCTTATGTGTTCAACACGACACTGTTTCTGGTCGGCGGTTTTCTCGTCATGTTCATGTCGGCCGGCTTCGCCATGCTCGAAGCGGGCATGGTGCGGTCGAAAAACGTCGCCATGCAGTGCACCAAGAACATCGGCCTCTATTCGATCGCCGGCATCATGTTCTGGGTGGTCGGCTACAACCTGATGTATGACGGGGTTAACGGCGGATATCTGGGCTCCTTCCTGCCGAAGGAAATCCCCGCGACCGACAACGACCCCGGCAGCTACGCGGCGGCATCGGACTGGTTCTTCCAGATGGTGTTCTGCGCCGCGACAGCCTCGATCGTGTCCGGCACACTGGCCGAACGCATCAAGCCCTGGCCCTTTCTCGTCTCCACGGCGATCCTGACCGGGTTCATCTACCCCATCCAGGGCGCATGGAAATGGGGCTATGGCTGGCTCTCCCCGGATGGCGACACGGGCTTCATCATCGAGTTCGCGGGCGCCAAATTCCAGGACTTCGCCGGTTCGACCATCGTGCACTCGGTGGGCGGCTGGGCCGCGCTGACCGGCGCTATCATCCTCGGCGCGCGCCGGGGGAAGTATGGTCCGGGCGGCGTCGTTAATCCGATGCCCGGCTCCAGCATGCCGTTGGCCACGCTCGGGACGTTCATCCTGTGGCTCGGCTGGTTCGGCTTCAACGGCGGATCGCAGCTTGCCCTCGGCTCGCTGTCGGACGCCTCGTCGGTGTCGCGCATCTTCGTGAATACCAACCTCGCCGCGTGTGCGGGCGTCATCGTCGCCATGATCGCGACGCAGATCGTCTACGGCAAGGTTGATCTGACCATGGCGCTGAACGGCGCGCTCGCGGGCCTCGTCTCCATCACGGCCGAACCGCTCGCGCCCACTCCGGCCTATGCCCTGCTGATCGGTGGTGTCGGCGGCCTTATCGTGGTGTTCACGGTTCCGCTCCTCGACAAGCTGAAGATCGACGACGTCGTCGGCGCCATCCCGGTGCACTTGTTCGCCGGGATCTGGGGCACGATGGCGGTGCCGATCACGAATGCCGATGCGAACTTCTTCGCGCAGTTCGTCGGCGTCGCGTCCATCGGCCTGTTCGTGGTGGTGACCAGCGCGATCGTCTGGACCGTCCTCGCCCTCATCATTGGCCTGCGTCCCTCGGAAGAGGCCGAAGAGCAAGGTCTGGATGTGGCCGAAATCGGCGTGGAAGCTTACCCCGAGTTCGGAAGCCGCCGGATCTAGGCTTCAGGACTCGGTATCCCCGGCAACCGGGGATGCAAGACCAGCGGGAGCGGCTCACCTGCTCCCGCGTTGCGATGGTGGTGTTCGTTGGCTGCTTTCCTCCCGAGAGCCTGCGGGCACCACCTTTCTGGTTCGGAGAACTCTTGACCGAACCGAGTGTGCTCAAATGCGCAAAGTCTCCGCTCAACGGCGCCTGGCGCTTTCTGACAACTTCCCAACAAGAGGTGGCAGTGATGAGAATTCTCTCGCATACCAAGTTGCTGACCGCCATTACGGCGGCGGCTTTAATTCCTACGCTATCCTTCGCGCAGGCCATCCAGGCGCCTGAACTCACCGTCAACAAGGGCGACAATACGTGGATGCTGGTCTCCACCGTCATCGTCCTTTTGATGACCGTTCCGGGTCTCGCCCTGTTTTATGGCGGCCTCGTGCGCTCCAAAAACATGCTTTCGATGCTGACCCAGGTTCTGGCGATCGTCTGTATCGTCTGCCTGGTCTGGTTCCTTTGGGGATATAGCCTCGCCTTCACCGACGGCGGCAGCCTGAACTCCTTCGTCGGCGGTCTCGATAAGATGTTCCTGAGCGGCGTCGAGGTCGGCAGCAAGGTCGAGACCTTCTCGGTCGGCGTCGCCATCCACGAACTGATCTTCATCTGCTTCCAGATGACGTTCGCCGCGATCACAACGGCGCTCGTGGTAGGCGGCTTCGCAGAGCGCATGAAATTCTCCGCCATCGTGATCTTCGCCATTCTCTGGCCGACGGTCGTTTACTTCCCCGTCGCCCACATGGTGTGGTTCTGGCCGGGCCCGTCCGGGATCGCCACGGCTCCCGATGCGCCGGTCTCCGCCGGTCTGATCTGGAGCTTCGGCGCGCTGGACTTCGCCGGCGGCACCGTCGTCCACATCAACGCTGGCATCGCGGGCTTTGTCGGAGCGCTGCTCCTTGGCCGCCGCCTGGGCTATAAGACCGAGGCCATGCCCCCGCACTCCCTGGCCTTCACCATGGTCGGTGCTTCGCTGCTCTGGGTCGGCTGGTTCGGCTTCAACGCGGGCTCGAACCTGGAAGCCAACGAATACGCCGCGCTCGCCATGGCCAACACCTTCGTGGCGACAGCCGCCGCGGGCGTAGCCTGGATGTTCGCGGAGTGGATCGTCATGGGCAAGCCGAGCCTGCTCGGTCTCGCCTCGGGCATCGTCGCCGGTCTCGTCGCGGTCACCCCGGCTTCCGGTTTCGCAGGGCCGATGGGCGCCATCGTGCTCGGTCTCGCGGCGGGTGTCGTCTGCTTCGTGTTCTGCACCGGCGTGAAGAACGCGTTCGGCTATGACGACTCGCTGGATGTGTTCGGCATCCATGCGATCGGCGGCATCCTGGGTGCGCTGGCCACGGGCATCCTCGTTGATCCGGCCCTCGGCGGTGCGGGCATCGTGGACTATACGAGCTGCGCGAAGGACGGCGACATCACCACGTGCGATGCGGCCGCCTACGACATGGCGACCCAGCTCATGGCCCAGGCCAAGGGCGTGCTCGTCACCATCGCATGGTCGGCCGTCGGCAGCCTCCTGGTGTTCACGGTGATCGCGATCTTCATCGGCCTCCGCGTTTCTCCCGAGAAGGAGCAGGAAGGTCTCGATATCGCCGAGCACGGCGAGCGCGCCTACAACGCCTGATACTCGACGCCGCGCCGCCTATGATGGGCGCGGTTTCCAAGCCAGGGACGGGAGCGGTCATCGCTCCCGTCCTCCAGCGGACCAGCCCACGGAGGTCGGATCGTTGACGCCGCTTTCGCGTTCTTGTGTTTCCTCGGTGATTTTGGCGATGGCCGCCCAGCTTTTCGCGGCAACCGGCGCACAGGCGCAGATCGCTCCCCCCGCACTCACCGTCAATAAGAGCGATACGGTCTGGATGCTCGTGTCCACCGTCCTCGTATTGCTGATGACGGTCCCCGGCCTTGCCCTGTTCTATGGCGGCCTCGTGCGCTCCAAGAACATGGTGTCGATGCTTGCGCAGGTGCTCGTGATCGTCTGTATCGTCTGTGTTGTGTGGCTGATGTGGGGCTACAGCCTGACCTTCACCGACGGCGGTGCGCTGAACCCCATCATCGGCGGGCTCGACAAGATTTTTCTGAAGGGCGTCGAGATAACGAGCAAGGTCGAGACCTTCTCGGTCGGCGTGGGCATCAGCGAAATGGTCTTCCTCTGCTTTCAGATGACATTTGCGGCCATCACCACAGCGCTCGTCGTCGGCAGCCTCGCCGAGCGCATGAAGTTCTCGGCCCTCGTCGCCTTCGCCGTGCTGTGGCCCACCATCGTCTATTTCCCCATCGCTCACATGGTCTGGTTCTGGCCCGGTCCGAGCGCAATCGCCACGGCGCCGGATGCCGTTCCGTCCGCCGGGCTGATATGGAGCTTCGGCGCGCTCGACTTCGCGGGCGGGACCGTCGTCCATACGAACGCGGGCATTGCGGGCCTTGTCGGCGCGCTGATGCTGGGCCATCGCCTCGGCTATGGCCGGGTCAACATGGCTCCCCATTCGCTGACGCTGACCATGGTGGGCGCGGCGCTGCTCTGGGTCGGCTGGTTCGGCTTCAACGCCGGATCGAACCTCGAAGCCAATGAATATGCGGCCCTTGTCATGCTGAACACCTTCGCTGCCGCTGCGTCCGGCGGCCTGTCGTGGATGCTCGCGGAAAGGATGGTGAAAGGCATGTCGAGCCTGCTCGGGCTTGCCTCGGGCGTCGTGGCCGGGCTCGTCGCGGTGACGCCCGCCTCCGGTTTCGCCGGCCCCATGGGTGCGCTCGTGCTCGGGTTTTTCTCAGGCATCCTCTGCTTCGCGTTCTGCGTCGGCGTGAAGGAAGCGTTCGACTATGACGATACGCTTGATGTTTTCGGCATCCATGCCGCGGCGGGCGTGCTCGGCGCGCTCGCGACCGGCTTTCTCGTTGCGCCCGCTCTGGGCGGCACGGGCGTCGTCGATTACGCGACCTGCGCGCTCGACGGCGACATCACCACCTGCGAAACCGCGCCCTACGACCTCGGCACGCAGATCATCGCGCAGATCAAGGGCGTGCTCGTCACGGTCGGCTGGTCGCTGTTCGGCAGCCTTCTCGTGTTCGGGCTGATCTCCGCCACGATCGGCCTGCGCGTGCCCCCTGAAATGGAGCAGGACGGCCTCGACATCTCCGAGCATGGCGAGCGGGCGTATAACCCGTAAGGTCACCGGCTTCGCGAAGGCTTGCGCGCGCAGAATGGGTGCCGCATGAAGCGGGTCGCTCCAGCCGACCCGATCGAGGATCCCCATGGACCCATCGCAACTCAACCGTATCCGATCCCCGTTCGCCCGCCTTCGGGCGCTGCTGGAGCCCATCGCGCCGGGTGCCGCGCCCATCGACATGAGCATCGGCGAGCCGCGTCACGGCGTCCCCGGTTTCGCCGCCGAGCTGATCCGCGCGCGGGCGGCCGAGTTCTCGAAATACCCGCCTGTCGCCGGAACGCCCGAACTGCGCGAGGCCATCGCGGGCTGGCTCATGCGCCGCTACCCGGCGCTTGGCGGGGCGATCGAGCCGGCGCGGCATGTCATCCCCCTCAGCGGGTCGCGCGAAGGGCTTTTCTCCGCGCTTTTCCCGGCGCTCGCAAGGAAGCGTCTGCCGCGCCCCGCGGTGCTGATGCCGAACCCGTTCTACCAGGCTTATTTCGCTGCGGCGCTGGCGGCGCAGTGCGAGCCGGTTCTCCTGCCCGCGACCCGCGAGACGGGCTTCCTGCCGGACCTCGCCCAGATCGCGCCCGCCGACCTCGACCGCGCCGTCGCCTTCTATCTGGCTTCCCCCGCCAATCCGCAGGGCGCTGCGGCTTCGCCCGCTTATCTGCGCGCCGCGATCGATCTGGCGCGCCGCCACGGCTTCATGCTGTTCATGGACGAGTGCTATTCGGAAATCTACCCCGAAGGGCCGCCCCCGCCCGGCATCCTCGAAGCTGCCGCCGGAACGGGCGGCTTCGCGAACGTCTTGAGCTTCAACTCCCTGTCGAAACGGTCGAACGCGCCCGGCCTGCGCTCCGGCTTCGTCGCGGGAGACGAGCGCTTTCTCGCGGCCTATCTCGAATTCCGCAACGTGGCCTGCCCGCAAATTCCACTGCCGATCCAGCACGCTTCCGCCGCGCTGTGGTCCGACGAAGCCCATGTCGCCGAAAGCCTCGCGCTCTACCGGCGGAAATTCGCGATCGCCGAAAAGCACCTCGGCGCGCTGCCGGGCTTCAGCCTTCCGCAGGGCGGGTTCTTCCTGTGGCTCGATCTTGTCAATTTCGGTGGAGGTGAAGCTGCCGCGGCAAGGATTTGGAAAGATTGCGGAGTGAAAATCCTGCCCGGGGACTATCTCTCGCAACCCGAGCCCGGAGGCGGCAGTCCCGGCTGGGGTTATGCAAGGATCGCCCTCGTCCAACCGCCCGACGCGACGGCCGAAGCGTTCGAGCGGATGGCGCGCGTCCTGTCGTGCTAGTTAGTCGGTGTTGCGTCCCATGCATCCAAACCGGACCCGCCTGCTCCCGAGAGCGCTTTCGACAGCGCTGGGCCGCCTTCCCTGGCGCGTCCTGGGCATGGCGCTGGTCGGCGCCACGCTGATCGGTTGGGTGAGCCTCGCCGGCTGGAATTTCGCCGATCCCAGCTTCAACAACGCGACCGATGCCTCGCCGCGCAACTGGCTCGGCTATCCGGGCGCGGTGATCGCCGATCTTCTGATGCAGATCTTCGGCCTTGCCTCCATCGCGCTCGTTCTGCCGTTTGCCGTGTTCGGCTGGCAGATCCTGCACGGCGTACTGCCTCAGAAGGTACGCAGGCGCATCGCCTTCTGGGTGCTCGCGGCCCTGGCTCTGTCGGGTGCGCTGAGCGCATTTCCTTCACCGGCGGGATGGCCGCTCCAGCATGGGCTGGGTGGGGCTGTCGGTGATTTCACGGCGCGGCAGGTCGCGGCCGGAGAAGGTCTCGCGGGCGGTTTGATCGCGCTGGCCATGGCCATTCTGGCCCTGTGGCTTCTGCTGCGCGCCTGTGCCATGGGATGGGCGGACCTCGCGACGATTGTCGAGGCCGAGCCGCGAAGCCTTGCCGCTGAACTCGGCGTGCAGCCGCACGATGCCGTGCCGCCCACCCTTCACGAGCGCGTTCAGCGCCGCGTGACACGCTGGACGGGCCGGCTCTCGCCGCGCGCGCGGTCCGTCGCCGCAATCCCGAACCCGCCAAAGGAATTCTGGATGAAGCGGGAGCCCTCGCTTAGCGCCAGCGTTGCCGTATCCGACCCGGATCAAGACGAGATCGCCTTATTTACGCAGAAAGCCGGATGGTCGTCCGCTTTTGCGAACTGGGCGGGTCGGCCGGGCCGCTCGGCCCCCGGCACGGACGACACCGATGCCGCTACAACCGGGCTGGACGATGACAGTCGCATCGAACCCTTTTTCGGCCCGCAGAGAGCAGGCGATGCGGCTCCGCCCGAAGATGCCGCCAGCAGCGGAAACGAAGCGCCATCCGCGCTCGGGCGTCTGGCCGGCCGGGCGCGTCAGGCGATGCAAGCCGAGAAGCGGCGCGTCCTGGCGCGCATGACCGATGCCGCGCTGTCCGGGGCGCACGGGGCTGCGCCGATCGTGATCGACGACGATTTCGATGTGCCGGAGATCGGCGCGCGCCTGCCGCCGCTCGATCTTCTGACGCCGCCACCCGCCGCCGACCAGAAACCCGCCGCGAACGATCCCGCCCTCATGCAGCGCGCGGCGATGCTGATGGAGGTGCTCGGCGATTTCGGCGTGAAGGGGCGCATTTCAGGCATCTACCCCGGTCCGGTGATCACGCTGTTCGAGTTGGAGCCGGCGCGCGGCACGAAATCCTCGCGTGTCGTTGGTCTCGCCGACGATATCGCCCGGTCTATGAGCGCGGTTTCGGCCCGCGTGGCGGTTGTGCCGGGCCGCGACGCCATCGGCATCGAGCTTCCGAACGAGAAACGGGAAAAGGTTTCGCTCCGCGCCATCCTCGAATCCCAGGCGTTCCAGCTTTCGCAGGCCGCCCTGCCGCTCGCGCTCGGCAAGACCATCGGCGGCGAGCCGACCGTGGTCGATCTCGCGCGGATGCCGCATCTCCTCATCGCGGGCACGACGGGGTCGGGCAAGTCGGTCGGCATCAACACCATGATCCTGTCGCTGATCTACCGCCTGCCGCCCAGCCAGTGCAAATTCATCATGATCGACCCGAAGATGCTGGAACTGTCGGTTTACGACGGCATCCCGCACCTCCTCGCGCCCGTCGTGACCGACCCCAAGAAAGCGGTCGCCGCGCTGAAATGGACCGTGCGCGAGATGAACGACCGTTATGAGCGCATGTGCAAGCTCGGCGTGCGCAACGTCACGAGCTACAACGCGCGCGTGGCCGCCGCCCAGCTTCGCGGACAGCCGTTGAAGCGCCGGGTGCAGACCGGGTTCGATCCGCGCACCGGCGAGGCCGTCTTCGCGGAGGAAGTCCTCGAAGGCGATCCCATGCCCTATATCGTCGTGGTGATCGACGAAATGGCCGACCTGATGATGGTGGCGGGCAAGGAGATCGAGTTCGCCGTACAGCGCCTGAGCCAGATGGCGCGCGCGGCGGGCATTCACCTGATCATGGCGACCCAGCGCCCGAGCGTGGATGTGATCACCGGCACGATCAAGGCGAACTTCCCGAGCCGCATCAGCTTTCAGGTGACCTCGAAGATCGACAGCCGCACCATCATCGGCGAGATGGGCGCGGAGCAGCTTCTCGGCGCGGGCGACATGCTGCACATGTCGGCGGGCGGGCGCATCATGCGCGCGCACGGGCCGTTCGTGTCCGACGAGGAAGTCGAGCGCATCGCCAGCTATCTGAAGGCGCAGGGCGTGCCCGATTATCGCGATGACATCCTCGAAGGCGCGGACGACGCCGATGAAGGCGACATGTCCGGTGAGGCGGACAACGGCAAGGGCGGCGGCGACCTCTACGATCAGGCGGTCGAGATCGTGCTGCGCGACCGCAAGCCCACCACGAGCTACCTCCAGCGCCGCCTTGGCATTGGTTATAACCGCGCGGCCTCGCTCATCGA
>CAZNAH010000044.1:0-223 GCA_964570735.1 uncultured Hyphomicrobiaceae bacterium | reverse complement strand
TCGCCGAACCGCACGGGACGGCGCGAAATCCTGATCGACGCCGCGAACTGAGCCTTTCCGCTCTCCGATGGGCGCATGGCCTCTGGAAAGCGCCGCAATGCCCCGATTTTGACTTTTTCTTGCAAACTGATACCGGCGAGAGTGAACGCGGGCGATCAGCAGAGGCAAATCGAACCATGGCGCAGGGATCAAACCATTTCCTAACGGCGGAGATCAGATCGCT
>CAZNAH010000043.1:12131-20067 GCA_964570735.1 uncultured Hyphomicrobiaceae bacterium | reverse complement strand
GGCAGCATAACTTAAACCAAATAGCCTCCGACAATCCCGGGGCGGTTCACTCGCCTGTATGATCCACTCCCGGAGTTGGTCTTCGAACGGTTCGCCCTCATGGATGTCGAGGTAGCGCACGTTGGGGTGTTTGCTCGCGCCGGGCGGCATGGGGTCCAACGACGTGCCGCGGAAGAATGACACCTTCACATAGCGGGTGAACACGTGGAACGAGAGAAACCAGCTGTCGCGTTCGTTGCCGTAAAAGGGGGAATTCCATTTTACGGCCTTCTGCACACCGGGCACCGTCTGCGTGACGATATTATCGATACGGCGCCCGATCTCGCGTTTCCACTCCGGCATGGCTGCGATGTAAGCCTGCACGGGAGCGTCTCCGTAGCCTTTCGGAATCTGAGGGTTACCGCCTGAGAGGAGTTTCGGCTTCTTCCCGTCTGTCGCGGCTTCGGCTTTCTCGACCGTGGTGGGCCTTGCGCTTTTTTTCGGCATGGTGAGAACATGAAGACGCCAGTAGGCAGGAGCAAGGCGAGCAATCGGCAGAAATGGACTTTCACATTCAATCGGGTAAACATGACGTCTTCAAAAGAAAAGCAGGGAGTGTTCCGTCTCCTGCCATGCGATCCGGAAGGGCGCCTTTCCGACGCTTCCCTCCCCATGCCGGAGGCTTTTCGCGCGGCTAGCGAAGCCACTGCCTCGCTTTATAAGCAGATGGGATACACCCCGCCGTGGATCGGCTATGCTTCCATTTTCGACGGACAGATCGTCGGCGGCGGCGCTTTCGTCGGGTCGCCGGTTAACGGTGAAGTTGAGATCGCCTATTTCACGCTCGACGAACATGCGGGCAATGGACACGCTTCAAGGACCGCCGGCGCGCTGGTCGAAATCGCTCTGTCTGCGGACCCCGCAGTGTGCGTGATCGCCAAGACATTGCCGCAGAAGAACTCATCGACGTCGATCCTGTCGCGGCTCGGGTTTGTTCAATCGGGTGTCGTCCAGGACGAGGAAGTGGGAGAGGCATGGCTCTGGCGGCGCACACCGCCGGCAAGCTGACAGCCCGCTGGAGGCAGATCAGAATTGCCAAAGTCCGTGAAAAACTATACTTTAGTCTAAGACGGGTGGTGCTGCCGCGATCGTGAAGGAGGTCGCAATGGTAAGCAATCCATCCCTACGGACCCACCCCACATGGCTGGACTGGCTTGGCATGGGTGTCGGCATTCTGATCGGCTTCACCCCATGGCTGGTTGTCGGCGCTATGGACGAAGCCGTCGTCTTGAACACCGTTCTCATCGGCGTTCTCGTGCTCGCGCTTTCCGCATTCGAGCTGGTGCAGCTCAGACGCTGGGAAGAACTGGCCGAGATCGCCTGCGGCGTGTGGCTCATCAGCCTGCCTTCGATCTATGGTTATGCCCAGTCCGGCGATCTGCGCTACTGGCATTTCGGGCTCGGCGGCCTCGTAATCGCCCTGGCCGTAATCGAGCTTTGGCATGATTGGCGCGCCACGGACGAGGGCCTCGCCCGTCACGGCCAGTAAGAGGGCAGAAGGGCTGCCACGCGGAATCAATAGCCCGCGTCGATGGCGATGGTGACGATGTCGCGGTAGGTGCCGGCGCGCAGCGCGCCCGAGGGTCCGAGCGTCACATCTATGGGAAGCGTCAGGCCACCGAGTTCCGTTGCCGCGCCGGTGATGGGCAAGAGGCGTGGACGGTCAAGACTAACCGGCGCGTTGCCGCTGACCGTGACGCGATAGGGCATGGCCCAGCGTTGCGCATCCAGGGCAGGCGGATCGAGCAGGAGCGCGCCGCCATTCTCCGATGACAGGGTGAGCGCGAAGCCCACATTCGTGCGCGCGCGCAACAGAACGACGCGGGATGCGCCGTCGGCCATTTCCCCGAAATCGACGGTTGCGCCTTGCCCTCCGCCCGCCAGCGACAATCTCAAGACCGGCTCCACTGAGATCGAGATCGGCACGGGCAGCGGTTCGGCGGCAAGGGCGCCGCTCGCGAGATCGTAGAGCGCAAGGCGCATGCTATCCAAATAAGCGCCGGGGGCCGCCATCTGGCCCGGCGTCAGCGCAAACCGCAGGGGCAGAGACAAGGCGTCGTCCGGCCCGGTCTCCTGAAGGGGCAGAAGCGCGAGGCCCGCTGCGCTGCCCGGCGGTTCGGATCCTGAATTGGCAAGGCGGCTGCCCGATGCCTCGACCTCGTAGCGGATGGCGCCGCCGGACGGCCCTTGCGCCGAGAAATCCGGGCTGAACACGGCGAGGCCAAGGCGGCACACGCCCTGACCCGTGTTCGTCAGCCGCAATGTGAGATCGGCGATGGCCGGCGCGGCGTCGAAAGGCGCGTAGCTGAGCGCCGCACCGGATGGGCTGACCGTGATCTCAGGAGCACATGCGGCCAGCGTGGCGCGCGGAGAGGCCGCGATCAGCAGGAAAGCCAGAGCCGCCATCCGGGCGAGCCTGAGACGCTGCATTCCGCTCGCGAACGGCACGGCCTTCGCCCTCATGGTTGCGGCCTCAGGGTGCCCGCCTTGACATATCCTTCCGCGCTTTTCGGCACATCGAGGCGGTAGCGTAATTCGCCGTGGGTGCCCGGTATGACGATGATCCAGGCACCGGGGGCGAGCCCCTGCGCCCCGAACCGCCCGCTCCGGTTGGTGAACAGCTCGACCGAGCGCGCCTCGCCCGCGGTGTCCTGGACGGCCTTGCCCGCCACGAGCGCGAGGGGGGCGCCGTCCGCGTCCAGAAGGGTTCCGATGGCGGTGACATTATAGCCGTTGCCGACGGTGACGCGGTGTCCGGCCTTATACGGGGCGAGGAAGCGCGCGCCGTCCGCGCCGAGGTCATAGCCGAGCGGAAGGTCCGCCACCTCGAAGGTCACATGGCGCGGCATGTAGGGCGGCAGATCGGACAAGAGCGCCGGCCCCAGATCATCGGCGTGCGCGAGTGTCGTCTTCCCCGCCGTGATGTCCGGCTGCGCGCCGCCCAGAGCCTCGTGCGGCTCGACGATGGCGAAGCCGCCCCGGACCGGCCGTCCCACCGCCCAGGCACCGTCGGCGAACGCAAGACCCGTCTCCATACGCACTGTGGTGCGCTGATCCTCGCTCACGGGCTTGAAGCGCCCATCGGCAAGGCTCACGCCGTTGACGCGAGAGGCGTGGGACGCCCCGAACTCGGCGCGGTTCGCGATGTAGGATCCGGTGACGCCCGCCTCGCCGACATCATCGTCCGCGCCGTAGGTGGCGTCAGCCGTCATGGTCCACGCGCCCGGACCGCTTCCCGCGGTGCGCGAATAGGCGGCGCGCGTCTTGTTCTGGCCGGCATCATAGGAGAGCGAGAGGTGCGAGCCGGCATCCGGCCGATAGCTCAGACGCAGAAAGGCGCGGAAGCCGCTTTCGTCATAAAGGGCGCAGTCGCAATCGTTGCCGTCGAGCCCGTCGCGCTCTGCGTAGCCCGCCGAAACCGATGCGCTCACGCCATCCCAGAGGGTGCGCGAGAGGGTGAGATCCACGTTCCACGACGCATCATCGGCATTGGAAAACGCATTGCGGTAGGAGGCCGCAAGGCTGGCCGTCGCGCCCCCGCCGAGAGCGCTCGTGAAGAGACCGGCGAGGCTCACCCCGTTGCGCGCGCCGTGACCATAGGCGAGACCCGCGAAATCCGGACTGAGATAATCCGCCGAGAGCTTGAGGGAGCGGCCTGCCTGCCCCGGCCGCGCGCCCCAGCGGGTATCGTAGACCGCGCCGATGGCAAACCCCGCGCCGTGAGAGCCGCTCACGCTGGCGGCGAAGTCGAGACCGAAGAGCCCGATCTCCGTCTCCGCGAGGAACCCGCCTCCGGCCATTGCGATATCGCGCGCAGCCTGGGCATGGGCCTCGACGGTGAGGAAGGGCGTCGCGCCGATGCGGTAGAACAGCGTGCCCAGCGGATCGTCGAAATCGTAAGCCGGCTCGCTGTACGACGCGATGGTTCCGCCCTCGGCCCGGTCCACGGCACGCGAGCGATCCGCGCGGAAACCCGCAGCGAATTCCCATTCGTCGAGGCCCGGCGCGAGCAGCGTCTGGCTCGATATCAGGGTGAAGTCGAGCGTCCGTGTGAAGCCCGTATCCTCCTGCACGACGAGTCTCACGCGGTTCGCGCCCGGCCTCAGCGGAAGGTCGCGCACATTGTAATTGCCCGGCGACAGGCGGATGCGCCGGACCACGATCTCGTCGACGAGGATATCGACGCTCGATGCGCGTTCGATGCGGAAGGAGGTTTCGCTCGTCGCGCGGACGCTCGTCTGGGGGCGCAGCTTCGCATAGGAGCGCTCCGCCGAGACGCCGAGCATATCGGGCGAGGTCTGATAGCCCGCGAAGCCGGGGTAGATGTCGCCCGCCTTGTACCGGACGACCTCGGCCGGATCGTCATAGACGAGCCGCGAGCCGTGTCTGCGAAAGACGTGATGCCGATGGGGCAGCGCTCCCGTTTCCTCACGGATATCGAAGGACGCCTCGCTCTCGAAGACAACGCCATGCGCGCGGATGGCGGCGTCGAAATCGAAGCTCGGCGGCGCGAACCCCGTCTTGGCGTGCAGCGACTGGCTGATATGGGCGATCGCCGCACGGGTGTTGATGAAGCCGCTGAGACGGGCCGGCTCCTGCGCGGCTTCCTCGGGCGGCGTGGTCGCGGGCGCGCCGAAGCTCAAGGAACGCACCGGGCGTTGGTCGATCGTCGTGGCGACGTGCAGCTCGCCGCTGCCCTCATCGTAACGGATGGCAAGCCCTCGCGCGGCCACATCGGACAGCGGGACAATCTGTGGCTCGGCCGGCGCAGCCTGTTGCGAAGGGGTGTGGGGCGCTGCGCCGGGTTCGTTTCCGCGAGCCGCGCCGGGGACCGAGGGCTCGGCTTCAGTGTCTTCAAAGAGGGATGCGAGGCGTCGCGTGAGAGGCTTTGCATGGCCCGCCAGGGCTGGGGCACTGGTCTTCGCCATGACGGTCAACCCCTCCGCGCGCGGAAAGATCGCTCCGGCGGCTTCCGGCGTCATGAGCGGCACGATCAGCCGTTCGAGGCTTTGGCGGTCCGCGAGCACCGCATCGCGCGGCGTGATCGTCACCGTGACTTCGCCGAGATAGGCTCCATCCACGCGAAGCGGCACATCGAATGAAATGTCGCGCCCGGTCGGATTGAGGCGCGCGTCCGCGGCGGCCGCGCCATGCCTCAGACCGTGTGCGCCGGTCGCGGTTTCGGCGAATGCCTCATGCCTCGCGGCAAGGAGCACCGGCGCGAGAACCACAAGCAAAACCGCTGCGCCCGGGCCCATCTCGGTGCCTAGCGCTGCTGACCCGGATTTCGCGGCGCCTCTACCACAGCAGAAAGTCCGGGCGCAGCGGATGGCAGATCAATGGGCAAGATGAATCGGCGCTGCCGCCCCGGCAGAACGAGGCCGAGGCCCACGAATTGCCGCAACTCCGCTGCCGACAGGCTGCGATTCCATCCGCCGCCCGCGATCTTCAGGCTCGCGTCGCTGAAATAGGCGTGCTTGTTGCCCTTGTTCTCGACGATGATGGCCGGGCGCGGCGTGCCCTTTGCGTCGGTCGTCACTTCGGTTTTCACGGCCCGGAGTTCCGCCTGCCCCGACACTGGGGCCACATTGACGACGACGGAGAAATTGAAGACGACCTGCACGCCGCTCTTGGCCTGCGCGATCTTCACGGGAAGCTGATTGACCGAGAGGACATAGCCCTGACTTTTCGCCAGCGCCGGGTCGCCCGCCCACTGCACCCGGAAGATCTGGGTTGCGCCCGGCTTCAGGATCGCCTGCGGAGGGAATATGACGAAATCGTCGTCGGCCGGGGTTTTCTTCGGCTCGCCGTCGAGGCCAAGCTCAAGACGGTAGACCCGGACTTCCACCGGCAGGGGCGATTTGGAATCGTTCAGCACGGTCACGGCGTTGCGCGCGCCCCGGCCTGCCGCCGTCATGTCGATGACGAGAGGGCTGACGCTGATGGCTCCGGCTGGCGATGTGGCCGCGGCTAAGGTCAGGCAAAGGAAGAGCGTTGCCGTGAACCAGCGGTTCAGGCGGGAAAGAATTCGCATGGTGCAGATGCCCCTGAAGAAGGCGGCGAACCGGGGCAAGCCGCCTTCGGAAAATGCCTTAAGGTTGCAGTTCGAGCGAAACGGTCAGCGTATCGCTGTAGGTGCCGCCTTGCAGAACCACGCTCGGCGGCGTCGCCATCGTGGAGAAGTCGAGGATCAGGTCGGTGTTGAGATATCCGTCCGTATAGGTCGATGCCGCATTCACGGGGCTTCCCTCCGCCAACAGCTCCGCATTGACCCCGTTCCATCCGCCGTTGACCTGGTAGAAGACCTTCCGCGCGGTGCCTGCCGCATCCACGACGCCCGTATTCTGCAGCGCTCCGTTGGCGGAAGCCAGCCGGAAGCGCGCCTTGTAGTTGCAGAGCGTGCCGGGAAACTTCAGCTGGAAATTCTTGGTTGTATGCTGGCCGGCCGCATTGGCGAAGTCCTCGATCGTCACCGTATCGCCGGAGAGCGTCAGCGTATCGCCCACGCCCTGGGTCAGCGTGCCCGCGATGGAGCAGAACTTGTCCACATGACCCTGGATCGTGAGATCGCGCGAGGCGGGGTCTGCCTGTGCAGGGACCGCGAGGCAAGGCACAAGCAGCGCAAGACCGAACAGTTTTCTCATTTGAGTACTCCACTCTGTTACAGTATTAATTCTTCGAGATAAAGATCAGGGTTGCGGGGATAGGACGAGGGTTAAGTAGTCTTCATAAAGTCCGGCCGGCAGAACGCGCGTGCCGGAGGCTTGCCAGGACACGGTTATGCTGGCAGGCTCGCTCAGCGCGATGGCGTTGCCCGAATTCGAAAGGGTGCAACTCTGGGTTTCTTCCAGGAGAGAAGCGCTAGGGCAGGCGTCCGAGAGCGGGAGCCCTCCCGAAGTCTGGATGTGGGTAGCCACCTGATAGGCTACGGCCGCTTCAGCATCGCCGCTCGGCGCGGAGAGCGGCACAAGCGACCCATGGCGCGAGGTCAGCGCGTAGCCGAAGGGTGTGTTGCAATCCACTGTGAAGGTAATCGTGCTGGTGCCCGCCCTGTCGAGCCGGCCTAAGTCGAGGTGCCCTTCGAGATCGGCGATACCGCAGCGAGGCTCACGGGTCCCGATCAATTCAAGCTGGACCTGATCTTCAGCGCGAGTAGGCGAGACGTCGCCGAGGAGGCTCGCGGCGATGATCAGCCCCGACAGACATGCGAGACCGAAAGAATGACAACAGAGCGATACAACCGAACCGACGAAACGCATCACACGAAACTCTTGCGGTGCCTGCGACTTGCGCGGCATCATAAAAAGCTGACGCTTCAGACCCTAGGTTGAAGCTAGTGTGACGTGACGGGTGGCACAATTGTTAGTTTTCTGGAATAACTGTTTTTTCAGAAAAACAAGATAAATCGTTGCATAAATGTAACGACGTCTGATTTACACTACCGATGGTTGCAATAAGCACATCGCGCAACTTCATGGGGTGTGCGATATGCTTACGAAACGGCTGCGCGTCGAACCCGCTTTGCTTTCCTGGGTTCTCCATCCGCTTTGGCCTTGATTTTTTCCGCGTTGGCCCGGTCCGCGGCAGACTTCTCTTCCGCTTCCTTTTCGAGGCGAAGTTTACGCAATTTCGCCGATTTTTCGCTGCGAAGCCGGCTTGCCTTTTCGATATCGCTCAGAATCGTCAGGTCTTTCCTCTGAAGTTCAGCGTATTTTTTCTCTGCTTTTGATTTGGCTGTGTCCTTCATCCCGTCGTCCTTTCCGGAAAAAGTAGTATAGGCGCAATGTAGGAATAACGTCAGCGAGAGCCTTAACGGCGAAGCGCGGTCCAACCGGCTTGTAATAATTCAATAAGAGATGGGTCTTGCTCGCGTTGCAAGCAAGCGCGGGATTATTTT
>CAZNAH010000043.1:3042-12026 GCA_964570735.1 uncultured Hyphomicrobiaceae bacterium | reverse complement strand
GATTGCTGCGCTCTCCCAACTGAGCTATGGCCCCGGCACGGAGTGATGTAAGGCGCGCGGTGGCGGGCTGTCAAGGCAGTCCGCCGCGACCGCTGCCATCGGGGCGTTGCGGCCTGCTCAGGCCGCTTGCTCCCAGCGCCCCTCCGGGGTCTGGCGCCAATAGCTGACCGCACATCCCGCCGCCTTGCTCTCGCGCCATTCCGCTCGCGCGCGCTGCTTCACGTCCTCATCGGCACCGTCGAAGAGATAGGCGATGCGGGCATATCCTTCGCGTGGACCGATCTCGCCGCCATCCGTGATGAAGAGGACATGGGCGCCGTTCAGATTGGCGCCGTCGAGGGACAGCAGCACGGGATGGCGCTGGGGCGGGCCGTCGCGGGTCCCGCCATGGGGCAGAAAGCTCTCGTCGCTATAGGTCCAGAGCGCGGCATCGAGCGCTTCGAGACGCTCCGGCCCTTCCACGCGCACGACCGCCCGCCAGCCGCGCTCCAGCGACTTCTCCAGAAGCCTGGGGAGAACCTGTTCGAGCGGGCGGCCGTCGAACTGATAGAAGATGACCTCGGGCGGGGATGCGCTCATCGCGTTTCCTGCCCGTCGGCATAGGGGTTTCGCGGCTTGCGCACGTAGAGCCGCACGGGCGAGGCGCCGATATTGAAGGTCCGCTTCAGGTCGTTGGCGAGGTAGCGCAGATAGGACTCCGGCAGCGCCTCGGCACGCGAGCTGAAGAGGATGAAGGTCGGCGGACGGGCGTTGGCCTGAGTTGCATAGCGGATCTTGATGCGCTTGCCGGCGATGGCGGGCGGTGCGTGGCGGGACAGGGCCTCGGCCAGCCACCGGTTGAGCCGCGCCGTCGGCAGCCGCGTGTTCCAAGCTTCGTAGACCCTGAAGGCGGTCGCCATCAGCCGATCGAGCCCCTGCCCGGACAGCGCGCTGATGGGGACCACCGGCACGCCCGAGAGTTGCGGGAGCATGCGCTCGGCGGCGTCGCGAAGCATCTTGAGGCGGCGCTGCGGGTCGTTCACGAGATCCCACTTGTTGACCGCGATGACGAGCCCCCTGCCCTCGCGCTCCACGAGATCGGCCAGAGCGAGATCCTGCTTTTCGAAGGGGCTCTCCGCGTCGACCAGCAGGATGACCACCTCAGCGAACCGGATGGCGCGCAGCGCATCGCCGACCGCGAGCGTTTCCGTCCGCTCCGTGATGCGCGATTTGCGGCGCAGGCCAGCGGTATCGTACAGCCGCACGGGCTTGCCCTGCCACACCCAGTCGCTCGCGATGGTATCGCGGGTCAGGCCCGCCTCGGGACCTGTGATCACGCGCTCCTCCCCGAGCAGCGCGTTCACGAGCGTGGACTTGCCGGCATTGGGGCGGCCCGCGATGGCGAGTTTGAGCGGGCGTGTGCGTTCGCGCGCGAGCTCGCCGGGTCCGTCCGGCTCCGGCAGGGTTTGCAGCTTTTCGTTGATCGCGCTCATGAGGTCGCCGAAGCCCAGCCCATGTTCCGCCGAGACCGCGACAGGCTCGCCGAAACCGAGGCTGAAGGCTTCGTAAAGGCCGGCATCGGCGGCGGCGCTCTCGGCCTTGTTCGCGACGAGGATCACGGGCTTGCCCGAAGCGCGGACATGGGCGGCGAATGCGGCATCCGAAGGCGTCACGCCTGCGCGCGCGTCGATCACGAACAGGATGAGGTCCGCCTCGTCCACCGCACGCTCGGATTGCTCGCGCATGCGCGCCGCGATGCTGCCGGGCGGCGCCTCCTCCAGGCCCGCCGTATCAATGAGGCGGACCGTGGTTCCGGCGATGCCGGCTTCCGCCTCGCGGCGATCGCGCGTCAGGCCGGGCTGATCATCCACGAGCGCAAGCCGCTTGCCGGCGATACGGTTGAACAGCGTGGACTTGCCGACATTCGGCCGGCCGACGATGGCGATCGATAACGTCATGGGCGTGGCTCCTCGGCCGGGGCCACCGGATGCGTCAGGGACGGTGCCTCAATTCATGGCGATCAGGCGGGCCTTGTCCGTCAACACATACATCCTGCTGTTGGCGACGACAGGCGTGATGAGCACGGGTGCGCCGAGGTCCGACTGGCTGGCGAGATTGCCGCTTTGGGCATCGACGCTGACGAGCAGGCCCTTGGAGGATGCGAGCCAGAGCTTGCCGCCCGCGAGCACCGGCCCGCTATACGTCCCGGCATCCGGCAGGGCGAGGACCCATTTGACCTTGCCCTCCTTGCGGGTCAAAGCCATCAGCTTGCCCGTCACATCGACGACGAAGACCGTGTCGCCTGCCACCCAGGGCGTTTGCGAGGCGGAAATCTCGCGCGACCACAGGCGCTCGCCCGTCTGCTTCGTCGTTGCCGTGAGGCGTCCGGCGCGGCTCACCGCGAAGACCGTGTCGCGGTCCACCGCCGGGCGCGCCACCATGCCGATGCCGCTGAGCGAGGAGCGGATGTCGCCGCCGCTTAGCGAATCGGTCCATTTCTGAGTGCCGGTCTTGACATCGAAGGCTGCCACCTCGCCGGATGGGTAAGGCACGACGACGACGTCACCCGAAACGGCGGGGCTGGCGTTGCTGAGGATCGCCGCGCCTTCGGGAAGACCGGTCGCCGTCCAAAGCTCGCTACCATCAGCCGCGCTCAGGCAATAAAGCTGGCTGTCGCTGTTCACGACGAAAACCCGGCCATCGGCGGCGGTCGGGGATTGCCGGATCGGGATGCCGAGCACCTTGGTCCAGACGACCTTGCCGGACGACGGCTCCAGCGCCACGACCGTGCCGAAGCCTGTCGCCGCGTAAAGCCTGCCGCCGTCGGCCGCGAGACCGCCGCCATAGCCCGCGCGGCCCTTTTCCTTCTCGGGCCGCAGGCTGACGCGCCAGAGCACATCGCCGGAGTTCGCCGACACGGCGGTGACCTGCCCCTCGGAATCGAGCGCGAAAACGCGGCCTTCAAATACGATTGGAACCGCTGTCAGGCGTGCCCGCTTGCTGGAACCCTCGCCCGCGCTGGTCTGCCAGCTCGCTTTCAGCGCACCGGAAACGGCGAGGTGGCCGGGCGCGTTGCTGGCAACGCCGCCGGGCTGGCTCCAGGACGCGTTGACCTCGGGCGGCGGCAGCACGATAGGTCCCTTCGCCTCGATGGAGGATGTGATGTCGCTTTCGTCCGATTGCAGGATCGAGACGCGGTTACCCGGGAGCCTCTTCTCTTCGGTTTCCCCGAACAGGCTGGGCAAGGCGGGCAGGCTCGGCGCGCTCAACCCTCCGCATCCAGTGGCGATCGCCGCCGTCGCGAAAAGCACCGCCGCGCGGAGCGAAAGCAGCGCGATCCCGGGCTCACTGGCTTTTGGCTGCATTCTCCCCGCCTCCCTCCGGTTGGGCGGCCGTCTTGGCCGACTCATCTTTGCGCACGAGCAAGGATAGCATCATCTCGGCGCGCTGCCGCATCTGGGCGGGCGCCTGTGGATCGGTGAGGATTTCCCCGAACAGCCGCTCGGCCTCGCCGGGCTTGCCCGCGCGCATGGCCGAAAGCCCGATCAGCTCCTTGGCCGAATAGCGAAACGGGCCGGCTCCTGCTGCGAGCTTTTCCAGGCGTCCGCGGATGTCGTCATAGGAGGCGGTATCGAGTTGCAAGGCCGCCATCTGGACCGTCGCGAAGTCGCGGAAGTCCTGACCGGCGGCGGCATTTTCGGCGACCTCGCGATACTGCTCCACCGCCGCGGCTTCATTGTCGCTGCGCACGGCCTCGGCCGCGAGTTGCAATTTTGCGAGCGTGGTGTAGTTGCCGGGGCCTTTCTGCGCGAGCCCTTCGAGCAGCGTGCGCGCCTCGTCCTGCTTGCCTTCGTCGAGAAGGTTTATGGCGCGCGAAAACGTCTCGCCGCCCTGGGCCGCCTGTTCCGCGCTCCGCCATTTCTGGAAGTTGTAGCCGATGGCCAGCGCCACGATGATGAAAGCCGCGCCGATGATGTAAGCGCCATAACGGTCCCAAGCCCTCGCCATCTGCTCGCGGCGCAGGTCTTCCTCGACCTCGCGGAAAATATCGCCTTCGCTCATCGGCCTGCCATCTGGTCCTTGTTCGCCGGGGTTAGGCGCTTTACGGGGCACTGCCCGGAACGCTTGGCGCTCGCGAGCGCCCTCGATCCTTCCGAGTCGGGACTTTATCCGCCCGTCCGGAAATCTCAACTGCTGTCTTTTTAGGACTTTTTCGTGGCCCGAGCGAGCGAGCGCTTTTCGTCCACCGTGCCATAGGTATGCTCCGGCGCCGGAAATTGCCCCTGGCGCACCTCGGAGGCGTAGGCTTCGACCGCCTCGCGGATCGCCGAACCGATCTGCGCGAACTCCTTGACGAACTTCGGGACGCGCGGCGAAAGGCCCAGCATGTCCTCCAGCACGAGGATCTGGCCGTCGCATTCGGCGGACGCGCCGATGCCGATCGTCGGGATGGGAATGTCCTTCGTGATCTTCGCAGCGAGCGGCTCGGCCATGCCTTCCAGAACGACGGCAAACGCACCCGCATCCGAGATCGCGCGCGCATCCGCTTCGATCGCGGGCCACTGATCCTGCGTGCGGCCTTGCGTCTTGAAGCCGCCCATCACATTCACCGCCTGCGGCGTGAGACCGATATGCGCCATCACCGGAATGCCGCGCTGCGTGAGGTAACGGATGGTCTCCGCCATGCGTGTTCCGCCTTCGAGCTTCACCGCCCCGCATCCTGTTTCCTTCATCACACGCGCGGCGTTCCGGAAGGCGATGGCGGGGCTTTCCTCATAAGAACCGAACGGCATGTCAACGACGATTAGCGCTCGCCGCGATCCGCGCACCACGGCCGCGCCGTGCATGATCATCAGGTCGAGCGGCACCGGAACCGTCGTCTCATAGCCGTGCATGACCATGCCGAGCGAGTCCCCGACGAGCAGGAAATCGACGTAAGGGTCGATGATGCGCGCTGTATGCGCGTGATAGGCAGTGAGCGACACGATCTTGTCGCGGCCCTTGCGTCCCATCACGTCGGGCGCGGTGAACCGGCGCAGTTCCTCATGGCGCGACATGCGTCTCTCCCCTGTTCGTGTCCCGTCGGGTTAGCCCTCACGGCGGACCTTGGCAAGGTCCACCGCCGCAAACGTTAAATTATCCAACTCAATTAACCGAGAATGCAGTTTAAATCTGGCATCACTTTGCAGGAAAACAAGTTTCGAATACACAAGCTGAAGCATCAAGAGTGGAGTGCTGCAATGAGATACTTCGTGTTGGCAGCCGCAAGTCTGATCGTCGCCGCTACCGCGCTGCTGACCGTGGGCAGCGCTGCGCAGGCCGGGGCGTATGGCAGTCTGGCGGTTCAGAACGGCCCGGACGGGTCGGCGCTGATCCATAAGATCGGCAGCGGCTGCGGCTGGGATTATGCGTGCCCCCCGCGCCCAAACTATGGACGCAGTGTCACCCGCAACGAAAACTATCAGCGCGCGCGGACGCAGTTTAACATCCAGAACTACGGCAACGTGCACATCAACTATTACGACGGTCACCGCCCCGTTCACAAGCATGTGAAGAAGCGCCGCCCGAAGTATTCCTACCGGCATCACTACCGCCACTGTGATCACTACGGATGCCGCCGCTGCGGACCGAACTGCTGGTATCGCAAGTTCAAGAGCGGCTACTGTGGCCACGGCTGCGAGTTCTATAAGGAAAAGGTCGAGTTCGAGACGGCTTACCGCAAGGTTCGGACGCACAATCCGGTCATCGTCAAGAAGGATTACGATCACGACGATTACCACCGCCGCGACCATTACCCGCGCACGGTTCACAAAAGGCCGCGCTACCCCGTCCACTGCGATGATGATGACTGCTGACGGCGATCCTTCTCAGCGCTCATACCGGGCCCTTCCTCGTGCAGGGCCCTTTTCATTTCAATCGTTTGATGCCGCGCTCACGACATTTGCTTACAAAAATGGCATGGGCGGAAACAATCGCTGTGATAGATAATTGTCTGATCAGGGCAAAGGTTCGGAACCAGGAGCCATCGATAATATGAAGCGTGTTCTTCTCGCAGCGTTCGCACTCGTTTTGGGCGCGCTGACCCTCGGGACGGGTCACAAGGCTCAAGCCGCCGTCGCGACGCCTGCCGCCGCCAAAGCGGACGCCGGTCTGACGGTCAGCGCACACAAGGTCTACCACCATCGGCGCTATCACCGCCGCTATTACTACGGCTATTGGCCGTATTATCGCCGCCGTTATTACGGGTACCGGCCCTATCGCCGCCGCTATTATCGCCGTTACTACCGGCCTTACGGCTACTACTATCGCCCGTATCGCCGCAGGCATTATTGGCGCTACTATTGGTGAGACCGGAATGGCGGCTTAGGCCGCCATTTTCTTTTGAGCTGAGTTTCTGCACTGCGGCGTGAGGGTGGCGCTCCCTAGGGGAATTGAACCCCTGTTTCAAGATTGAAAATCTCGCGTCCTAACCACTAGACGAAGGGAGCTAAGTCCAGCCTTTCCATGATATAAGTCGGGTTCGGTGCAGTTTGCAAGCGTCAAAGGCGCGCCCGGCGATGGCTTACCCGGCAAACTCCGCGCTGGCGACATCCTCGATCAGAACCTCCACGCGATCCCGTCCGCCCCACTCGTCGCGCTGCAACCGCCCCGCGACGTGAACGGCCTTGCCCGCCGCCTTCAAAAGCGCATCGCCGCAGGGCGAACCCTCGGCCCGGAACGCGACGGCCGCAACCTGTCCGCTGTTCGGCCCCTGAAGGCTGCACCGGACATGCCCCCCGGGCAAAACCTTCACGAAACCCACCTTGACGGCCGGCAGCACGAAGCGCGGCGCGGGATTGCCCGGACCGTACGGCCCCGCGCTTTCGATGAGGCGGGCCAGCTCGGATGTCGCGGCCTGGGGCGTGAGAAGGCCGTCGATCGCCAGCACCGCGCTGGCCGATGCCGCGTCGTAGGACCGGCGCACCTCATCGCGCATGAAGCGGGCGAAGGTCTCCATCTCGCCGAGCGGCACGGTCACGCCCGCCGCCATGGCATGCCCTCCGCCCTTCTTGGCATGACCGGCCGCAACCGCCGCCCGCACCGCCGCGCCGATATCCACGCCCGCGATGGAGCGCGCGGAACCCGTGGCGTCGCCGGCCGCCGCATCTTCGGCGAATACGAGGCTGGGGCGCTGGAACCGCTCGGTGAGCCGGCTCGCCACGAGGCCGACGAGGCCCTTATGCCAATCCCGCGACGCCGCGATGAGCAAGGGGCAGTCCGGCTCGTCGAGGACCGTCCGCTCGGCCTGCGCGCAGGCTTCTTCCACGCAGCGCAGTTCCATCTCCCGGCGCTCGCGGTTCAGGCGGTCGAGAATGGCAGCGATGCGCTCCGCCTCGGCGGCATCGTCCGTGGCGAGCAGCCTCGCGCCGAGGGCCGCATCGCCGATCCGGCCGCCCGCATTGATGCGCGGGCCGAGCACGAAACCGAGGTGATAGGGCGTGGGCGGCGCATTCAGGTTGGCGGAATCGCAGAGCGCGGTGAGGCCGATGTTCTTGCGGTGTCGCAGCACTTTCAGGCCCTGCACGACGAAGGCCCGATTAACGCCCGTCAGCGGCACCACGTCGCACACGGTCGCCAGCGCGACGATATCGAGCCAGCCGAGCAGATCGGGCTCGGGCCGCGCTTTATAGTAGCCGCGCGCGCGAAGCTGCCGCACCAGCGCGACGAGCAGAAGGAACGTCACGCCCGCCGCGCACAGATGGCCCTGGCCGCTGAGATCGTCCTGCCGGTTCGGGTTGACCAGCGCGCGAACCGCGGGCAGCTCCTCGTTGACCTGATGATGATCGACAACCACCACGTCGATGCCCCGGCTGCGCGGAACGTCCAGGGCCTCGAAGCTCGTGGAGCCGCAATCGACCGTGACGATGAGTTGCGCGCCTTCGCTGATCAGGGTTTCGAGCGCGGCCGCGTTCGGCCCATAGCCCTCGCTGACGCGATCCGGGATATATATGCGCGGCGACAGCCCGTGCCATGCCAGCGCCCGGCAGAGCAAGGCGGAGGACGAGGCGCCGTCCACGTCGTAATCGCCGAAGATGGCGACCTGCTCGCCCGTGATGACAGCCTCCGCGATACGCTCCGCCGCGGCGGCCATCTCCGTGAGGGACGATGGGTCAGGCAGCAGAGCCTTCACCGTGGGGTTCAGAAGCGTCGGCACCTCCTCCAGCGCCGCGCCCCGCGCCGCGAGCAGGCGGCCGACGAGTTCCGGCAGGCCGTGGCGCTGGGAGATGGCCGTGCCGAGATAAGCTTTCGAGGGGGGAAGCCGCTCGACCCATTTCAGGCCCCGGGCCGATTGCTCGACACCGAGGTAAGGGGCATCGTCACGCGCGGCGGGCGCGAGCGGCAATCCAAGCGAAACCACGAGCTAACCTCCAACGCAGCGGCAATCACGCCCGACGTTAGCCGATTCGCGCCGCGTGGCCCTTGGCCGCGCCGGATTTCACCGGGGAATGCCGTGCAGGCATCAGTCCTGGAATTTGCCCGCGTCCATATGCTCGGTGTAAATCCACCGCGCGGTGCGGGTCACGGCCCGCATGATGCAGGTGTGCGTCTCGACCTGCCCGTTATAGAACTTGACGCCGGTGAGCAGGGAGCCGTCCGTGACGCCGGTCGCCGCGAACAAGATGTCGCCGGACGCCATGTCGGCCGTCATGTATTTGCGGCGCAGATCGGTGATGCCGAGCGCTTCGGCGCGTCGGGAATGCTCGTCGTTCAGCGCGACGAGGCGCCCCTGGATCTGGCCCCCGATGCAGGCGAGCGCCGCCGCCGCGAGCACGCCCTCCGGCGCGCCGCCGACGCCCATATAGATGTCGATGCCGGTTTCCTGAGGCTCCGCCGTCTGGATCACGCCCGCGATGTCGCCGTCGCCGATCAGGCGGATCGCGGCGCCGGTGGCCCGCACCTCCTCGATCAGCTTCGCGTGGCGGGGGCGGTCGAGAATGCAGGCCGTGATTTCGGACAGAGGCACG
>CAZNAH010000043.1:2725-2980 GCA_964570735.1 uncultured Hyphomicrobiaceae bacterium | reverse complement strand
TCGTAGCCAGGACCGACCGCGATCTTCTCCATATAGATGTCGGGCGCATGCAGCAGCCCGCCGCGTTCGGCCAGCGCGAGCACGGCCAGCGAATTGGGCAGCGCCTTGGCGCAGATGGTCGTCCCCTCAAGCGGATCGACAGCGATATCGACCTCAGGCCCATGCCCGCTGCCGACCTCTTCGCCGATATAGAGCATGGGCGCTTCGTCGCGCTCGCCCTCGCCGATGACGATGCGTCCGCGCACAGGCAAGGCG
>CAZNAH010000043.1:0-2715 GCA_964570735.1 uncultured Hyphomicrobiaceae bacterium | reverse complement strand
CAATTGCTTCCGCATCGCATCGACGGCAGCCCGGTCGGCGGCCTTCTCGTCGCCGCGCCCGCGCAACCGCGCCGCCGCCACGGCTGCCGCCTCCGTCACGCGCGCCACGTCCAGAGAAAGGGCCTGCGTGAGCGAAACGCCGGACTGTCCTGCCGCGAGATCTTGCATCAAAGCCCCCTTCTTCATGCGCGCAGCGCGCCATCCTCATCGCTCGGAAACTGCACAATCGCATGGCAGCTTATGAGCGGAATTGGATCGCGGTTCAAGGCAGCTTACAGCCGTTCGATGCGGATCATGCGCGGCGCGCGGTCCACATGGCCGTCATTGGTGATCGCGTCGAGCGCGCTGCGCACGTGGCTTTCGGTCGTCTCGTGCGTGATCATCACGACGGGGGTCGGATCGCCCGGCTTCCCCGGCACGCCGAAACCGGGCAGGCCGCTGGTCGCCCGCTTCTGCACGATGCTTTCGAGCGAAATGCCCTGCTCCGCCATGCGGGTCGCGATGGCCGCGAACGCGCCGGGCCGGTCATAGACCGACAGGCGGATATAATAGCCGCCCTCGTGCGCGCGCATCTGGGCGCGCTGATAGGGCCTCAACGTCGCGGCGGGCAGGATAAAGGGTGGCCCCATCACGCCGCGCGCCACGTCGATGATGTCGCCGACGACCGCCGAGGCCGTCGGGCCTGCGCCCGCGCCGGGGCCTGCCAGCATGATGAGGCCGGAGAAATCGCCCTCGACCGCGACGCAGTTCAGCACGCCATCGACGCCCGCGATCATGCTGTGCTTGGGCACCATGGTGGGCGAAACGCGCGCCTCGATGCCGCTTTCCGTCTCGACAGCGGCGGCCAGCAGCTTGATGCGATAGCCGAGTTCGTCTGCCGCGTCGAAGTCGGACGGCTCGATCGCGCGGATGCCTTCTAGGTGGATCGCGTCGAAATTGATCTCGGTGCCGAAGGCGAGGCTCGTGAGCAGCGCGAGCTTGTGCGCCGCATCCTGCCCGTCGATGTCGAAAGTCGGGTCGGCTTCGGCATAGCCCTGCGCCTGCGCTTCCGCCAGCACCTCCGCGAAGGGCAGCCCCTCGCGCTGCATGCGTGTGAGGATGTAGTTCGTGGTGCCGTTGAGGATGCCGTAGACCCGGCGGATGCGGTTCGCGAGCAGGCTCTCGCGCATGGTCTTGACGATGGGGATGCCGCCTGCGACAGCCGCCTCGAATTTCAGCGCGACGCCCTGCCGCTCGGCAAGTTCGGCTAGCGCGACGCCGTGGTGGGCGAGCAGCGCCTTGTTGGCGGTGACGACATGCTTGCCCGCGTTAAGCGCCGCGCGAACACCGTCGAGCGCCGCGCCGCTCTCGCCGCCGATCACCTCGACGAAAAGGTCGATCGCGTCGCTGCGGGCCAGCGAGACCGCGTCGGCGAACCACGCGGCATCGCCCAACTCGACGCCGCGCTCTTTTGCCTTGTCCCGCGCCGTGACGCCCGTAATGCGGATCGCGCGGCCGGACTTCGCCGCGATCGGGTCCGCGTTCTGCGACAGCACGGCCGCTACCCCGGCCCCGACCGTGCCGAGCCCGGCAATGCCCACCCTCAACGGACCGGCCTGCGTCATCAACCACTCCCGATTTGCACGACCCTAGTGTTCCGGTTCCGACATTTGCTTCCCACTCGCAGCACCCTCGAGAGCAAATGCCGGAACCAGAGGAACACTCGCAACTCTATGATTCTGGTGTTGCTTTTGCATCTGACGCTTGGTTGCCTACCGAGCCGCAAGCGGGAACCCAGCCTCAGATGCGCAACACTAGCGCGCTTGGCTGGACGCGAAGGGGATGACGTTGTGCAAGGTGAGGTCCGCACCCGACAGAAATTTCTTGATCTGGCGTGCGGCCTGCCGGATGCGATGCTCGTTCTCCACCAGGGCGATGCGCACATAACCCTCGCCATTCTCGCCGAAACCGACGCCCGGCGCGACGGCGACGCCTGCCTTTTCGAGCAGAAGCTTCGAGAATTCAAGCGAGCCGAGCGCCTCCATGCCGGGGGGCAGCGGCGCCCAGGCGAACATCGTGGCGGGCGGGGCCGGAATGCGCCAGCCCGCGCGGTCCAGCGACTCGACGAGGCAGTCGCGGCGGCGCTTATAGACCTGGCGCATCTCCTCCACGCAGTCCTGCGGCCCATTGAGCGCGGCGGCGGCAGCCACCTGGATCGGCGTGAATGCGCCATAATCGAGATAGGATTTCACCCGTCCGAGCGCGGCCACCAGCCGTTCGTTGCCGACCGCGAAGCCCATGCGCCAGCCTGGCATGGAATAGGTCTTCGACAGCGAGGTGAACTCGACCGCGACGTCCATGGCGCCGGGAATTTGCAGGATGGAGGGCGGCGGCACGCCGTCGAAATAGATCTCGGAATAGGCGAGGTCCGACAGCAGGATGAGGTCGTGCTTGCGCGCGTAATCGACGACTTCGCGGTAGAAGTCGAGATCAGCGATGAGCGCGGTCGGGTTCGAGGGGAAGCTCAGCACGAGGGCGAGCGGCTTCGGCACGCTGTAGCGCATCGCCTTATCGACGGAGACCAGGAAATTGTGGTCGGTCGAAGCGGGCAGATGCCGGATCGTCGCGCCGGAGATGATGAAGCCGAATTCGTGGATCGGATAGGTCGGGTTCGGCACGAGGATCACATCGCCCGGCGCGGCGATGGCCTGCGCCATATTGGCGAACCCTTCCTTC
>CAZNAH010000042.1:0-20108 GCA_964570735.1 uncultured Hyphomicrobiaceae bacterium | reverse complement strand
GAGAGCCGGTCGCGGCGGTCACCACACCCGCCGCAACTGCGGTCGATCCGGCCGAGCAGCTGCGCCTGCAGGAGGAAGAGGCCGCGCGTCTCAGCCGTCTCTTCGCCGAGGCCAACACGGCGGTTGCCGATGCGGCAACGCCGGCATCAGGCTCGCGGACCGCACAGAACCCGGGGCTGACGGGGCTGTTTCCGGCTGAGGCGCAGGCCACGGCACCACCCGACGCCATCGATCGGCGCGAGAACTTCCTCAATCGCGAGGTCGACCGGCGCACCACCACCGCCGACCGGCTGCAGGCGCCAGCCAGCCCCTATGTGCTGCAAGCAGGCTCCGTCATCGAGGCCGCCCTCATCACTGGTCTGCGCTCGGACCTGCCGGGCCAGATCAGCGCCCAGGTGACCGCCAATGTCTATGACAGCCCGAGCGGCCGCTTCCTGCTGATCCCACAGGGCTCGCGCCTCATTGGCGAATACGACAGCCGCATTGCCTCCGGTCAGCGGCGCCTGCTGATGGCCTGGACGCGCCTCATCCTGCCCGATGGCCGCTCCATCGTGCTAGAACGCCAGCCAGGGACCGACGAAGCGGGCTACGCAGGCCTTCAGGATCGCGTCGACAATCACTGGGACCGGCTCTTCCTCGCCGCCGGGCTAGCCACCATCCTCAACATCGGCGCCGAACTCGGCCGGGACAATGAGAGCGACATCGCACGCGCAATCCGCGAGGGGACCCAGGACACGATCGGCCGCGCAGGCGAGGAGATCGTGCGCCGCCAGCTTCAAGTCCCGCCCACGCTCACCATCCGGCCCGGCTTCCCGGTGCGCTTGATGGTCACGCGCGACCTTATCCTTGAGCCCTAGGGAGATGGACGATGACGAAACTGAAGCTTGGCGCGATCCCGGACGACAAGCCGGTAAAGGTATCCGTGGAACTGCCCGCGGAACTCCACCGCGATCTCGTCGCTTATGCCGACCTGCTGGCGCGCGAAACCGGCCAGAGCCACGAACCGGTCAAGCTCATCGCGCCGATGCTCTTGCGCTTCATGGCGACGGATCGGGCGTTCGCGAAGGCGCGGAAGCAGCGCCGGTCCGCTTCGCCTCGATCCGTGCGAGGCTCAGGAAGCGCCTGAGCGCGGGATTGTCGTTGGCGGGTGACCAGTATCCGCTGAACGGCACGATGTCGTCTTCGTTTCCGATTGGTAGAAGGATCAGCCCCCGGAGGCCAACGCCTTTCCAGGCCTCCGCGACCGGGGTCACGCCTCGGCCCATCGCAACCAGATTCATCAAGGTCTCCTGACCGACGTCTTCATGGCGAATGTTGGGAACGAAACCATGCGTTTCGGCGCGCCTGAGGATATAGCGCCGCACCTCTGGTCCCGGTTCGGTTCGGCAGACTATAAACCGATCCTCGGCAAGGTCCGCCCAGTCGATCTTGTTCCGGTCGGCGAGACGATGCCTGCCACTCAGGGCAAGGTGAACCCGTTCCTGCCAGAAAATCTCTACGTCGAAACCGTCATAGGAGACATCACCGGGCAGGAACGCCACGTCCAACGTGTGGGCCCGGATCGCCGCGAGATGACCTGAGCGGCCGCCATCGACCAGAACAAGCTCGATGTCGGCATGCTGATCGGCGTAGGCCTCAATCAGATGCCGTAGGGCGCCCTGAGCGATTGTGAGAACGATGCCGATCCGCAGGATCCCTGTTTCCGCTCGTCCGGCCGCCCCTGCTATGGCGATGGCTTCGTCGATTTGATCAAGCGCGGCTCTGATACTGACGATGAACTGGCTTCCGGCAACGGTCGGCCGAACTCCGAAGGCTCCGCGTTCAAAAAGACCAACGCCGAGATGATCTTCCAGATCAGCAATTTTCCGACTGATCTGACTGGAATTTTTGCCGACCACCCTGCCAACCCGGCGAAAGCTGCCGAACTCGGCCGCAAGTGCCGCGTACCGCAACTGCTGAAGCCGCGCGGTCTTGCGGAGCATATCTCCGTGAATGGATGTGTCGAACGTTGTCTTGATCGGTTCTTGGCCTCCTTCATGAACAATCTGATAGCGACCGTGGGACAGACGACCGCGACATCGCGAGATCGGTCGGTTCGTCGCCGTTTGGCCAAGCATATCACAGTTGGCGAAAGGATGATCCCAACGACGGCCCGGGTGGTTCCGGCTTGACACGCGGCTCCGCTTCTGTGAAGTATAAGTACTCATCAGTACTATAATTGGAGCCCACCGGGTGCGTGGAGTTCTCGCTGCCTTCTCTGACTCCCCCGACCGAGGACGCGGGCTAGCGCGTGATTTTCGCGTCCGCTGGGCGCTTGAAGAGCTCGGGCAAAGCTGTGACGTCCGGCTCGTCAGCTTCGCCGACCTCAAGACGCCGGAATATCGGGCGCTGCATCCGTTCGGCCAGATCCCGACGTGGCAAAAAGACGGCCATGAGCTGTTCGAGTCTGGTGCAATCGCTCTACACCTCGCGCAGCAGCATCAAGGCTTGCTTCCGGAGGACAAGGCAGGTTGTGCCCGGGCCATGGCTTGGGTTTTTGCCGCTCTCGATACGGTCGAGCCGCCCATCTGGGACTGGGATCTGGCCCGCATGGTCGAACGCAACAAGCCTTGGCATGCCGAGCGGCAGCCAATGCTGGAGGCGCGCATCCACAAGCGGCTTGGGGAACTTGGGGTATGGCTCGGTGAGAAGGACTGGTTGGAAGGGACGTTCACTCTTGGTGACCTGATGATGGTCACCGTCCTGCGCCGTCTGCATGGTTCGGGACTTCTGGAGGAACATCCGTCCCTAGCGGGATATGTCGCGCGCGGGGAAGCGCGACCTGCTTTCCTACGGGCATTCGCGGCACAGAAAGCGGTGTTCGATGCCTCTACCGCGGTGATGGCCGGCAAGGGACTTGCGGAATGACCGAGTTTCCGAATGACGGCATCATCTGCCTGCCGCCCGGCGGTGGTCGGCGCTACGCTATGGGCCGGTTGACGGCTGTCTTCAAGGCGGATGGCGTGGAGACGGGCGAGCGGTACTCGGCCTCGGAGTGGCTTCTCGATCCCGGCCAGCC
The DNA here is from genome assembly GCA_964570735.1 of uncultured Hyphomicrobiaceae bacterium. Classification (GTDB taxonomy): domain Bacteria; phylum Pseudomonadota; class Alphaproteobacteria; order Rhizobiales; family Rhodomicrobiaceae; genus CAZNAH01. The sequence goes on along the minus strand of CAZNAH010000042.1, from coordinate 17,050 downwards.
GGGCGTTGGCGCGCATAGGCAGGAGAGGAACGACGAGCTCGTTCTTGACGGCTACCCGGACTTCCTGCTTGGATAGACTTGGACGGTCTGCCCGGCAGGCACGTTCCTAAGAATCCCGGCGGGCGTCATGCACGATTTCCGCAATGCCGAGACAGCGCCCGCGCGCTTCTTCAGCATGTTTCTGGGCGACGGGTTCGAGCGCAACATGCCGCCCATCGTGGAGTGGTTCGCCGCGCGCGAGCCACCAGCCCGAACTAGAACCCCATGACGGAGGCCCGACATGACGGTCTCAGCACAATAACCCATTGATCCAGGACACCCAGATGATCGACGCTCTGTTTTCCCCAGCGATCTTCGCATTCTTCGTGGCAGCGGCGTCACCCGGCCCGGCAACCTTGGCCGTGTCGACCACTGCAATGGCTCGGGGGGCGCGGGCGGCGGCTGTGCTGGGCATAGGCCTAGCCGCAGGGCTGGCCTTTTGGGGCGTAGTTGCGGCGGCAGGACTTGGCGCGCTGCTCGTCCAGTCTTCAGTCGCATTGACTGTTTTGCGCTGGTTCGGCGGCGCCTATCTGCTGTGGCTCGCCTGGCAATCGGCCCGCAGTGCAATCACGGCCGACCTCCCGTCTGGTGAAGTCCTACCCGCGGCGGACAATCGACTCCTGATCCGGGGCCTTGTGCTCAACCTCAGCAATCCCAAGGCCGTGCTTGCGTGGATCTCCGTTCTGGCGCTCGGCATAGGCTCTTCCGACGAGAGCTCAGCACTGGTCATGACGACCGCGCTCTGCGCGGCCCTCGGCCTGTTCATCTACCTTGCTTATGCGGTCCTGTTTTCGCAGGCGCCCATTCGGTCCGGGTATCGCAAGGCGCGTCGGAGCATCGACGGTGTGACCGCGGCCTTTTTCGGCTACGCTGGGTTAAAGCTCATTCTCACCCGCTCAGAGGCGACCTGATACGGGTGAGGCCCTGAATCGTTAGGAGAGACCCACCAGCGAAGTGATTGCTATGCCGGCAAGACTTCTGACGGCTGAGCACGGACTCGCAACCTTTTGGCAGTCACCCAATCAGGCGACGCAATTCAAGCCAGGCCTCTTCGATGGTTTGCGGCGCTTTGGGCCGTGCGTACATCCTGTCGACGTATGACCTCAGCGTCGGCGCGTTCTCGAGCAGTCCCGCCTCACGTGCCCAATCCAGCGTGTAGGCCGCATTGAAGTCCGCCACCGTGATCTGCGGCCCCACGACGTACTCGCGGCCCTGCATGTGGGCTTCCAGTACCGAGACCATCGCTTTTCCGTCTCTTGTCGCAAGCGGAACATCCGCCGCGAGGCGCTCGTCCTCGGCGTAAAGCCTTGTGTGAAGGGCAATGCGCCAAAGTGGCTGTTCGATCTCGGTCGCGAGGAAGAACATCCAACGGTAGACTTGGCCTTTTTCCGATAGCGTGCGTCCCAGCAGAGCTTTCTCGGGATCCTTCTCCGCAAGATACAACTGAATGGCGCAAGACTCTGTGATGACGTCATCACCGTCGACCAGGAAAGGAAGCTTCCCGGCAGGGTTCAACGCCAGCATTTCCGGGCTGCCATGCTCGTTGACGCCCATGTCGACGGTCACGATCTCGCAGTCGATCTCGAGCTCGTTGATCAACCAAAGCGCGCGGAGAGCCCGCGTCGGCGGCGTCCCATATAGTTTCATGGATGGTGTTCCTTGCCTGTGTGCTGTTCGCTAGGCTAGCGCCTCGCGAGGTGTTAAATGGAATACTCGTTCCAGTTAGTGTGGTCAACGATCTTGTGACGACCTTGTTCGAAGGAGAGGAGCCAGACTGTGTCGAACGGAGCGCAGACGCGGATCGAGCGCAGCCGGGCCAGGATCATCTCGGCCGCGGCGGACGTCTTCTTGGCCGAGGGCTTCCTCGGCGCGACGATGGATCAGATCGCTTCCCGCGCTGATGTATCGGTCCAGACGATCTACAGCCGCTTCGGGAGCAAGGAAAACCTGTTCGAAGAGGTCGTAGGGACACTGGCAGGTGGCGCCGCGCAGAGAATTCGTGGGGAAGTCGAGCACTTGCCAGAGGGTGTGAGTCCGGAAGACTGGCTGCTCCGCTTCGCCAATGAACAGCTCAAGGCAGTTCTCACACCGCGCCTGATGCAGTTGCGGCGGATGGTCATCGGGGAAAGTGCAAGGTTTCCGGGACTCGGAGTCGCACTCTACCGGCAGGGTCCTGGGCGCGCCATCGACCGGCTCACCGAGGCGCTAGTCAAGTTCTCGTCTCAAGGCCTGCTCTCGGTCGCCGACCCATCCGTCGCTGCGAAGCAGTTCAACTGGCTTCTAATGGGTGGACCGACGAGCGAGGTCATGCATCTGGGCGACGGCGCGATACCGGATCCACGCCAGATGCAGAAACACGCGCGTGAAACCGTCGATCTCTTCCTGGCGAGATATGGGGTCGCGGGACCGCCGGGCACCTGAGGCCCGTCGCTATTCTTGGGGCGCAGAGACCGCGATCTCGTAGCGCCAAACTTCAAGCGGGATCTCTCCCTCAGGGGTGCCCAGACGAATCGTTACGACGCCCGCCAGTGTCCATCCCGCCTTTTCGTAGAACCGCGCGGCACGGTGGTTGCCGATCGCGCAAGCGAGCCAGCCGCCCCGGTGCCCCGCATGCCGGATCCGGTCAAGCGCGGCCGAGACCAGACGAAAGGCCGTGCCGGTCCCGCGCGCATTCCGCGCGACGTAGAGCTGGTCGAGTTCATCTTGCCTGACCATCGCGAAACCGACAGGACGTCCCTCCTCAAGGGCGACGATGGTCGCCTCGAGTCCGTCAAGCAGCCTTTGTCGGAAACCGTGCTGGGTCCTTGGGCGAACTAGTTCCGCAGGCAGAAGCCCGTCATGTGCATCGGCCCAGCCTTCAATCCAGATTTGCGCCAGCACCTCGGCGTCTTCGACAACCGCGTTGCGGACAGCCGGCTGCTCAGCAGCCTGCCGAGGAGGTTTGCCTCGGGCCCCGGGGATCGATGGCCCGCGAAGAAACCGCCGCCCCCGTCGACTGAGCCGATACCCCACATCGAGGCTTTCCGTGAGCCCGAGGTTCTTCAGCAGCCGCATACGGCGCTTCAGCAAGGCCTTATCCGCTGCGGCCATGCTGGCAAGTTCACCGGCCGGGACGCCAGCATGCAGGTGCACAAGACGCAGGTAGGTGTCGGTCCACTTCGGACCCCGGCCTCGCCGATCCAAGTCGCGCAACGTTTCGCGGATCAGATCAACCGCTTGCACGTCGAGGTCATCGCTCAAGGTCAAGCCTTTGCGCGGGTCCTCGCGGTCCAGCCGAAACCCGATCCGATAGAGCTGGCCTGCGCCGGCAGAAAGCGCCGCCAATGCCTCCGCCCGGTCCGCAAACCCAGCCGCCCGAGCGTCCGTATCGGTGATCTCCTCTAGGGTCGCTGCCTCGACAACCCCGACCGCCAGCTCGCCGATCGGGGTGCGCAGGCGGCCGCCGGCCTTCACCGTTGGCCGTCGCCACCGGCGGAATGCTACCGTGACCTCGCCGACCGCGATCCGGTCCAGGACCCTTTGCTCGAAAAGCATTCATCCCCCATTTGATGAAAGTCGCGAAGCCATCCCGCTGGCAGCCTCACGTACGCTCCGCGCCATAGGCGGCCAGGAACACGTCCACTGCCGCGTCCGCGTAGTCCGCGTGCCGCGACGTGTCGGAAGTGGCGGCGGCATCGAACATGGCCCGGTTCATCGGGATCGACAGGATCAGCCAGTTGAACTGCTCTGCGGCCAGTAGGGGATCGGCCATACGAAGAAAGCCGCGCTCCTGCAGGCGGGCGAAACTTGCCGCCAGCTTCTCGTGCCCGCGTTTTGGGGCCGCGTCATACCAGGCCTTGGCGACATCGGGAAAGCGGTCCACCTCGGCGATGATCCGGCGCCGCATGCGCATGATGTTGGGCTGGATGACATCGTGCAGGTGCTGGCGGGCGAAAATGCGCAGATCGCGCTCTGGGCTGTCAGATTCGGCCAAGGCATCGAAGCTCTCTGCCCCTTGCTCTTCGGCATCAGCGATCAGACTCAGGATCGCCGCGCGGACCAGATCATCCTTGTCCGTGAAATGGCGATAGATCGTCTGTTTGGACACCGAAGACAGTGCCGCGATCTCGTCCGTGTTCGTCCCGGCATATCCCTTCTCAAAATAGAGCTGCCGCGTTGCGTCGAGGATCACCCGACGGACATCCTCGGGGCGCGGGCGCTGCTGTCGCTTGGCTGTCTGTGCCAACGGATGGGTCCTCTGCGGTACTTGACAGTACTTGGTTCGGCGGGTTACGTCGGTACTCATGAGTACTGAAAGGAGCGAGCCTTGTCCAGATCATCCATGACGACGTCCCGAGACGGGACACCGATCGCGTTCGAGTGTACCGGCAGCGGTCCTGCGCTGATCCTCATCGAACCTGCCGGGCACTACCGGGGCCTCAGCGCCTTCGATGACCTTGTCCCACTTTTGACCGCGGATTTCACCGTCTGCAGGTACGATCGCCGCGGCCGGGGCGAGAGCGGCGACACACTCCCCTATGCGCCGGACCGGGAGGTTGACGACCTGGCAGCGCTGGTTGATGCCCTGGGCGGGCAGGCATTTGTCTACGGCTATTCGTCCGGCGCACTTCTGGCCCTTCACGCGGCCGCGCAGGGAGTGCCGCTTGGCGGTCTCGTCCTCATGGAGCCGCCGCTGCAGAACGGTGCTCAGGGGCCCGATCCGCTGACAAGGGAACTGGCCGATCTGGTCCGCGCCGGGCGTCACGAGGATGCCGTGGCGCATTTCAATGCGGCCATCGGCGTTCCGGAAGAGATGATAGCGGGGACGCGCGGCACGGACCGTTGGACGCGGATGGTGGGCATCGCGTCGACCCTGGTCTATGACTGCCGACTGTCTGACGCGATATGCCCGGATGTGCTTGCCGCTGTGTCGGTGCCGACCCTGGTTCTCGACAGTGAAGGCAGCAGCAACGATCTCACGGGGTCGGCGGCAACGACCGCGCGCTTGATCCCCGGCGCGCATCACAAAAGTCTGCCCGGTGAATGGCATGTGGTCCCGCCCGACCTGATCGCGCGCGAGATCAAGGCGCACCTGACCCCCCTTGCGACGGCCGCTTCGTGATGCCTTCCACTGCGAAGCCGAGGCCAGGTCCATGAACATTCTTGCCACGACGCTTTCTTTTGTCGTCGGCGATCCCGCCGCGTCCGCCGGGTTCCTTGCGGTGCATTTCGGGTTCCGCGAAGTGCTTTCATTCGACGGCGGCGGGGCGGTCGAGCATCCTGGCGGCGGCACGACGCTCTTCTTCTTGCGCGAGGGGCTCGCCACGCTCGACGCCTCGCAGCGCCATGTGCGGGCGCAAGGCATCACCTTGGCCTTTACGGTCGCGGACATCGAGGCCGAGGTCGCAACACTGCGAAGCAACGGTGTCCAGCCGACCTCCGAGATCCGCCAGGACGACTGGGGCGAGCGTCATGTTCAAGTCTCGGACCCGAACGGTTTAGTGGTTCAGCTGGTCCAATGGGTCGGCAAACGGCCATATTGATTTTTGTCCAGCCCTGCGGTCGCGCGCGCCCTTCGCTGAGGCATCTTCACCCAACCTACTTTGGTCAATCAGCATGAGGAATACCATGGGCGAGGAAGGCCGCATCCGTTTCGCAGCACGAGCGAGAACCACCTCAAGGGCGTCTCGCTCGACATCTCAAAACGCCGGATCATAGTTTTCACCGGCGTGTCCGGTTCAGGTGAGTCGGTAGGCCGCCCGCGTCCCGCTGGAGGACTACGACCGCCTCTCGAGTCGTCCCGGCGCCCCCGTGCGCGATTAGGGCTGCCATAGCTCTATCGGATTGCCGTCTGGATCATGGATGCGCGCGAAGATGCCAACCTCGCTATTCCACTCCTCCTTCTGGGTCGCATCGATTCCGTTCGAACGAAGTTGGTCTATAATGAGCTGAAGATCAGCAACCCGAAAGCAGATCATCCACTGCTGGTTCAACCGCCCGAAACATTCTGAGTCCTCGTCGAATAACGCGAACACCGTCTGACCGCTTTGCTGGACCCACGTTTGCTGGACCCACGTCCGCTGCGAAATGTCGATGCCGAGATTCTTCTCGTACCATTCTGCAAGTGCTTTGGGAGATTTGGAGCGAAAGAAGACGCCACCGATTCCGTTGACTTTCTGCATTTGCCTTGTTTCCATCAGTTTTTGTGACACGGTATCTAGCCACATGGCGACTTCCATCCGCTCCGGCGGGCGGCTGAGGAACTGACGTTGCTGCAGGATGGCTCGGCCATTGCCGAGATGTTGAGGGACTACACTGTCATGCGAGAGCAAGCACGAGCGTGTTCGCGCAGGCTTGACACAGCAACCAGGTCTTGAGCCGCAATGTCTTCAATTCGCACGGTCCAACATCGCACCGACCCATTCTTCGGTGAGCTCGGCCGCCTGGGTCGTGGCCTGCGTCAACGAGGTTCGACGCAGACTGCCAGGCGACGCAGAGAAATGCCGCTTGAAGGCGCGGCAGAAGGCGGCTTCGGACTGGTACCCTAGATCGAGCGCTATGGCTGCCTGGGAGTCGGAAGTCTCGACGATGCGTGCGCGGGCCATGTTCAGCCGCCACTGCCGAACGTAGGCCATTGGGGCCAAACCGACCATAACCGAAAACCGCGCTGAAAAGGCCGAGCGCGACATGCCGACCGGCCGTGCAAGTCCGTCGAGCGACCAGTCCGCGCCCGGTGTCTTGTGAATCATCGCCAGCGCCCGGCCGATCTGTGGATCGCGCAGCGCAGCCAGCCAGCCCTGGTCGGCCTCCGGCGCGGTGTCGAGCCATGCGCGGATAGCTTGGATCACCACAACATCGGCCAGCCGGGTGATGACGGTCTCGCCACCGGGGCGCAGCTGTGCCGCCTCTCGCGCAATGAAGCGGAGGGTGCTCTGCAGCCAGCTGCCCGCGTCGTTCTCCCAGCTGTCGATCCGCACTACTTGCGGCAAATGGCTGATCAGGTGGCGCGCCGCGACATGGTCGAAGCGGACGACGCCATACATTGTGCGCGTCATCTCGCCGCCGCCGCCGTGGCGCATGACCTCGAACCGGTCCGAGACCTTCTCGACCGGTATCTCCATCAGGGACAGACCATGCAGATCCGGGTGGCTGCAGATCCGATGCGGCGTAGCGTGCGGGATCAGCGCGAGGCTGCCTTGCTCCATCCGCAAGGGCGGCTGACCCTCCAGCACCAGCCAACAGCGTCCTGATGTCACGACCAGAAAGGTCAGTAGTCCATCCAGGCGTGGCACCGCGACGCTCCAGGGCGATGTCAGCTCCCCGCGGCAATAGAGTGTTCCTTCGAGACGAAGGAGATGGAGGCTGGCGCCGAGAGGGTCAGAGCCCTCGGGCAGGTTCGGGTCGGGATAACTCATGGCTAGCGGTATCCAGCAGGTGAGGTTTCGTCCAGAGCCTTGGACGTTCGGCAAACAAACTAAGCAGTCCGGTCATAGATCGTCCACCGGCGAGCGAATACCCATCGGTCATCGCAACATTCTCAAAGGACGACCGAGATGCAGACCTCCCCCATTCTTGTGATTGGCGCAACCGGCAAGACTGGCTGCCGCGTCGCGGACCTACTTGAATCGGCCGGTCGTACGGTGCGCCGCGCCTCGCGACAGTCTCAAACGCCGTTCGATTGGGAGAAGGGCGAGACCTGGGGCCCGGCGCTCGCTGGCACGAAGGCGGTCTATGTGACCTACTTTCCCGACCTCGCCTTTCCTGGCGCCCCCGAACACATTAAGGCGCTGACCGAAGCCGCCCTCGCCGCAGGGGTCGGTCGACTGGTGCTGCTGTCCGGGCGGGGCGAGACGCACGCACAGACCTGCGAAGACATCGTGCGCCGCTCCGGTCTCGACTACACGCTCGTGCGCGCGTCGTGGTTCGCGCAGAACTTCTCCGAGGGGTATTTGCACGGCCCAGTGTTGGAGGGCGTCCTAGCCCTGCCCGCAGGCGAGGTTGCCGAGCCCATCGTCGACATCGACGACATCGCGGAGGTGGTCGTCACAGCGCTGACGAGTCCGAAGCACTCGCGCCAAGAATACGACGTCACCGGCCCTCGGCTGCTGACTTTCCATCAGGTTGCCGCGGAACTCGGCCATGCGACTGGAACCAAGGTGATTTATCACCCGGTCAGCTTCGAGCAGTTTCACGAGGCAATGACCGGCATTGGCGGGCCGCTGGTCGCCGATGTCTTCACCGACATCTGCCGCGAGGTCTTCGATGGGCGCAACGCGACGTTGGGCGACGGCGTGCAGCGCGCGCTTGGCCGCCCGGCGCGCGACTTCGCCGACTTCTGCGCAAAGGCCGCCGCCGTTGGTACGTGGAGCAAAGCGGCGTAAAGCATACGGACCGGAGCCTGCCGAAACGGTAGGCTTCGGCAGATATGCTCCTGCTCCTCGCTGAAGTGTGCCAAGTACCAGATCGCCGATGGCGCTGGATCGTAAGGAAGTGCAGGATTGGATATCAGGTTCCCTCTTACCGCCAGTACCTCTTGCCATCCTCCCGCACCACATGCAGCCCCGCGGCCATGGCAATGCGTTCAGCGGCGCGGTTGCCGAGCGCGGTCTCGGCCGCGATCAGAGTGATGCCCATCTCCCTGCGCGCCCATTCGACGAATGTCTGAAGAACCTCATCCGCTGCGCCTGTGCCCCAAAGTGCTTTGACAATCTCGATCCCGATTTCGCCGACTCCGGGCTCGAGCCCTTCAGTCCTCAGTCCGACGTTGCCCAGATAAGTTGACTGCGCGCCCCTTGAAATTGCCAATTGAACGTTCTTCCGGGGTTGTTCTGTCTGCCAGGCAAGAAACAGATTAAAAACCGTCTCGGCGTGCCCTGCTTTGCGCTCAGCGTCCGTGTGGAAGCGAGCGAAGGCAGGATCGGCATGGCATTCGACAAATGGAGCCCGGTCAATTTCGCGGAACTCCCGAAGAATGAAGCGACGCGTTTCAAGTCGGATTGGCATACTCATGAAAATTGGGACCTCCCTGGGCCGCTCGCGATAAAACCCACCCGTCGCCCGAGCTTCGAGATATTCAGTCTTCACCCTCGACAGCGGCCTGCACGCCTTCGGCAATGGTTGCGGTGAAAGAGCGCAAGACCCGATGGAATGCTTCCGGCTCTTCGAACGGGATGTTGTGCGCCGAGTGTTCGAACCATACGACGCCCGCAGTTGACGCGCCGACGTGCTCCGCGAAGCTTTCTGCGAGCCTCGGGTCCAGTATGCGGTCATGCCGACCGAGCATAAGCAGGATCGGGACTTCTAGGGCGACAATGCTGTCGCGAAGATCAATTGCCGCCACATCGTCGGCCATCGCCACCAGGCTCGCGTTGTTGGCCCGAATGATCCGGGCAATTTCTCCGGGCCCGACATAGCCCCGCAGCAGCCCAGACACCGTCGCGCCGAGAAAGCTTGGTCGATTGTGGAATTCTCCGCCATAGCGCCCGACCAAGCTCTGCATCTCCAGAAGTTCGGGCCCGTCGAACGGGGGCGAGCCGATGCGGCGAAGAACGCCGATCACGTCTGGATCGCCCTCACGTTCGGCTTCGTCGGCCACAAAGCTTGCTTGGGCGATCTGGCTTTGAAGTCCATCAATCAGGGGGTTGACCGCGACGACCGCTGCGATGTCTTTGGGGCTCTCCGCTGCGCGGAGAATGCCTAGCGCCGCGCCCCATGAGTGCCCGACAAGGATCACCTTCCGGCCCGGAAATGAACGGCGAAGATGGGCGACAATCCCATCGAGGTCCTGCAAATGACGACGGACGCTAAGGACAGCCGGATCGGCGTCGGGATTCCAGGACCTGCCTGCGCCACGTTGATCCCAATAGGCGACGATGAAGTCACCTTCCAGTTCCCGATTGTATAGCCGGAAGAGCGGCCGTTCGGCCGCCCCCGGCCCGCCATGCAGCCAGAGGAGGATCGGCGCCGTGCAGTCCTCTCCCCGTGTCAACAGGTACATCGGGGCGTCGTCGATCACGAGGTTCTCCGATGTCCGCACCCGGCCTGTTTCGTCGCAGCCGACAGGCTGTGACGATGCCGGTCCGGGCGCCGCACATCCTGCTAAGGCCAGGGCAACGCAGAGGATGGTGAGAAGGTGATGGCGTGTTGATCGTTTCATGTGTTGCCTGCCAAGCGCTAATCAGGTCTAGACTGCATCGCCGGTTGCGATGTTTGCTTCGTGCCGCTGCCCGAGATGCTGTCTAGAGCGACACGCACGAACTCGACATATGCGTCATCGCTGGCAAGCTCTGGCGTGTATCGGCGCGCCGTATAGAGGCCGATCAGTCCAAGATAGATTGCCTTCGCAAGACTACGGGACGTTTCGGCCTGCCCCCCCATGACCGCAAGTTCGCTGGCAACATACGTGACACGCAATGTGTCTACCTCGGCAACGAACGACGCCACCTTCTTGTCTTGTGCAGCCCAGGCCCTGATTGCCCCTTCTATGCCTGACACAACGATGCCATCGATGTCTTCTTCGATTGAGAGTGCGACAATGGCCTCCAGTCGCTCGCGGGGTGTTTCGATGGCCGCCACGTCTTCTATCAGTTTCATAGTCAGGTCGTTCTTCCAGTGGTCTAGAATGGCATCGAGCAGCGCATTCCGGTCCTTGAATCGCCAGTAGAAGGGAGCCTTGCTGACGCCTATCCGGCTTGCCAGTCGCTCGATCTTCACAGCGTCGACCCCGTTCTCGGCCAGCATTTTAAGAGCCTCGAGAACCCAGATCTTGCTCGACGGACTACTCTCCTGGCTCAAACATCATCCCCTTCAGATCGCTGTACGCTGCCGTATTGACCTAGCGCAATGTGTGGAGTATACGACAGCGTATAGCTGGGCACAATAGGGTGCCTTTCTGAACAGAAACATGAGGTTGCGCCAATGCAGCAGTCGCTTTCACTTTTCGCCGCCGCGCTGCTGTTCATAACCGCTGGATATCATCTCACAGGGTTGCAACAGATTTCGGACGGGCTGGTGGGCCAGCGGCGGGGTCTAATCCGCGCCGCTTGGGTAATTGTCGCTGTCGACTGGCTCGTGATCGGAGGAATCTGGCTTGCCGTCGGCCTTCACATTGTTCCGCAAGCGGTCGCTGTTTGGACCGCACCGATCCCATTGGCGGCAGCGATGATGTTGGTTGTGACCATGGGTTTGCGATTTCCCGGTGTCTGGGTGCTTGGCGTCGCAGGTCTTCTCGGCTCGATTTTGGGGCTGCTCTAGCCATCGTCGGGCCGGACGATGATGAGGACGTTCTGCAAGTGCGCTCTTCTTTATCCCCCGACCGACTATGGGACAGGTCCTTTAACGGCGACGAAAGAACCGATGGCTCCGCTGATAAAAAGGCTAACGGTCCAGATCCCGATAGTAGAAACGCGCTGCCGTTAGTCGGCAGACACGGTTCGCGTGTGCGACAAGGTGGATGCCAAAGGGCGACCACTGCGCGACAGGGCAGCGCTCCAAGAACCATTCAGATAGATGCCGGCAAGGTCTCACGGGCTCGTTCTTTGAAAAAGACTGAAATGGCTGCCGAGCGCCCGATGGAATTTGGGCCTCGCCGGGTGCCCCCGAAAAATCCGGGGGGTCCGTTTTCGCTCAGTCGATCGCCTCAATGCCCTGCGCGCGGATGCGCTCGACGCTCTCCTTCATCCGCTGCAGGTCCTCCGCCGGGTGGCCCACCCATCCCTTGATCTCGCCCACAATCCTCAGCGGATCGCGAGAGCGGTAGGACCGCGTCGGGTTGCCGGGGAACTTCTTGTCGGTGAGGTTGGGATCGTCGTCGAAGGGGCCAGTCGGCTCGACGATGTAGATTCTCTCGGCACCTTCGCCGCCCGCCAGCTCGGCTCCCCAGATCGCCGCCTCAAGTGTGGCGGCAAAATAGATCCAAGGATTTTTCTTTTTCGATCCATAGTGCGATCGATTCCCGGCCTCGAGCATATCGCCCACCCTCAGATCGGCACGGGTGCCATGATAGTAGATGTCTTGATCCGGCGCGTCGTTGTCGTGCATCGGTTTAGCCCTCCCTGCCTTCTACGATGGGCGTGTCATGCCGAAAGAAATGTTGGCGGACAATTCTTGAAGTGAGCTTTCTTCTCACCAGTTATATGCAAAGGGCAGTTAAGCTCAACCTGGGCCAAGACAGGCGCCTTCTGTGCTTTGCGTACCGTTCGCACAACACAGAGTTGGTCCGCCATCAATCGCCGATCGCCGTGGCTTTCAACCCGGAAGCCGTAACGACTACGCAGCCTCGATGCGCAGCCGACCCTCATAGTCGCGCTTTCCGAGCGGCACGCCGCGGGCGCGCAGAATGTTACAGGCGGTGAAAGTTTGGTAGCGAGAACGACAAGAGGAAAGTCTCCGAGGTGAAGGACAAGTTCCGCGGGTCCCACGGTGTCCAAGCACCGTCCTCGTCGCGCGGTCTATTCAGCTCAATGTTCAGTTTCTTGCCGGACCAATTATTGACCTCCTTGGGAATGAACGCCTCCAGCGCCGATACCGCTTCGGCAACCATGGTCCGAAAATAGGGGAAAGGCATTGCTCCAATCAGAAGAGGCGGCGCGAACACCCCGGTCTTGACCGCTTCCAGCCCCCATACGGAATGATGGATCAGCGCTTCGATCTGGAAATGAAACGGTGCCATGTCAGGAGAGAGGCGCGCCTCCACGATGTCGTCGGGATCAACCTCAGCTTCCGCACTGTGAATGACTGCACGATCAAGGAAGCCTCCAACGGCCCTGACGGTCTGTAAGAAGGTTGGCACGCTGAGATCGTAGAATGATATAGCCATTGATTTTCTCTTGACCCTGCACTTGTGGCGTTCCCAACTTATCGTAGCATTACAGCGTAGGTATAGTGCTCACCGTCATCCGGCGTGGCCCTCCAGTAAGCATCAGGCTTCGTCACCAGACCCCGGTCGCGCATAGCCGTCGCTCTCGTTTTCCGAATACCGCCTCTGCATCTCCTCGGGCGCCACGTCTTCGATGGAGTGCCCTATGATCCAGTCATAGCCGAAAGGGTCGCGGATCGTTCCCGAACGCTCGCCGTGAAAGGCGTCGGCCGCCGGGCGCACGAGCGTTGCGCCAAGATCGACGGCTGTCGCGATCATCGCGTCGGCGTCGTCGACGTGTAGATGGATGGCGAACGTGCCGCGCCCATCTGGGTCCGGCGCGTGAATGCCGTATTCGGGAAACTCCTCGGACAACATGATGATGGTGTCGCCAAAGACGAGTTCTGCGTGACCGAGCCGACCGCCGGGCTCGACCAGCCGCAACTTCTCGGTCGCGCCGAAGGCGGCCTTGTAGAATTCGATCGCCGCGTTGCCGTCACGGGCCCGCAGATAGGCGAAGGCTTCATGGATCTGCATCATGGGCTCCAATTCAGATGTGGCGTTCCCGCTTGATATGTCTCCTTGGAAGCACCGGTATTGAAGAAACCGGACATTCCGGAAATCAGATGGGGAAATGGTGGCGGTCGGCTGGCGCGGCGATCACGTACTGCGCTGGAGTGACCCCGGCAAGGGCGCGAAACTCGCGCGTCATATGGGCCTGGTCGGCGTAGCCCACCGCAGCGGCAAGGTCCGCCAGGTCCGAAACGGGGCTCGCGTTCATGCGCCCAAGGACCCGCCCGAACCGCCGGACACGGCAATACGTCTTCGGGCTCATCCCTACCCATTCGGTGAATGTGCGCGAGAAATGCCGTTGGCTGAAGCCGGTTTCGGTAACCACTTCCCCGACGCTCGCGCACGCGTCGAACCGTCCGAGGGCGTGCGCGACGAGAGGGTGGATCGCGTGGACATGCGGCAGCCGCGAAGACAGAGCATCTTCAAAGAGGGTTAGCCTTTCTGAGAGTTGGTGCCTCCCGCGCAGCCGATCCACCAGATCCGACAGGGCGGCGGGCTGCCAGAAGTCATCGATCCGCGTATGCCGTCCCGCGAATTCGATCGCGGGGATACTCGACAGCAGCTCGATCGCGCCTGGCCGCAGCATCGCCCCGACGGTCGGCGGCGCGTTCGACACGTCCTTGATGTAGGGGGATGCGCGCGCTCCGCCGATCACGGACGTCCCGACCGTCTCCCCCACGACATCGTCCGGGCCAGCGAAAAGTCGCAACGGCGCATCCTCAAGGCGCAGAACGAGGTGCATCGCGCCGGTGGGAAGCACCAGTTCCTTTTGGCCCGGCGAAGGCGCGCGATCGTCCTCGGGCGCGGACGCCCAGATCAGATCGATGAAGGGACTGAGCGACGGTCTGGGGCAGCGGCATAGCTTCATGGCGTCAGCGCACCGTTCGGGCGGATGGGCTTAGTCAAGGGTCGCCCCTCCGGTGACATTGACCGCCGTCGCCGTCATCGCCGCCGCGTGATCGGACGCCAGAAACGCGATCGTCTCGGCCACCTGCGAGAGCGTCGGCAGACGCTTCAGCATCGTGCCTTGCGCCGCACCGCCGAGCCAGTCCTGCACGCTCAGTCCCATCGCCCGCGCCTTGGGTTCGAAAAGCGCGCCGGTATAGGAGCCCGCCTCGACCGCGTCGGCAATTGCATGCGAGCGCAGGCAGAGGACACGGATGTTGCGCGGCCCGAGCTCGCTCGCCAGCGTCTTGGTAAACGCTTCCAAGCCTGCACATCCGACGATGTGCCCGAGATGGCCGGGGGCCGCCATGCGCCCGGCCGGCGCCACGACAGTGATGATCGCGCCCCCGCGCGCCCCGCCCATGTGAGACGCGACCGCCTTGCAGATGTTGAACTGGGCCGTGAGGAACGGCGTTACGCCCTGCAGGAAGTCGGCAAGCGACAGATCGCCGATCTCCTTGCCCTGGTCATGCAGGAAGCTCGTGGCGTTCACCACGATGTCGAAACCGAGGGTCCGCGCGGCCAGGCTCGCGGTACGATCCGCCGTCGCCTGCGCGTCGAGCACATCGACCTCGAATATCTCTGCGCTCCCGCCCGCCGAACGGATAAGACGCGCCGCTTCATCGAGTCGCGCCATGTCGCGCGCGCCAAGATGGACTTGCACACCCTGACGGGAAAGTGCGAGCCCGACCGCGCTGCCGATGGCGCCGCTGCCGCCAAAGATCACCGCGGTTCTCTCGTCCTTCGACATCGGTCTCATCCCTGTTCAGCTTGATCAAATCTTCCGTCATAGACGTCACGAAGCCGCGTCCAGCCGGACCAGAACGACGGCGGCCGCGCGCCTGAAAGTTCGGCGACGAGAATGTCGAGGTGCATGTGCCATCCCGGGGCGGTCACCCGCCGTTCCCCCCGGTCGTGAAGGCCGCGATGCGTGACCGTGAAAAGGACGCGATCGTCCTTCTCCTGCAGGGTGAAGGTCACGTCGCCCTTGCCCCATGCGACGCAAAGCAGGCGCACCGGCTCGACCTCGATGACCCGGCTCTGCATGCGCACCTCCTCCGCAAACTCGCCGGGGCGCGGATCGTCCGCGTCGCTCAGGCCATCGTTCCGCCAGACAAGCTCCAGCGGCGCGCCCGCCGCGAGTTCCATCTCTCCGGAAGCCAGCCACTTCCGGCGCAGGTCACTGTCGGTGAGATAGCGCCAGACCCGCTCGGCGGGGCCGGGCAGCCAGCGCTGGATGACGAGGGTCGATCCTCGAGTCATAACGGCGAATGCATCCATTTCGTCTTGGCGCGTCATCGCTCGTCACCTTCCGATGGCTTTGTAGCGGAGGTTCGGCTCGTGGCCTCGGCGTCTTCCGCGCGCAGGAGCCGGTGGAGCGCGTCGAGACGGTCAGTCCAGAACCTTTCGTAGAAGGTCAGCTCGTCGAACACTTGTTTCAGCGGGACCGCCTCGAGGCGGCAGACATGGGTGCGCCAGCGGACCTCACGGCGCACGAGACCTGCCGCCTCGAGGACGCGAATGTGCTTTGACGCCGCGGCGAGCGTCATGGGAAATGGCTCCGCCAACTCGCCGACACTGCACTCGCCATCGGCGAGGGTGCGCAGCATCTGACGCCTGGTCCCGTCGCTCAAGGCGTTAAGTACCCGGTCCATTTGGGGAGATTCTCGTTCAACCATGTGGTAAAATTAGCATCGCAGGGCCGATCATTCAACAGAAAAGTAAAATGATGTTGGGTCTCGCGTGCGTGCACGGGACGGATCGGCGGACTCGGAAGACTGGCAGAGCAAGCTCGCGTTACACGACGGAACCGATCATCGCCGGACATCAGGCCGTCGGGCTATCGGAGAGCTATAGCGAAGGAGTAGTTCGCGTTTTCATCGCGCGTGGCCCGCCAACGACCGCACCTCCGCGCCGCAGGGCTCCGCTGTGGTGCGCCGATCGGGTGCCGAGCAGCCGCGGCTCAGGCCAGTGGCTCGAGCCGCGTGATCCGGCTCGGGTTGATCTCCGCGAGGTAGAGGTTGCCCGCCGTGTCGCCCCAGATCCCGTGAGCGCCGTTCAGGACCGGCCGGCAGCGGCCGAGCAGGGCGCCGTCGGGCGACAGCAGCGACAGACGCGGGACCTGGTCGGTGACGTAGAGGCGGCCGCCGGTGTCGGACCACACGTTCATCGGGCGGTGGAAGTCGGACCAGACGGCCAAGAGCTTGCCCTCGGTCGTGAACAGCTGCAGGCGGTCGTTGTCGCGGTCGCAGACCGCGACGCGGCCGTCGGCCATGACCCAGGCCGCGTGCGGCGTCATGAACCGCCCGGGCTCGCGGCCGGGCTCGCCCCACCACAAGACCGGCGTCCCGTCGGCGTGGAAGCGGTGGACCTTGGCCGCACCGTAGCCGTCGGCGACGTAGATCTCGCCGGACGGGGCGACGGCGATGTCGCAGGGATGGTTGAAGGGCTGCAGCGGCCGGTGGCGGTTGCCGATGCCGCCCAGACGCCGGCCGTCCCGGCTGCAGACGACGATCTCGTGCGCATCACGATCGGCGACGAGCAGCCGGTCGTCGCGGTCGATGGTCATCAGGTGGCCGTCTTGGATCAGGTCGGCCCCCCAGGCGGCGAGGCGTCGGTCGTCGGGCGCGAGCTCGACGATGGCGGGCGAGTCCGGGT
>CAZNAH010000041.1:19924-20162 GCA_964570735.1 uncultured Hyphomicrobiaceae bacterium | reverse complement strand
AGACGAAATCCAAGCGCACCGTCGCGCTGCGCATCTACGTCGAGCCGGGCAAGGAGGATCGCTGCGCCTGGGCGATGGACAGCCTGAAGCGCGCGATGCGCTGGGACGAGCAGCGCTTCGGCCTCGAATACGATCTCGATGTGTTCATGATCGTCGCCGTGTCCGACTTCAACATGGGCGCGATGGAGAACAAGGGCCTCAACATCTTCAATGATGCGCTGATTCTCGCGCGCCCCGA
>CAZNAH010000041.1:17210-19886 GCA_964570735.1 uncultured Hyphomicrobiaceae bacterium | reverse complement strand
GAGAGCGTCGTGGCCCACGAGTATTTCCACAACTGGACCGGCAACCGCGTGACTTGCCGCGACTGGTTCCAACTCTGCCTGAAAGAAGGGCTGACCGTCTTCCGCGACCAGGAGTTCAGCGCGGACATGCGCTCGGCGACGGTGCAGCGCATTCAGGATGTGCGCTTCCTCAAGACGAACCAGTTCCCGGAGGATCACGGACCGCTGGCGCACCCCGTGCGTCCGAGTTCGTTCATAGAAATTAACAATTTCTATACCAGAACAGTTTACGAAAAAGGTGCTGAATTATGCAGGATGCTGCAAACCATGCTGGGCCGCGAGGGGTTCAAGAAAGGGCTTGATCTCTATTTCAAGCGCCATGACGGGCAGGCCGTCACGGTGGAGGATTTCGTGAGCGCGATGGCGGACGCCAACGGCGCGGACCTCTCCAGCTTCATGCTCTGGTACAATCAGGCCGGCACGCCCCAGGTGGAAGCCCGCTTCACCTACTCCGCGGCGAACGAGGAAGCGCGCATCAGCCTCGCCCAGTCCTATCCCGCCCCCGCGCCGGACGGGGAAAAGCGCAAGCCCGTGCCGATCCCGGTGAAGCTCGGGCTCGTCGCGCCGGACGGCAAGGACATCAAGCTGAAGACAGCCGAAGGCCCTGTTCGCGACGGGCTTCTGATGCTGCGCAAATCGAAGGAGACGTTCACCTTCGAGGGGGTGAAATCGCGCCCCGTGCCGTCGCTCTTCCGCGATTTCTCCGCGCCGGTCATCCTGCGCTCGAACCTCGCCGACCGCGAGCTTCTGCACCTGATGCGCCACGATGGCGACCTCTTCAACCGCTGGGAAGCCGCGCAGACCTTCGCGCTGCGCCATCTCGTGGCGCTCGCCCGGGCCTCCCAGGCGGGCGAGCCGGTGAAGTCGAACAGCCGCTTCATCGCTGCGCTCGGCGAAGTCGTCGGCGATGCCTCGCTCGATGCCGCCTATCGCGCGACTTTCCTCGGCCTGCCGGCGGAAAGCGACATCGCGCGCGAGATCGCCGCCGATGTCGATCCGGAGGCCGTGCATCATGCCCGCGAGACGCTGCGCGCCGCGATCGGCCGGGGCCTGCGCAAGGTGCTCGACGCCGTATACGACGCCTCCGCGCCGGGCGAGCCCTACACGCCCGACGCGCTGAACGCCGGCCGCCGCGCGCTGCGCAATGCCGCGCTCGACCTGATGGCGGCGGGCGGCAGCCGCTCGGCCATGGCGAAAATCAAGGCGCAGGCGAAATCCGGCTCGAACATGACGGACGTGCTCAGCGCGCTCGCCGTCCTCACCCACTCCGAGGACGCAAGCCGCGAGGCCGCGCTCCAGCGTTTCCTCAAGCGCTGGAAGGACGACCATCTTGTCATGGACAAATGGTTCGCGCTCCAGGCCACGTCGCCGCTGCCGGGCACGCTCGACGCCATCGGCGCATTGAGCGAGCATCCGCTGTTCTCGATGAAGAACCCGAACAAGGTGCGCGCGCTCTACGGGGCGTTCGCGCATCGCAACCCGGTTCGCTTCAATGACGCGAGCGGGCGCGGCTACGCGATCGTCGCGGACGCCGTGATCAAACTCGACAGCTTCAACCCGCAGATCGCGGCACGGCTGCTCGGCGCCTTCGAAAGCTGGCGCATCCTTGAGCCGAAACGGCGCGCGCTGGCGAAAGCCGCTCTGGTCCGCGTCTTGAAGAAGCCGGGCCTGTCGAACGACGTGTATGAAATCGCTTCCAAGATTTCGGGCGAGGATAAGCCTGCCTGAAGCCTGATCGGCTTTTACCGGCGGCGCTCGAATCGTCTGTAGTGAAGGAGGCTCGGAACGGAAGGTTGGAAAGCGCCGCCACGCCATGAGAAGCGAGTCCCCATACGACGCTTACCGTCCGGCATGGCCCATCATGGCGAAGCCCGTTCTCGTGCGGGCCGGCGCTGAGAAGGGCGCAGCCGTGACGGGCTGGCGGGGGCTCGCATGGGCTCCGCTCGCGGGCTATGGGCTTCTCGCTCTGGCGGTGGCGGTGTTACTTGGGTCGGCGCTCATCGCGCCTGCCCTGGCCGTCTCGGCGGGACTCGCCGCCGCGAGCCTCGTCTCGGCGGGCCTTGTCGTTCTGCTCCGCGTGAACCGCAAGACCGCTCGGACGCTCGACGCGGCTCAGCAGCGCATCGAGGAGATGCAGGCCGCGCTCAAGGGCGCGAACGCCGGGCTCTTCGCCTGGAACCTGATGAGCGGCGAACTGCGGTGGTCGCCCGACGCGAAACAGAACCTTGCGCTCGACCTCAACGCCCTGCCCCGCTCTTACGGTGAATTCCGCACCGCGCTGCACCCGGACGACGATTTTTACAGCGGGGTGACCGCGCTCCTCAAATCGCGGGACAAGTCGCTTTCCGCGCTTTTCCGCGTCCGCCAGGCCGGAGACGATTGGCGCTGGTTCCAGTTGCGCGGCTCTCTGCTGCCGGCGGACGGCGAGCGCCCGCCCGTATTCGTCGCATTCGTCACCCGGCTGTCCGACGCGGATTACCAGCGCCGCATCGATCAGGAGAACGCGGCCCGTCTGTGCGATGCGATCGAAGCCATCTCGGAGGCTTTCGTGCTCTGGGATGCGGCGGGCCGGCTCGTGACGTGCAACCGCAAATTCCGCCAGCTCTATCAACTTCCGCAGACGGCCACACGCACCGG
>CAZNAH010000041.1:14970-17101 GCA_964570735.1 uncultured Hyphomicrobiaceae bacterium | reverse complement strand
TGCTGGCTTCAGATCGGCGAGCGCTTCACGAAGGATGGCAGCTTCGTGAGCGTGGGCACGGACATTACCGCGCTAAAAAAGAGCGAGCAGCGGCTATCCGACAGCGAGCAGCGGCTGAAAGCCACCATCTCGGACCTCGAAGATAGCCGCCGTAGACTAGAACAGCAGACCCAGCAGCTCATCGATCTCGCGGAGAAATACAGCGTCGAGAAATCACGCGCCGAGGCCGCGAGCCAGTCGAAATCCGAGTTCCTCGCCAATGTCAGCCATGAGCTGCGCACGCCGCTCAACGCGATCATCGGCTTCTCGGAAATGATGCGGCAACAGCTTTTCGGCCCTGTCGGCCACAAGAAATATGCCGATTATGCCAACGACATCCACGATAGCGGCCGCTATCTCCTGGAGGTCATCAACGATATCCTCGACATGTCCAAGATCGAGGCGGGCCGCATGACCATGGTGCCCGAGATCCTCGTCCTCGGCGACCTGTTCGAGGAATGCGTGAAAGTCGTCATGCCGGATGCGGCCTCGCGCGGGGTCGAGATCGGCCAGGCCGGCAACCGCTACATCGAGGTGCAGGGCGACCGGCGCGCCCTCAAGCAGGTGATCATCAACCTTCTCTCGAACGCGATCAAATTCACCCCGTCGGGCGGCAAGATCACGCTGAGGGCCTATCGCTATCGCGGCACGGTCCGCATCGCCATCGCCGATACGGGCATCGGCATTTCGAAGCACGATATCGCACGGCTCGGCAAACCGTTCGAGCAGTTGGAAAACCAGTTGACCAAAGGGCACAAGGGCACGGGACTGGGTCTTGCAATTTCCCGCTCGATCATCGAGATGCATGGTGGCAAACTCGATATCAAGAGCAAGATTGGGGATGGAACGACGGTGACCTGCATTCTCCCGGGCCTGGAAAGCGAAGTTCTGGAGAACGAAGCGGCGTGACAACGGTTTCGCTCAAGGATAAACCTTGCCGCCCGCTCAATCTTAGCTTGTTATGGGGAAGCGCCCGCAATTCCGCCTAACCCTCCTGCCACCTATAAAGCGGGCCCAAGAAACCCCGAGCGAGCGTATGACAGTAAACGATAACCAGACTTTCGCCGCGTCCACCAATACGCTCCGCAGCAAGGCCGTTGAGCCTGAGCCCCATGAGGTTGAGCGCACCTCCAGCATCGTCGCCAGGCTGGCGCGGGAGAATACGGGCCGCGACGTCGAGATCGGGGAAATCGTGGACGCGCTGAAGGACAGAAGCTTCGGCGTGCTGATGATCATGTTCGCCCTGCCGAACGCGGTGATCCCCGGCATCTCGTGGATTCTGGGCGCGCCGATCATCCTGTTCGGCTTGCAGATCGCCTCCGGCCGGCAGAAGGCATGGCTTCCCAACATCATGCTGCGCCGCAAGCTCAGCGCGAGCCTGTTCCAGACCATCGCCCAGCGCGTTCAGAAGTTTCTGGTCTGGATCGAGAAATGGCTGCGGCCGCGCTGGCTGTTCTTCTTCAACGGCATCGGCGAGCGCCTGCTCGGGCTTTATCTCGCGTGTCTCGCCGTCGTGCTGATGGCGCCCATCCCGTTCGGAAACTGGTTCCCCGCCTTCGGCATCTCGTTCATTTCGGTCGGGATCATCGAAAAAGACGGCGTCGCCGTGACGATCGGCATCATCCTCGGGCTTTTGGGCGCGGTCTTCATTGCAACGGTCGTCGGCGGGCTTATCGCGGGCGGGCTGAGCCTTCTCGGCTGGTTTACTGTCTAGCGGGCGCCCTCACGCCGCAGTCAGCGCGAGCCACGCCTTGACCCGGGCTTCCGGGTCAGGCGTCGCAACGATATCGGTGACGACCGCGACCGAATCCGCGCCAGCGGCCAGAACATCGGGCGCGCGCTCCAGCGTGATGCCGCCGATGGCCACGAGGGGGATATTCCCGATCCGCGACTTCCACTCCGCGATGCGCTCCAGACCCTGGGGCGCCCATGGCATGGCCTTCAGCTTCGTCTCGTAAATTGGGCCGAGCGCGACGTAATCGGGCGCGGCCTGAAGCGCGCGCTCCAGTTCCGCGTGGTCGTGCGTCGAGACGCCGACCCTGAGGCCCGCCGCCCGGATCGCGGCCAGGTCCGCCCCGTCCAGATCGCCCTG
>CAZNAH010000041.1:6033-14960 GCA_964570735.1 uncultured Hyphomicrobiaceae bacterium | reverse complement strand
CAGATGGACGAACTTCGCCCCGGCGCGGATCGCCTCGCGCCAGTAATCGTTCACGATCAGCTCGCAGCCATGACGCTCGCAGACATCGAGCGCATCCTCGATCTGCCCGGCGACGGCTTCCGCAGGCTGGTCCTTCATGCGCAACTGGATGGTCTTTACGCCGAGGGGAACGAGGCGCGCCACCCAGCCGGCATCGGGTACGATGGGGTAGAATTTATGCAGCATGGCTCGACTCGAGAAAGGGCAGCCCGGCGAGCGGAGTCGAAGGGCTTGCCATGTCGCGCGGCGGCATCAGCCCCGCCTCATAAGCGGTGCGGCCCGCGCGGATCGCATCGGCGAACGCCTCCGCCATGCGAACGGGGTCTTTCGCCTTCGCGACCGCTGTATTCAACAGAATGCCGTCATAGCCCATCTCCATCGCCTGAGCGGCATGGGACGGTGCGCCGATGCCCGCATCCACGATGAGGGGCACGCCGGGAAAATAGCTCCGCAGGCTGCGCAGGGCATAAGGGTTGATGAGCCCGCGCCCGGTGCCGATCGGCGCGCCCCACGGCATCAGCAATTCGCAGCCCGCTGCGAGCAGCCGTTCCGCCACGCCGAGATCGTCGGTGCAATAGGGGAAAACCTTGAAGCCCTCGCGGGCAAGGATGCCAGCCGCTTCGACCAGGCCGAACACATCCGGCTGGAGCGTATCGTCATTCGCGATCACCTCCAGCTTGACCCAATCGGTTTCGAAGACCTCGCGCGCCATCTGCGCGGTGGTGACGGCTTCGCGCGCGGTGTGGCATCCGGCGGTGTTTGGGAGCACGCGCACGCCAAGCTCGCGCACCAGCGCCCAGAACTGCTGGCCGGAGCGTTCGAGCCCCGATTCGCGCCGCAGCGAAACCGTTACGATTTCCGCGCCCGAGGCCGCGACGGAGCGCTTCATGTGATCCGGCGAGGGATAGAGCGCCGTGCCGAGCAGAAGCCGCGACCTGAAAGTCTCGCCGTAAAGAGTGATCATCGTTGCATCCTTCAACGGGAGCATGAGCCCTTTTCACCCTCCCTGGCGGGGCGCGACGATTTCGATCGCATCGCCCTCCGAAAGCATCGTTTGCGCGCGCTCGGCCGCAGGCACGTAATCCCCGTTGCGCGCCGTGGCGATCCTGGCGTCTCCGAAGCCCAGATCCTCGCACAGCCGAGAGAGATTCAGCGCGGAGGTTTCGACCGGCTCACCATTCACCGTGATCTTCAAACACAACTCCCTCATGCCGCGCACCTGTCTCAATATAGTCTGCCGTGAGCGCCGCGAGTACCGGAGAGAGCAGAAAACCGTGGCGATAGAGGCCGTTCACGAAGATGCGCGCGCCGCGAACAAGGATTTTCGGCAGGTTGTCCGGGAAGGCGGGGCGGACGCCTGCGTCGATCTGAAGCACGCGCGACTCGCCGAACGCCGGCAGGAGCGCATAGGCCGCGCCGAGAAGCTCCATCACCGATCGCAGCGTCGCGCGCCCGGCGTCCTCGCTCTCGATCACCGTCGCGCCGATCATGAGGCGGCCCTCGGCCCACGGCACGATATAGAACGGGATGCGCGGATGAAGCAGGCGGACCGGGCGGCTGAGCATGGTCTCGCGACCGTCCATCTCGATGACGAGCCGCTCGCCGCGCACGCCGCGTAGCGTTTTCAGCTCATCCCGCGCGGCGAGGCCCCGGCAATCGACCACCCAATCCGCAGCCGCACCGTCATCGGCGGCATCGTTCGCAAAGCGCAACCCTTCGGCTATGGCGAGGCGCGACAGCGCGCTCAGCGCATGGTCTGGCTGAACGTGGGCTTCCTCTGCATAGTAAAGCGCGCGGCTGAACCGTCCCGCCAGAGCCGGCTCCAGGGCGGCGATGTCGGCCTCAGCGAGCCAGCGGTGCCCTTCCGTGATGGCGGCGAAGCGGGCGAGTTCCGACTGATCGCGCGGCATGGCGACAACGAGGCTGCCCTTGCGGACCGCATCGGGATAGGCTTCGAGCCACAGCGGCAGCGCGCGGAGGCCCAGGTCGCGCACGAGTTCATGTCCCGCCTCGCCCTCGCAATAGGGGGCGAGCATCGCACCCGCCAGTGCGCTGGCCGCGCGCGCCGAGGGCAGGCCCGCAGGATCGCGCAACGTGACCTCATGCCCGCGCCGGACCAGCGTCAGCGCCTGCCAGACGCCGACGATGCCGGCGCCGAGCACATCAATTCTTGCCATGAAGCCTCATTCTGTTCTCGCTCCCAGCCTGGCAGGGGATTATAAGCACAGAAATAAAGCTCGAACGAAAAAGAGCAAACAGGCGGATCAGGCGGCATCCGATGAGCGGGGGCGAGGAGGATGACCAGCGAGAAACGCGATACACAGTCTCGCAAGCCTGTCCGGCCTGTTTGCTGCCATTCGGTGGGGGGGTTTGCGGCGGTCCAACCGAATGTTCTGATTTTGTTCTAGTCCTCACTTGGCGCCGCGTCAAGAGAAAATAACGCCATCCACAGCCGCGATCCGTCCCGTTGGGAGCCGCCCATGAACATCAAGTCATTCCCCACAGCCTTCGAAGCCTCAGCCCGCCCGCTCGGCCTCGAACGATCCGCGCCCGGCGCGTTTCCCGCCGTTCGGCCCCGGCGAACGCGGCAGGCGGCGTGGTCGCGCGCGGTCGTCCGCGAGCACACCCTGACGCCCGCGAATTTGATCTGGCCGATCTTCGTTCTGGACGGCGAGAACCGCCGCGAGCCGATCCCCTCCATGCCTGGCGTGGAGCGCCTTTCGATCGACCTTGCAGTCAAGGCGGCGGAGGAGGCAGCCGGGCTCGGCATTCCCGCCATGGCGCTGTTCCCTTACACCAATCTGTCCCTTCGGGACGACCAGGCGCGAGAGGCGACGAACCCGGAGAACCTTGTGTGCCGGGCCGTGCGGGCCATCAAGGCGGCCGTGCCGGATATCGGCCTCATCTGCGATGTCGCGCTCGACCCCTATACCAGCCACGGCCATGACGGGCTGCTGATCAAGGGCCGCATCGCCAATGACGAGACGATCGAGGTCCTCATCCGTCAGGCCCTCGTGCAGGCGGAGGCGGGCTGCGACGTGCTCGCCCCGTCGGATATGATGGACGGGCGCGTGGGCGCGATCCGGCAGGCGCTGGAGGCGGCCGGCCATAAAGATACGCTCATCCTTTCCTATGCCGCGAAATATGCGTCCGGCTTCTATGGCCCGTTCCGCGATGCGGTCGGCTCGTCCGCCATGCTGAAGGGCGACAAGCGCACCTACCAGATGGACCCTGCCAACACGGATGAAGCGCTGCGCGAGGTCGCGCTCGACATCGCGGAAGGCGCGGACATGGTCATGGTGAAGCCGGGCCTGCCCTATCTCGATATCGTCCGGCGGGTCGCTGAGACCTTCCAGGTGCCGACGCTCGCCTATCAGGTCTCCGGTGAATACGCGATGCTGGCCGCGGCGGCGGAAAGAGGCTGGCTCGACCGCGAGCGCTGCATGATGGAGAGCCTGATGGCCTTCCGGCGCGCGGGCGCGTGCGCCGTGCTGACATATTTCGCCCCCGAAGCCGCACGGGTCTTGCAGCGTGACATGGGCCGCAGCATTTAAGCGCCCATTTACGCGAAGGCGGCCGGGCGATGGTCCGGCCAGCCGTTCCGGAGGGTGCGAGATGACCGAAACGGCCCATTCCAGAGCCGCCGCAGACCTCACAGTGACGTTCGACGACGTGAAGCAGGCGGCCGCGCTGATCGCGGGTCAGGTTCTGCGCACGCCCTCTCTCGCCGCGCCGAAGCTGTCGCGTCTCTCCGGCGCGCAGGTCATCCTGAAATATGAGAACATGCAGGCGACGGGCAGCTTCAAGGACCGGGGCGCGCTCGTGAAGCTCCTGTCGCTCGGCGAGGGGGAGCGCGCGCGCGGCGTCATCGCGATGTCGGCGGGCAATCACGCGCAGGCGGTGGCCTGCCATGCGGGCCGGCTCGGCATTCCGGCGACGATCGTCATGCCGGAGGGCACCCCCTTCAACAAGGTCAGCAACACGGAGGCATTCGGCGCGCGCGTGATCCTGTCGGGCGAGAGCATCGCGGAAGCGCGCGCCGTGGCGGACGAGATCGCCGGGCGGGAGGGGCTGACCCTGATCCACCCTTACGACGATCCGCTCGTGATCGCCGGGCAGGGCACGGCGGGCCTCGAATTCGTGAACGACTGCCCGCAACTCGATTGCCTGATCGTTCCGGTGGGCGGTGGCGGGCTCATTTCAGGGACGGCGATCGCCGCGCAGGCCCTGCGGCCCGGCATCGAGGTCATCGGCGTGGAGGCGGAATCCTACCCGTCCGCCTTTGCCGCGCTGCGCGGCGAAACGGCCTCGTGCGGCGGACAGACCCTGGCCGAGGGCATCGCCGTCAAGACAACGGGTCAGCATACCCTGCCCATCATGCGGGCGCTCGTCTCGGAGATCATGCTCGTGGACGAAACGGCGATCGAGCAGGCGATCTACACGCTGGCCTCCGTGCAGAAGACCGTGGCGGAGGGCGCGAGCGCCGCCGTGCTCGCCGCGCTGATGAGCCAGCCGGAGCGGTTTCATGGCTGCACGGTCGGGCTGTTTCACACGGGCGCGAACATCGACCCGCGCGTGCTCGCGTCCATCCTGATCCGGGGCCTCGAACGCGAGAGCAAGATCGTCTCGCTGCGGATATCGATCCACGACCGCCCCGGCATGCTCGGCGAGATCGCGACAGAGCTGGGCCGCTGCGGCGCGAACATCCTGGAGGTCTATCACCGGCGCATGTATCTCGACGTGCCGGCGAAAGGAGCCATCGTGGACCTCGTCATCGAGACGAAGGACAAGCCGCATGCCGAGCGTACCGTGGAGCATCTGCGCGCACGCGGCTTCGAGGTGGCCCGCCTCAACGGCATGGCGGGGCGGGAACGCGAGACGTGATCGCGTCCCCGGCGCAGGCTCGGGGACGGCCATAATGGCGAGGGATGCTACTTGATCGGCTCGTTCTCGTCCTCGATCTCGTCGTCATAGCGCTGATCCTGCTCGTAGCGGCGGTCGCCACCCTCATCCCTCCGCTCGCGATAGGCGTAGCGGTCGTCCTGAATCCGGCCTTTCACGCCGCCATATCGATCGCCCTGGAACTTGTCGCTGTGGAGAGCGTCATCACCGTCATGTAGTTCGTCGATATAGGGCGCGTTGGCTTTGACCACGCGGTAACAGTCAGGCCCCAGCGCGTTGAGATTATCGGCAAGGCAGTGGGCCACGCGGCCGTCGCCGGGCTGGATGCCGTCGCAGAAGCGATAATAGTCGGGGGTGCAGGCTTTCACGGCCTTCGCGAACTTCACGGCGGTCAGGCACGGGGGCGAAAGCGCTTCCTCATGGGCGGCGAGGCAGCGGGCGATGCGGCCGCCGCCGGGGATGACGTCGGGACAGATGCGGTGATAATCCGCCCGGCAGGCGTGGATCACATCGCGCATGATGTCCAGCGGCAGACCCTGCGCGGACGCCGCCTGCGGGAGCGCCGCAAATACGGCGATCAAGAATGTAGCTCGCATTGTGTTCAACATGGCTGTCTCCGGCCCGGCCCGATCCGTCTCGCTTCTCAGGAAAGCTCAAAATACGGGCGGCATTCTGCCCTAATGGAGGCGGATTTTCGCCACCGTGTCACAGCGGACAAGCTTATCTGTAACGCCTCGTAACGCCCGCGCTTTGCCGCAATGTCGCCGCTTGCCGCACGTAACGCGCTCGGCGAAGAAGCCTCAGCTCAACCGGAGAAGTGGACATCCATGCGATTTTCTAAACTCTTTGCTCTGATCGGATTATGCGCCGCACAGGCGGTCCCGGCTTCGGCAGGCGAACTCAAGGTGACGATCGAAGGGCTGCGCAGCGATAGCGGGCTCGTGCTCGTGTGCCTGTTCTCCCAGCAGGGCTCGAAGGTCGACGAGTTTCCCGATTGCGACAAGGGCCAGCCGCTGAAAAACGAGAAGGTCGCGATCAAGTCGGGCATGGCCGAGGTGGTCTACGCCGGGCTCCCGGACGGAGCTTACGCGCTCGCCATGATCCATGACGAGGATATGGACGATACGCTCGACACGAATTTCATCGGCATTCCGACGGAAGGGATCGGCGTTTCGAACAACCCGCTTCTGCTGGGCGCGCCGAGCTTCGAGCAGGCGCGGTTCACGGTAGCCGGGAATGCCCAGGTCAACATCGAGGCGAAGTATTTCCTCGATTGAGCGCGCCGGGCAATGGCCGCTGTCACACCGTGGACGCGGCCAGCCTGCGCCTGTAGAGCGCGCGCGTGATGAGGAAGAGCAGCAACCCCGCAGGCCCGAGCATGAAGGTGAAGAACAGGCTCGGCACGATCACCAAATGCGGAATGGCTTCCGCGCGGGCCGTGCGGACCTCCCATGCGCCGACGAACAGGTCGAAAGCGAGGTAGTGCAGCCATCCGGCGAGCAGAAGCCATGGGCTGCTCTGCAAGGCCGCCAGCCCCGCGAGCGAGGTGAAGTTCTGGAAGCCCGCCGGATCGAAGTTCTGCACGATCAGCACGAGATAGGCGACGGCAAGGAGCGCAGGCACGATTACCTGCGCGATGAGGTCCGTCACGATGCGCCGCGACGGCAGGAACAGGAGCCCGAGCCACGCGACCAGCGCCACGAGGTTCACGAGGCTGAAAAACTGCTCGGCGCTCACCATGTGCCCCCCCCTGCCCGGCCGAATGCCCTCAGCCCGCCACGGCCGTCAATCCCGCGAGGGCGCCGTCTCTTCTTTCGCTGGACTGCCCGGCACCCATCGCTTCGGCTCGGCTTCGCCGGTCTCCCCGGTCAGCCGGTTGCGGATGAAGGACAGCAGCACCGAGCCGAAGATGAAGAAGGCCGTGGCCAGCAGCGCATATTCCGTCGGGATGAACTTGCCGCCGTAGAGATCGTTCACGACCATCTTCACGCCGATCAGAACCAGCACGAGCGAGATGCCGTATTTCAGATATTTGAACTGGTGCAGCATCCCCGCCAGCACGAAATACAGCGCGCGCAGGCCGAGGATCGCGAACACGTTCGAGGTGTAGACGATGAACGGGTCGCGGGTGATCGCGAAAATCGCGGGGATCGAGTCCACCGCGAACAGGATGTCGGTGAGGTTGAGGACGATCAGCACGAGGAATAGCGGCGTCGCGACCAGCTTGCCGTTCTCGCGGGTGAAGAACTTCTCTTTATCGTAGCGCGGCGTGACCGGAATGAGCCTGCGGCTGAACTTCACGATGGAATTCTTTTCGATGTCCGGCTCTTCCTCGCCGCCGAACATCGTTTTCAGGCCGGTGAAGATCAGGAAGACGCCGAAGACGAGGATGATCCAGTGGAATTGCTCGATGAGCGCCGCGCCCGCGAGGATGAAGATGGCGCGCAGGACGAGCGCGCCGATGATGCCCCAGACCAGCACCCGCATCTGATATTCGCGCGGCACCTGGAAGTGCGCCAGGATGAGCACGAACACCATGATGTTGTCCATGCTGAGCGCATATTCGATGAAGTAGCCGGTCAGGAATTCGAGTGCGACCTGCTTTCCGGCATAGAAGTAAAGGCCGATATTGAAGGCCATCGCCAGGCTGATATAACCCGCGACCATCCACATCGCTTCGCGGACAGGGATGGGCCGGCGCTCCTTGTGCATCACGCCCAGATCGAAGGCGAGCAGAGCCAGGATGAAGACGTTGAAGGCGACCCAGAGCCAAAGCGATGCTTCCATTATGCGATTACCTCAAGGTGTGTGACGGAGGGCACCAGGAGGGATCGACCGTGTGACGGCGTCACCGCACCGGACCGGGCAGGGTGCCTGAAAAGATTTCGCGAGCATATTGTCGCTGGCATGAGCGGCGTCAACCCTAGCCATTTGTCGAAGTCGAGCCGCCATGATGGCACCATAGCGGCGAAGTGGGAAGGCTTGAGCGCGAACGGAGCGGCGCCTTGTTGTTCCACCGGCTAGCCAGGGGGCGGCCCGAAGACCAATACTGCGTTCAACCCGCCGAAGGCGAATGAGTTCGACATGGTGTATGTGACGTCGCGATACCGGCCTTCATTCGGCGTGTAATCGAGGTCGCATTCGTCGCCCGGCTCGTCGAAGCCGATCGTTGCGGGCACGAAACCCTCGCGCATGGCCTGGATGCAGACGGCCGCCTCGACGCCGCCGCCCGCGCCAAGGCAGTGCCCGTGCATCGACTTCGTGGAGGATACGGACAGCCGGTTGGCGTGAGCGCCGAACACGCGCTTGATGGCGCGCGTCTCGTTGATGTCGTTGACAGTCGTCGCGGTGCCGTGAGCGTTCAGATAGTCGATGTCGCCCGGTGAAAGCCCGGCATCGGCGAGCGCGAGCTGCATTGCGACCGTCGGCCCTTCGATGTCGGGATTGACCATGTCGGCCGCGTCCGAGGTCATGCCGAAGCCCATCAGTTCGGCCAGAATGTCCGCGCCGCGGGCTTTGGCGTGGTCCATGTCTTCCAGGAGGAGGATGCCCGCGCCTTCGGCGAGCACGGTGCCGTTGCGCCGCTTCGCGAACGGATAGCAGCCGTCTGGCGAAAGCACGCGCATGGCCTGCCACGCCCGCATCGACCCGAAGGTGAGGGCCGCTTCCGAGGCACCCGTGAGCGCGACATCGACCATGCCCGCCTTGATGAACTGATAGCCGAGCCCGATGGCGTGCGCCGCCGTGGAACAGGCGCTGACCGTGCCGAACACCGGGCCGCGAATACCGTAGTCGATGCTGACATGCGCGCAGGCCGAGCTGCCGATCGAGCGCAGCAATGTCAGAGGATGCGTGGCCTTCTTCTTGTGAATGAAGAGATCCTCATAGCCCTTTTCGAGCGTCGCGAGGCCGCCGATGCCCGACCCGATGATCGAAGCGGCCCGTGCGCCGTTCTTGAAGGGAACCTCAAGGCCCGACTGGTTCAC
>CAZNAH010000041.1:3578-5993 GCA_964570735.1 uncultured Hyphomicrobiaceae bacterium | reverse complement strand
CTGGGAATAGCGGTCGGCGAGTTGAAGAAGCTTTGTCGGGCAGTGGGCGCGAGGATCGAAATCGCGGACCTCGCCGCCGATATGGATGTAAAGATCCTGAAGCGGGAAACCCTGGATCGGCCCGACGCCGTTTTCCCCGGCTTTCACCGCCGACCAGAACTTTTCGACACCCGTTCCGAGAGACGAAACGACGCCCATGCCGGTCACGGCGACACGGCGGCCTTGGCCATTCAAGCTCATCGTGCGAACCGCCCTCGGTCGGTGACTGATCAGGCCGCAGCGTTCGAAGTGCGGTCTTCGGCCATGATGGATTTCACGCGGTCAACCACCGAGCCGACTGTGGCGAAATCCTCGACTTCCTCGTTCGCGTTGTAAGGAATTTGAATACCGAAAGTATCTTCGATATCAAAAACGATCACGGCCAGATCGAGAGACTCAATTTCGAGATCGGCGAGCTTCGTTTCCAGCGAAATCTCCTTGTCGGGATTACGCATGTTCTTACGCAAAATCTCGATGATCTTGGTTGCGACGTCATCCATTCCGATGCTCCCTGCCCCGTCTGCATGAGGGCAATCAGTCGTGTGCGTTATTCGGGCGGAGCCTTCCACCGGCAGCGTGGCGACGGAGATAGCCGTAAATACAACGCAAGTCCAGCGTAACGCTTCTCCGGAAACTTGTTTTGAAAGGCTTTGCTAACGGAGAATGAGGCGGCCATCTTGGGCTTGGGGGCATTATGGCTCCGTTTCCCGCTTTACAAACCGGGGGCCAAGGCCCTTTTAATCATAGTCACGGATTGAAAAGCAAAGCGGGCTGGCATCAGACGTCCGTGACTAGTCACGCTCCTGATCTTGGCCCTAGAATCGAAGCAACGAGGGCAGGAAACGCGATGAGCACCGTATTGAATGGCGCAAATCCCGAGCATCGGACGAATTCGGGGTCTGCGAGCGCGACTCAGCAATATCCCTGGCTCCGCAACTATCCCGCGGGGGTGGATTGGTTCCACCGCTTCCAGCCGGTGCCGCTCACGTCGATCTTCGACCGGACGGTGGCCCGTTTCGGGGCGAGACCCGCCACGGGTTTTCTCGGAAAGTCCCTGACCTATTCCGAACTCGCAGACCAGACGAACAGGGCCGCGAAAGGGTTGCAGACGCTCGGGATCGGGAAAGGCACCCATGTCGGGCTCCTCTTGCCCAACTGCCCGGCCTACATCGCGTTTTACTATGCCATCCTCAAAGCCGGCGGCACGATCGTCAACTGCAACCCGCTCTACACGACCGAGGAACTGACGGTGCAGGCGCGGGACGCGGAGATCGACACGCTCGTCACGCTCGACCTCAAGCTGACTTTCGACAAGGCGCTGGCCCTCCTCAAGGCGGGCATCATCAAGCGCATCGTCGTCGTGCCGTTCAAGGACATGCTGCCGGGCGTGAAGGGCGTGCTGTTCAGCCTCTTCAAGGCCAAGGAAGTCTCGAAGTGGAAGGGCGCGGCCCCGGCAAGGCAATTAATATCGGCCAATGACCTGATGGCCAATGACGGCAAATACACGCCGGTCGCGATCAATGTCGAGGATGTCGCCGTTCTGCAATATACGGGCGGGACAACCGGCATCCCAAAAGGCGCGATGCTGACCCACACCAACCTTTCGGTCAACGTCCAGCAGATCGACATGTGGTTCGGCGAAGTCCCGGATGGCGAGGAGAAATTCCTGTGCGTCATCCCGTTCTTCCATGTCTTCGCGATGACGGGCCTGATGAATTTCGCGATCGCCAAGGCGGCGCAGATGGTCATGCTGCCGCGCTTCGACCTCGGGCAGACGCTTAAGCTCATCCATAGCGAGAAGCCCACGATCATGGCGGGCGTGCCGACGCTCTACAACGCCCTGATGAACGCGCCGAACATCAAGAAATACGATTTGTCCTCGCTGAAGAAGTGCATTTCGGGCGGCGCGCCGCTGCCTCTGGAGGTGAAGCGCGGCTTCGAGCGGCTATCGGGCTGCTCGCTGGTGGAAGGCTACGGCCTGTCGGAAACCTCGCCGGTCACCAACATCAACCCGATCGACGGCATCACCAAGGAAGGCTCCATCGGACTGCCCGTGCCCGGCACGATCATCTCCCTGCGCGATTTGAGCGACCCGGAAAAGGAAGTGCCGCTCGGCGAGAAGGGCGAGATCTGCATCAAGGGTCCGCAGGTGATGAAGGGCTACTGGAAGAAGCCGCAGGAAACCCGCGATGCGTTCGTGGGCGAATTCTTCCGCACCGGCGACGTCGCAACCATGGACGAGGACGGCTTCGCCTACATCGTGGACCGGATCAAGGACATGATCCTGTGCTCGGGTTTCAACGTCTATCCGCGCCGCATCGAGGAGGCGATCTACGAGCACCCCGCCGTGGAGGAAGTCACCGTGATCGGCATCCC
>CAZNAH010000041.1:0-3568 GCA_964570735.1 uncultured Hyphomicrobiaceae bacterium | reverse complement strand
GACGATTATCGCGGCGAGGCGCCCAAAGCCTTCGTCAAGCTGAAATCCGGGCAGCAGCTGACGGAAGGCGAACTTCTGAAATTCCTCGGCGCGAAGCTGTCGAAAATCGAGATGCCGTCGCAGATCGAGTTCCGCGACTCGCTGCCGAAGACGCTCATCGGCAAGCTCTCGAAGAAGGAACTCAAAGCCGAGGTCAAGGCGCAGCAGGACCAGAAAGGCGCCTGACGGGAGGCGACAGCTAGCGGCCAGTCGGCGAAAGCCGCGGCCCGCGCACTCCATCGCGCAAATACCGGACGAGCGCAACAGCCGTCACGGCCGCGAGCGCAGCGGAAATCACCGCGCTGTAGCCCGCAAGCGACACTCCGAGGATGCGCAACGGCGCCTCGTCGCAGCGCACCACCTGGTTGTTCTGAAGGCTGCGGAGAAGATCGGCGGGGTTGCGCGACAGTTCCTGCGCGACGGCGCATGTTTCGGGCCCGGGCCAGAATTTCCATTCCGCGCCCGCGTGATAGACGCCGAGCCCCGCATTGTAGACGAGCGCCGCCCCGCAGATGCCGAGGATGATGGCGGAAGCGCGCGGCGAATTGGCCGCCAGGATCGCCCCGACAATCCCGCCCGGCACCGCGATGTAATAGGCGATGCGCTGTTCCAGGCAGAGCGGGCATGGCTCCAGCCCCGCCAGAAGCTCAAGCCCCCACGCCCCCGCCAGCGACGCGAAGCTGACCACCGCGATGATGAGACCCGCCGAAGCCAGGGTCGGCGGAAGGATTGCACTGCGCATTGCACCTCGGCTCGATGATGTTGCGGATCGGATCGCTATAGTAATAAGGAGCCGGGTCTCGGCAAAAAAGCACCAACCTAATAGGATGAACGAAAAACGATGAATAAAGCAGATTGTAGCCCGCAAATCCGCGCGACCGTCGCGGGCTTGTAGAGGATGGACGTCCGGCCGAGGGTCAGGATGGATCCAGCTGCCCCATTCGTCATCGGACTCTGATGTCGCTTTACTTCGGGGTGGGTGACGGCGCACTCCCCCGCAGTCCAGAGCGTTCTTGATCTCAAGCTCAATTCCGCCAAGGAAACTTGGCTTAGCCGGATCGCTGACCTATGAAGCAGCCATCGAAGGGGATATCAGGCGTATAGTTTCGGCTGCAGGAAGAAACAGATCGCGATGAGACATTTCGGCAGATACGTTGTTGGCGGAATTCTGACGGTTATTCCGCTGTGGGTCACCTGGCTTGTAGTGGATTTCGTCTTCCGCCAACTCTTGCGGATTGGCAGTCCCATCGTCGCATCTTTTCGTCGGCAGCTCGCGCAGACCAACCCTGAACTCGCCGATCGCATCAGCTGGCCTCTCGCTGACGATATCCTAGCGATTGTGCTGACATTGCTGATATTTTATCTGCTGGGCGTTATGACGAGCCGGGTTCTGGGCCGTCAGATCCTCGGCGTTATCGAAGGAGCTTTGAGCCGGGTGCCCCTGGTTCAGACGGTCTATGGCGGAGCGAAAAAGCTCATCACCGCTCTGGAGCGAAAACCCGATGGGGTGCAGCGCGTCGTCCTGATCGACTTCCCATCGACCGAAATGAAGGCTGTTGGCCTCGTTACGCGGGTGATGACGGAGCAGGCGACCGGCCGCAAGCTGGCAATCGTCTATGTGCCGACCACGCCCAATCCGACGTCTGGCTATCTGGAGGTGGTGCCGATCGAGAGGCTGGTTGCGACGGACTGGACTTTGGACGAGGCCATGAACTTCGTCATTTCCGCAGGGGCTGTCGCTCCCGATAGGATCACCTTCACGCGGGAGGGCGAGCCTATCTCCGGCGCGGTTAAACAGGCGCGCTGAGGCGCATCTGACTGCACGCGCAGCGTGGACGCTTGGCAATTCGGCGTCCGCGCCTTATCAGTCTTGCGCTTGCGAAAACCCAGGACGCCTCCATGCCCCGGTTCACCGCCATCTACCGCGTGACGTGCGATGCCGCATCCATCGAGGCGCGCGCGCAGGCGATCGCGCTTGAGCAGAGCGTGGAGCTTCCCTTGTCCTGTATCGACGACCCGGACATCCTGCGGGATGTCGCGGGCGAGGTTCAGGACATTGCGCCCGCCGGGCCGGGGCAGTTCGATGTGCGCATCGGCCTCGCGGTGGAGACGACCGGGTTCGAGGCGGGACAGCTCGTCAACATGCTCTTCGGCAACACATCCATCCATGACGATGTGGCCCTGATCGACGTAGACCTCCCGTCCGATTTCGCCGTGAGCTTCCGCGGCCCCAATCACGGGATCGGGGGCTTGCGGCGGAGGGCGGGGGCGGTTGCCCGCGCCCTGACCTGCACCGCGCTGAAGCCGCAGGGCCTCGCCTCGGACGCGCTGGCCAGGCTTGCCGGGCGGTTCGCGCTCGGCGGCATCGACTTCGTGAAGGACGATCACGGCCTCGCTAACCAGTCCTACAGCCCCTTCGCCGAGCGTGTCCCGGCCTGTGCGCGGGCGGTGGCGGCCGCAAACCGCGATACGGGCGGCGCGACGCGCTACGTGCCGAACATCACCGGCGACCTCGACGCTGCCCGCGAGCAGATGCGGATCGCCCGCGCGGAAGGGATCGACACCGTGCTCATCGCGCCGATGATCCTCGGCTTTGCGGCCGTCCACCGCCTCGCGCGCGATTTCCCCGACATGGCGATCATCGCGCATCCCGCCATGGCCGGCGCCGCCCGCATCGCGCCGCCTTTGCTGCTCGGCAAGCTTTTCAGGCTGATCGGCGCGGATGCCGCCATTTTTCCGAATGAGGGCGGGCGCTTCGGCTATTCGCGCGAGACCTGCCGCGCCATTGCGCAAGCCGCGCGCGGGGATTGGCATGGATTGAAGCCCTGCCTGCCTGTCCCCGCTGGCGGCATGACGCTCGCGCGCGTGCCAGAGCTGCTGGATTTCTACGGCGAGGACACCATGTTGCTGATCGGCGGCAGCCTGCTCGGCGCGAGAGACAGGCTTACCGAAGCAACGCGCGCCTTCACGCACCAGGTCGCGAGCCATCGGATGCAACATGTCTGACGATGCCCGCAAAATCGAGGCCGTGCGCCCGACATTGGACGGCTATCGCTGGCAGGATGTGGACCTGCTCGCCTACAAGGAGGACGGTACCGCGCCGTTCCGTGCGATCACGCGGCAGGTGCTGTTCCAGCGGGCGGACCTCGGCTGCGAGCTCCGCTATTTCGAGATCGAGCCGGGCGGTCACTCGACGCTGGAGCGGCATGAGCATGTCCATGCGGTGATGGTTTTGCGTGGCTCGGGGCATTGCCTCGTCGGTGACGAGGTATGCGAACTCGGGCAGCACGACCTCGTCTCTATCCCTTCGATGACCTGGCACCAGTTTCGCGCGACGCGGGGCGAGCCGCTGGGTTTCCTCTGCATGGTCAATGCGCAGCGTGACAAGCCGCAACTGCCGACTGCCGAGGACCTTGAGCGGCTTCGGGCCTTGTCCGACGAGGTCGCCGCATTTCTTGAAGCAGGCTGATTTGAAATGGTCGGAGTGGTGTGATTCGAACACACGACCCCCACGTCCCGAACGTGGTGC
>CAZNAH010000040.1:18728-20266 GCA_964570735.1 uncultured Hyphomicrobiaceae bacterium | reverse complement strand
GGAGGCGCGGCGCGCTGGGAGGAAGCCGTCGGCGCGGGAGCAGAAGCGGCGGCGGTCCGTGCGCGCGTCGCGGCGTCGGGCGTGACCCGCGTCGACCATCCTTCGGCCGGAGGTTGTGCATTTTGCTGGGCCGTCGCGGGCACGGAAGACGACGATGAGGACGATCCGCCGAACAACCCTTCAAAGAAGTTTGCAACACCGCCGCCGCTGCTGCTGCTTCCCCCGCTGCTTGTTTCGGGAGCCGCCGCGCTTTGCGAAGCGGTCTTAGCCGAAGACAGCCCGAGCGCGACCTTCATCCGCTCCAGCCCATCGACGGCCTTCTTGCGCTCGCTGTTCGGGAGCGATTGCAACCAGATGGCGCTGTTGTAGTCGGCCATGGCCTGGGCGGGCATGCCGGATTTCTCATAGGCTTGTGCGCGGATCAGCAAGGCGCGCGAGGCGAGTTCCTCGTCGGGGCCGAGCTTGAAAGCCTCCTCGACGGCCTGCAAGGCGTCCTTGGTGCGGCCTTCATCCAGCGCCTTCGCAGCCTTGGCCACCGCATCGAGCGGCTTGGGCGATTGAGCCGACGCGCCGGACGCCAGCGCGCAGACGACAGAGAAGACAAAAGCGAGATGGCCGAGCCGCATCCCTGAAAACCCGTGCACCTTCCGTTCGAATCCGCGCCGCATTCGATCACCGTGGACATGGCGCGTCAATGGACATTCACTTTTACAGCAGGACTGGGGAATTTCATGGCAATCGCCGGAATGTGCTGAACTGGAAGCGCTGGGGCGTTCCCCACGGCGTGAGATGCGTATGGCGCCGCTCATCCGCGATGGTGAAGCCGTCGCCCAGAACGCGGCGGATGCTCCCGGCGTCGTGGCGGCAGACGGGCAGGCCGCTGCACATCTCAGGCCCATCCGGCGCGAAGGTTGCGATGATCGCCGCGCCGCCTGGCTTCAGGGCCGCGCGCAAGACGCGGGCGTAAGCCTCCTGAGCCGCCGGTTCGACCAGAAAATGGAACGCCGCCCGGTCATGCCAGAAATCGTACTGGCGGTCCGGCTGCCATGCCGTGACATCGGCGACGATCCAGCGGATCTTGTCGCGGTTCGCGCCGAGCCGCGCCCGCGTGGTCTCCAGCGCGGCGGCGGAAATGTCGAGAACCGTGATGTCGTGAAAGCCCTCTGCCAGCAGAGTGTCGGCGAACTTCGATGCGCCGCCGCCGATGTCGATGACCCCGGAGTTCGCGCTCGCGCCAGCCGCGCGCAACAGGTCGAGCGAGAGGCGGGGCGTTTCCTCGTACCAGCTCACCGCATCCTCGCGCTTTGTTTGATAGACCCTTTCCCAATGCGCTTCTAATCCCTTAGCCTCCACCGTCTGCTCCTCTCACAAGGTATGCCATGACATCGTTCGAAGATCAGGGCGCGTCCACGGTCCCGGTGATCCTGCGCGGCAAGCAGCCGGACGAGCCGTCCGCGTTCGAGCCTCGCGCGCTGCTGCGGGAAGCCCGCCGCCAGAAGGGGCTGGGCCAGGCCCCCGGCTGGCTGGCGGTGCCGCTG
>CAZNAH010000040.1:4600-18718 GCA_964570735.1 uncultured Hyphomicrobiaceae bacterium | reverse complement strand
GAAGGGGCTGGCCGATATGCCCGTGCCGCAGGTGTGCATTCTCGACCCCGACGGCGATCTCGTCCACAATTTGCGCGAAACGGGCCGATCCCGCCCTTTCGGGACCTGGCCATGCTATCACACGACGCTCGATGCGTTCGACCTGGGCGGCAAGCCGGCCGGCATCGTGGGCTGCGCCGTTGGCGCACCGTTCGCCGTTCTCGTCGCGGAGCAGCTTTTCGCGAGCGGGTGCGAGCTTCTGGTGAGCCTCACCTCCGCCGGGCAGATCATCGCGCCGCAGCCTCCGCCCTATTTCGTGCTGATCGAGAAAGCGCTGCGCGACGAGGGCACGAGCTATCATTACGCGCATGCGGCCGACTTTGCGGCGGCCGATGCGGACCTCGTGTTCCGCGCAGATACGGCCTTCCGTGAGAAGGGGCTGCCCGTCCTCACCGGCGCAAGCTGGACGACCGACGCGCCCTACCGGGAAACCGAGAGCGCGATTGCCGCCGCACGCCGCGCGGGCATTCTCGCGGTCGAGATGGAAGCGGCGGCGCTCTATGCGTTCGCGCGCGCGAAGGGCGTGGCGGTCTTGTGCCTCGCTCATGTCACGAACACGATGGGCCGCGACGAAGGCGATTTCGAGAAGGGCGAAGCGGACGGCGCGGCGGACGCGCTCGTCATGCTTGAGGCTCTCGTGACGGCGTTGCGGCCGTGAGCCGCCTATTCGACCGTCACGGATTTCGCCAGATTGCGCGGCTGGTCCACATCGGTGCCGATGGCGACCGCCGTGTGGTAGGCGAGAAGCTGCATCGGCACGGCGTAAAGCAGCGGCGCGATGAGCGGATGCGCTTTTGGCAAGGGGAAATAGGCCGCCGCCTTGACGCCTTCGGCCGCGTCGGGGGCATCGCTGAACACGATGAGCTGACCGCCGCGCGCCGCCACTTCCTGCATGTTCGAGACCATTTTCTCAAAGAGATGGTCCTGGGGGGCCATCGCGATCACGGGCACGTCCTCGTCGATGAGGGCGATCGGGCCGTGCTTCAGTTCGCCCGCCGCGAAGCCCTCCGCGTGGAGATAGGAGATTTCCTTGAGTTTCAGCGCACCCTCCAGCGCGATGGGGTAGAGGCTGCCCCGTCCGAGATAGAGGACGAGCGGCGCCCGCGCGACTTTGGCGGCGAGCGTCTCGAACGCGTCTTCCTGGCGCAGGATGTCGAGAATGAGCCTGGGCGCTTCGATGAGCGCGTGGACGAGTTCCTCCTCTTCCGCCGCCGAGATGACGCCGCGCGCGCGTCCCGCCGCGATGGCGAGGCAGGCCATCACGGTGAGCTGGCAGGTGAACGCCTTGGTGGAGGCCACGCCGATTTCCGGCCCCGCCAGCGTGGGGAGCGCGGCGTGGGCCTCACGCGCGATGCTGCTTTCCTGAACGTTGACGATGGCGGCCGTCGTCTGCCCCATGGCCTTGCAGTAGCGGAGGCTGGCGAGCGTATCCGCCGTCTCGCCGGATTGCGACACGAACAGCGCGAGGCCGTCCTTCGGCAGCGGCACCTCGCGATACCGGAACTCCGAGGCGATATCCACGTCCGCCGGCAGCCTGGCGATCCGCTCGAAGAGATATTTGCCGACAAGGCTCGCATAGAACGCCGTCCCGCAAGCCGAGATGGTGATCTTGTCGAGATGGTCGAAGCGCAGCGGCACGTCGGGCAGTTCGATGGCGTTGCGCGCGAAGCGGACATAATGCCCGAGCGTGCGGCTGATCGCCTCCGGCTGCTCGTGGATCTCCTTGGCCATGAAGTGGCGGTAGTTGCCCTTGTCGATGAGCAGGGCGGAGACGGCCGTGTTGACCTGAGGGCGCGCGACAGGGCGGCCAGCCTCGTCGTAGATCGCGGCCTCGTTGGCCTTCAGAACCACCCAATCGCCTTCTTCCAGGAACGTCACGCGGCCCGTGAACGGCGCGAGCGCCATGGCGTCCGACCCGAGGAACATCTCGCCCTCGCCGAAGCCCACCGCGAGCGGACTGCCGCGCCGCGCGCCGATCATCAGGTTCTCGTGGTTGGCGAACAGGATGGCGAGGGCGAACGCGCCGCGCAGCCGGTCAAGGGTCTGGCGCACCGCATCGACCGGGGACAGCCCCTGCATCAGCGCGTTATGGACGAGATGAACGATGACTTCCGTATCCGTTTCCGTCTCGAAGCGCGCGCCTAGCGCTTCCAGTTCGTCGCGCAGCTCCTTGAAATTCTCGA
Source organism: uncultured Hyphomicrobiaceae bacterium (assembly GCA_964570735.1). Classification (GTDB taxonomy): domain Bacteria; phylum Pseudomonadota; class Alphaproteobacteria; order Rhizobiales; family Rhodomicrobiaceae; genus CAZNAH01. Next base: position 16,496 of record CAZNAH010000040.1, on the reverse strand, counting down.
TGATGCCGTTGTGGACGACCGATACGCGATCCGTCATGTGCGGATGCGCGTTGCGCTCCACGGGCGCGCCGTGCGTGGCCCAGCGCGTATGCCCGATGCCGCATGTGCCCGCGAGCGGCTCCAGCGCGAGACGGCGCTCCAGCTCCACGAGCTTGCCTTCGGCGCGTCTGCGGACGAGACGCCCGCCGTCCAGCGTGGCGATTCCGGCGGAATCATAGCCGCGATATTCGAGCCGCTTCAGCGCGTCGAGAAGCCGAGGCGCTGCGGGCGTTACGCCCAGAATGCCGATAATTCCGCACATGTCGTGTCCTTCCGCGGCCGTGCGTGCCGCCGCCGCCACGCTCGATTCCGCCCTGAATGCTTCGGACTTAAGGGAGAGCCGGAGCCTGAGCCAAATCAAACTGGGTTACAGATTGTTGCCGCAAGCCGGCGCAGAGCGCGCTCACGACCCATCCGGCGATTTTGCCTTCGCCCGGCGGCGGGACGGCCAGCCCTCCCGCATCGTGCGCGGCGCGCGCGTCACGACGAGCGTATCGCGCGGCACGTTCTCCGAGACGACGCTGCCCGAGCCCACATAAGCGCCCGCGCCGATGCGGACGGGCGCGACGAGTGAACTGTTCGAGCCGATGAACGCGCCCGCCTCGATTTCCGTCCTGTGCTTCGCCAGCCCGTCGTAATTGCAGGTGATGGTGCCCGCGCCGATGTTCGCGCCCGCACCGATGCTCGCATCGCCGATATAGCTCAAGTGGTTGACCTTGGCATCGGGCGCGATGCGCGCTTCCTTGATCTCGACGAAATTGCCGATGCGGGCGCGCGCGCCGATTTCGGTGTGAGGCCGGATGCGTGCGAAAGGGCCAATGGACGCGCCCGGTGCGATGGCGGCCCCTTCCAGATGGGAAAAAGCCTTGATGATGGCGCCGTCGCCTACCGCGACCCCCGGCCCGAACACCACGTGCGGCTCGATCACCACATCCTGCCCGAGCGTCGTGTCGTGCGACAAGGTCACGCTGCCGGGGTCGATCAGCGTCGCGCCGCTGAGCATCGCTGCCTTGCGCAAGCGCCGCTGCATGGCGGCCTCCACCGCCGCGAGCTGCTCGCGGTCATTCACGCCGAGCACCTCCTGGGGATCGTCAGCGACCGCAAACGCCACGCGATGCCCCATGGCGCGGGCGCGCGACACGGCATCCGTCAGGTAATATTCGCCGGCGGCGTTCTCGTTGGTGATGCCATCCAGCAAGGGCAGCACGAAATCGGCCCGGAAGGCCATCAGCCCGGAATTGCAGAGCGTGATGCGGCGCTGATCCGGCGTCGCGTCCTTTTCCTCGACGATGGCGAGCAGCGTGTCGTGACCGTCCGTGACGAGGCGGCCATAGCCGGTTGCGTCACCGGCGCGGAAGCCCAGCACAGCGACGGCCGCACCATCGCGCAGCTGCGCGCGAAGGTGCTCAAGCGTCTCAGGTCGGATGAGCGGCGTATCGCCGTAAAGGACGAGCACGTCGCCCCGGGACTGCTCCAGGGCCGGCCGGGCGGACAGAACGGCATGCGCCGTGCCGTGCTGCTCCGCCTGTACGAAGAGCGCCGCGTCATCGCCGCCCTGGCGCAGGCTGTCGCGAAAAAGCTCGTGGTCCGGCGGAACGACGAGCGCCAGCTCCGTCGCCCCCGCCCGTCTCGCCGTCGCGAGGCAGTGCCGCAGCATCGGCAGACCGGCGACACGGTGGAGCGGCTTCGGCAGGGCCGACCGCATCCGTTTGCCCTTGCCCGCGGCGAGAACGATGGCGAGGCACGGGTCCGCTCGATCGGGCGGAACGGAGGGGGAAAACGGGTTGTCTGCCACGGGCCATCTCCACGCTGAAACGGGCTGCGGGAAGGCTTAGCATTCCGCACGGGATTTGCAAAAGGCGGAGGCCGTCTTCGTGATCGGGCAAAAGGGGACGCGGGGCGCGGTTGAAGCCGGCGTGACCCGGCCCAGGCCGGCCGCCGGGACGTTCAAGGCTGCCGGTCGCACGTGTCGAGCGCGAAGACCGCGTAAATGGGGCAGACGCGGAAGATGCCTGTGATCGCGAGCCAGCCCGCGAGGATGGCCATGCCCCATGACAGAATGGTCCCGCCCTCGCTGCCGGAGGCGTCCGGGGACGCAAGGAACAGGGCGAGGGCCAACAGCAGCCGAAGCGTGCGATCCAGAAGTCCGATATTGACCGGCATTGGGCCTCCGGCTTGTGCTGATACAGTTCTGCCCAGGGCCTATCATCATCAACCCTGCCTTGAACGAACAAAAAGGCCGCCCGAAGGCGGCCTCAGTCTCGCTGGACGTGCTTTTTATCAGAAGCTGATCATCGCGCCGACGAGGAAATTGTTGAGCTGCTCATAGTCTTGCTTGTGCTTTTCGTTCTCGTCAGCAGTGAAATCAATTTCACCGTCGAGTTGGACGAACTTAGCCCAGACCGACATACTCGCTGAGTCAATTTCTTGAACGACACCAAGACCCCAACGATTCAGTTCCGAACCTGTAATTGTGATGCCGTCGCTTTCCGCGCACTCATCGCCTATAGAGTTCTCTGCACCGTTGAACGCGCCGTCGCAGCTGAAGCCGCCATACATGTCTTTATATTGGCCATACTCACCATAGAGAACCGTTGCACCGTAAGACAGCCAATTGCGGCGGATACCGGCTTTCACGAACCAATGATCGCCATCTTCGACTTCCTGCAAATCGTTAGCATCCGGCCCGACCTGTATAAACCGATCATTGATCTCTTCCTTGCCGTAAGCGCCATAGATGAATAGCCCGGTCGGCGTATGCATGATCATGGCGCCAGCCTGGAAATATGACCCATCTGCTTCAGGGCTGAGCACGTCATCCTTATTGTCGCCCCACCAATTGTAAGCTGCGGCGGCCTTAAACTTAATTGAGTTCCATTCCCGCTGGTAGTTTATTGCGACATCCCAGAAATCGTCTTCGCCCCAGGATGCCGAGACGACCACGCCATAAAGAGAGGGCGAGTCATAGCGAATCGCATCTCTCGGAACGCCGTTACAATCAGCCCCTATGCCAAGGCCGGACGTGCCGCAAAAACCCAAGGCGCTACCCCAAGTGTTTTTCTCATCAAGCCCATCAACACCGCTCGCGGCACCTTTCTGACGCAGGAAGAAGCTCGCGCCGTCGAACAGCACCCAGTTCGATTGCACCAGCGAGCCGGAGAAATCGGCAAGGATCGCCGTGTTGTCGGACGCTTGTGATTGCTGGCCGACCGTGACCCGGCCGAGCCGTTCGCTGTCGATGAACCACTTCGCCTCAAGCGTGTTGATGCTCGTGTCGTTGCCGCCCTCATCGTCAAGCTGGCTCACCCCGAGCGAGCCGTTGTCGGCCTGCTCGATGTGGATGACGAAGCCGGCTTTCCAGCCTGGTTTCATCTGAGCTTCGCCGGAAAACTTGAAGTGCGTGGCAAGCGTCGTGCTGGTATCGACCACGTAGGCGTCGCTCAGGTCGCCGTCGTCCCAGACGTAAAGTTCGCGCGCCACCCAGCCGGAAATTTTGAGCGAGACCTTCCGGTTTCCTTTGCGGGCTGTCGTCGCTTCGAGCTCGGCAACCCGCTCTTCCAGATCGGCGCAGCAATCTCCCCCGAAATCGGCGGCCCTAGCCTGGTGAAGCGAGGCGAAGCCAAGCAGCGCGCCGACAGCCGCAGACAAAAGCAGTCCTCGATTTATTGTCATTCTTGTCCCCGTGTGCACCCCCGAAAAGCCAGCCACGCGGCTTATCCGGTGTCTCCTCGAATCGCTTTCTTGTCGCAAGCTAATCGGTAGCCTAGCCATTAGGCAGACGAAAAGCGGAATCACGATCTCGGAAGCAAACGGGCGAAAAGCTGTTACTTGACCGCAACAAAATCCAAGCTTTTTTAGCAGGAATTAATAATAAGCATCACCAAGGTGCGAGAGTACGCCGATCGCAAGGCATTCTTATAAGAAATTGTGACAAGCTTGCGCAATAAAAATGAAGGCCGCCAGCTTTCAGGCGGCCTTCAGCGAAGAAACAGGGTAGATATCAGAAGTTGATGAGCGCACCCAGCAGAACCTGATCGAGCGCTTCATAATCCTGAGATCCACGGAAGCCCTTTTTATACGGGCCGTCATTTGCTTCGTAATAACCGTTCACTTCGAAGTCGATCTCCCCTTCCAGGCGCAGCCATTTTGCGTAAACCTGGAGGGCAGCCGAGTCGAACTCCTGCACCACACCGAAATCCCAGCGGCTCAGTTCGGAGCCGGTGATCGTAATGCCGCCAGGCGTTGCGCAGCCCTGCCCGATGGCCGTTGTCGCCAGAGTGAAATCGCAATCGAATCCCCCATACATGTCGTTGTACTGGGCATAAGCGCCGTAAAACACCGTGGGACCGTAGGACAGCCAGGTCTTGCGGATGCCGGCCTTGACGAACCAGTGATCTCCGTCATCCACCTCCTGGAAATCATAGGCGGCGTTCACGTTGATGAAGCGGTCATCCACGTCCTCGGTCCCATAGGCCCCGTAGAGGAACAGGCCGGACGGCGTATGCATAACCATCGCGCCGATCTGCAAATACGAGCCGTCGGCCTCCTGGTTGAACCTTGCGAGCGGATCGAGAAGCTCTCCGGGGACTTTGTTATCCCCCCACCAGTTGTAAGCCGCGGCCGCCTTGAACTTGATGGAGTTCCACTCCGCCTGATAGTTGATCGCGACATCCCAGAAGTCGTTCTCGCCCCAGGACGCGGAGACGACGGCGCCGCCGAACGACGGCGAATCGTATCGCACGGCGTCTCGCGGCAGGCCGTTGCAGTCCGCGCCGATGCCGAGACCCGTCGTGCCGCAGAAGCCGAGCGCCGTGCCCCAGCGGTTGCCGTTGAAGCCGTCGGCGGTCTCAAGCCCGGCGCGGCCCACAAAACCTGAGCTTTCCGGACGCAGGAAGAAGCTCGCGCCATCGAACAGCACCCAGTTCGACTGCACGAGCGTTCCCGAAAAATCCGCCAGAATGGCAGTGTTGTCCGAGGCTTGTGACAACCGGCCGAGGCTGATGCGGCCCAAACGCTCGCTTTCGATGAACCACTTCGCCTCAAGCGTGTTGAGCTGCTCGTTTTCCGCGCCCGTGGCCGACCCTTCGTCGTTGAACTGATCCACGAAGATGGAGCCGGGATTGGGCGTTTCGATATGGAGGACGAACCCTGCCTTCCAGCCGGGTTTGATCTGGCCCTCGCCGGAAAACTTGAAGTGCGTCGCCAGCGTGGTGCTCGGATCCACGATGTAGGCGTCGCTCAGGTCGCCGTCGTCCCAGACATAAAGCTCGCGAGCGACCCAGCCGGAAATGGTGAGCGAAACCTTGCGGTTGCCCTTCCGCGCGGTTGTCGCCTCCAGCTCGGCGACGCGCTCTTCGAGGTCGGCGCAGCAATCGCCGCCTAAATCAGCGGCTTCGGCGCGCTCCATCCCAGCAAGCAAAACAAGAGACGCCACCGAGGACAATAAGATATTGTGGGTTATCGTCATGTTATCTCGCCTCCCGCCTCAAACAAAAAAGCTGTGCTCGAGCTTTATTCTCTGAAGCGTTTCAATTTCCCCCGTATCGCAGGAGAACTTGCTAGCCGAGATCGCGTGATTCATGCATTTTAATTCACATGAACGTAGATTTATGATTTCCAAATGTGGAAATTATGCAACATCGCAAGCTAAATCTTGAGTTTTTGATATTCAACGGGCACCGCTCAAGTCTTGCGCGCGCTGTCTATTTGAGCTTTGGCTTGGCGTTCCGCCGTCGACTCGCTCATAGGACAGTGGCATGCCTGCTGTCGAGCAGAAAGGCGCGACGTTCCGCTTCAGGACCGCGCGCTTTTGCATGCCGACATGGTCTAGAATTGAGATAGTGGCAAGATTAGCCGCTTCAGAGTGCTACTGAAGTGATCTTTCAGCCCTGATCTTGCGGCCGCTAACGGGTGGCCAGCGCATTGAGACGCGTGCGCGCCTCACCGCTCCCCAGGCTCTCGGCCTTCTGATACCATTCCTGAGCCTTGGCGGCGTTCGATTCAAGCCCTTGGATGAAGAGCTTTTCGAGGATGAGCGGGTCGTAGGTCTCGCCCATCGCGACAGCCGCGCGCGGGCTGCCCTTGAGGGCGAGATACTCGAAGATCACCCGTGCGCCCGAGACATCGCCCTTCTTGAAAAGCTCCGTGGCGCGGGTCAGCAGCATCTGCTCGTTCGGGTTCGGATCGGCGGCGGGGGCCGGCGTCACCGGCGCAGCGGCGGCCTGCGCCGTGCCGGCATCGCCGATCGTCACGGTCACCGTCGCAGAGCGCGCGGAGATGGACGGGCTGCGCGTGCGCGTGATCTTCATCTGGAACACGCCGGAGAAATTGTCCGGCGCAGTCAGCGTCAACCCGGCGAGATCCTTGGAGGTCACGGCCCAGAAGTCGCCGAAATATCCTCCGGGATTGAGTTTCACGCCCTCCGGAACCCCGGTGAACAGGAAAAGCTGGCCCGCATTCTTGTCGTTGAGCCCGCTGATCTTGATGGGGAGCGGGATCGGCTTTCCAGCGGGGCCGGAGACGTTGGTCACCTGGAAATCGGCCGCGTCGGCCTGAACCGGGATGGCACGATTGCCATGGGCTGCGCCCGTGTCCTTGAAAGCCGAAAATGCCGGGGACAGCGGCCCGGCCCAGGGGGCTTCAGCCGTTCCGGAAAGGGCCAGCCAGACGGCGCCGGAACAGAGGATCCGAAAAGTCCACGACGCGCGATGCGAGTTCAGGGGAAGGCTCAGCGCACTGAGACCGCGCCATTCCTTATAGATTTGCAGTGAGGACATCGGCCATCTCGCTCTCGACTTGGTTTTGGGCACGCCGTGCAATCCTAAAATCGATGGATTGACCCTGGGTAAAGAACGAGCCGAATTGGAACCCGGCTCCCGACTATGCTGCCCACTGCCCCCGCAGAGCCCCTCAGCGTTGTGATGTCTTTTGCGTGTTCCACCAGCGCATGAACTGGGAGAAGAGTAATTCGCGCTGCTCCGCGGAAATGGCGGTCCCGCCACCTTGCGTCCTCAGGAATTCGTCAAAGGCGACGCGGACTTCCGACGTGGCATTCTTTTCAGCGGTCTTGCGCTGATCGAGCCAGTCCTGCGCGGGCTTGAAGCGGGTCCAGCCCGGCACTTCGCTCGCCAGATTGATTTCCTTCCACTTGGGATGGCGCGCCGGGCTGTTGAACTTCTCGATGTTTGAGAAGAAGACATTCACGAAGTTGGCGACGCGATTGTAGCGCTCCGTGTTCGGCGGCCAATTATAGGCCACAAGGAGCATACCGCCTGTCACAGTGGACACGGGCTTTTCAGCCGGGATCAACTCCGGGAAATGTTCATTCTTGAGAAGGGCGGGGGAATAGTGCTCAAGAAGCTTGCCGAAACCCTCCGCGCCGACGGTTTCCGCGTCGACGGGCAGGAAGTGCAGGCCGTCATTCGCCTTGAAGCCTGTGAAGGCGTTGTGCGGAGCACCGGCAAACCGTGCGGCCGCTGCGATCTCCCCCGTTTTCAGCTTTTCGTTCGCCTCGGCCTGATCGAGATAGACAGGCTCGACCTTGATGCCGAGAGTACTGAAAATACGGTCGCAAACGATCTGCGTCGAACTGCCCTTCTTGAAGAAATTGACTTTCTTGCCTTCAAGATCGCGCAGAGTCTTGAATTCCTTCTGCGCAATGATCTGAAACTCGGAATTGGCGAGCTTCGTGATGTAGTGCAGCCGGTTCTCGACATTGGCGAAGACGGCAGGGTCTTTCTTGCGCGCCACGTCGAGGTCGCCCTGCTCCATGATGCCCATATCGACGCCCTTCAGCAGGAGAACGTCGAGTGCATTGTGGCCGCCGCCGCGTCCCAGGATGGGGAGCACCCTGAGGCCGCCCGGCGTGTTCGGCTGATCGAGCACGTTCTGCATGTCTTCCGCGAAGATCGTGTACGGGCTGACCGTGCCGGAAGCAATAATCGTGACGACGTTTTCGTTCGCCTCGCGTTTACGGTCCTGGTAAGCGGAGAATTGCGTCTGCTGCGCTGAAACGTTATCCAGCGGAGCGCACAAGACTATCGCAGTCAGCGCAAGTAATGCGCCGAGAAGAACTTTACTCAGGCGGTTCATAATACTTTCCTCGTCTCTGCCCCTATAAAGAATAACGTAATTTGGCTAAAGTGAGGCGCTGATGAGACGGTTCGGACGGACGGCGGAGGCATCCGCGATGTTAGCGTCCACATACCCAAACGACTCCGGCTCGGCTCACGCTGAGGAGCCAAGCTTTAGACGTTCGGAGCGTGCATTTCAAATCTAATTTACAAGATCGTGAATGAGGATAACGCGGCGTTACCCCAAAGCGCCGAGACGGGATGCGACGAGGGACGGCACTTGCGACGGGGTATCCGCCACCGCCACGCCCGCGGCTTCGAGCGCTGCCCGTTTCCCGGCGTAGCTGCCCGCCGAGCCGGTCACGATCGCGCCTGCGTGGCCCATCTTCTTGCCCGGCGGAGAGACGCGGCCCGCGATGAACGCGACGACCGGCTTCGTCATCCCGCGCGCGAAGTCGGCCGCGGCTTCCTCCATGGCGCCGCCGATCTCGCCGACCATGACGACCGCATCCGTGCCGGGGTCCGCATCGAGCGCTTCGAGCGCATCGCGCGTCGTCGTCCCGATCATCGGGTCGCCGCCGATGCCGAGAAAGGCGGACTGGCCGAGGCCGGCGCGCGTGAGGTTCAGGCAGATCAGCGTGCCGAGGCTGCCGCTGCGGGAGATGACGCCCACTCGGCCGGGCTGGAAGATGTTCGGGTTGTGCCCGGGCATGATGCCCACGAAACCCGCGCCGGGGGTCACCAGCCCCGCCGTGTTCGGGCCAACGATGCGCGTGCCCGAAGCCGCCGCCGCCTCGCGGATGGCCAGCACGTCATGCGCCGGGATGTGCTCCGTCAGAACCACCAGCGTGGCGACGCCGGCCCCGATCGCGTCGAGCGCGGCGTCTTTCGCCATGGCGGGCGGGATGAACATCACGGCGATATCGTAGGGAGCCTTGTCCATCGCCTCGCGTGCGGAGGCGAAGACCGGCACGCCGGCATGAACCTCGCCCGCGCGCTTGGGATTGACGCCGCCGATGATGGTGGTGCCGCAGGACGCCATCTTCTCCGTCCAGAACGTGCCCTGCTTGCCGGTGATGCCCTGAACGAGGACACGCTGCCCTTTGCGGTAAATCATTGTGCGGCCTCGACTGCGGCTTTCACGGCGTCCTCCATGAGGTCGTAAGGCTCGATGCCGAGCCGTTCGCGGACGATGGCGACGGCCTCCTCCTCGCCCGTTCCGTGGATGGAGAAGAAGACCGGAATGCCTGGCTTGAGCTTCTGCCACGCCGCTGTCACGCCATCGGCCATGACGTCTGTCCGTGCGAAGGCCCCGCAGAAATTGACGATCAGGCTTTTCACGTTAGGATGGGACAGCACGAGCGCGAGCGCCGTCTCCGCCTTAGTATAGGCTTCGCCGCCGATTTCGAGGAAGTTGGCCGGGCGCCCGCCCGCATGGGCGATGACATCCATGGTCGTCATGGTCAGGCCCGCGCCGTTGGCGAGCACGCCGACGCTGCCGTCGAGTTCGATGAATTTCAGCCCCGCGTCGCGCGCGCGCCGCTCGATCTCCGTCATGCGTTCCGGCGCGGCCAGCGCCGCAAGGTCCGGCTGGCGTTCGGCGGAGGAATCATCAAGCGTCAGCTTGCAGTCGAGCGCGACCACAGAGCCGTCCCTGAGCACAGCCAGCGGGTTGATTTCGATGAGTTCGGCGTCGGTCTCGCGATAGGCGCGGTGGAGCTTCATCAGCACGTCGGCGACGGCGGGCTGCGCATCGCCGAGGTCTAGCCCCGCCAGCATATCCTCGATGTCGGCGCGGGCGAGCGTTTTGGAGAGGGGCACATGCAGGCGGCGCAGCGCGTCCGGGCGCGTGGCGGCCGCCTCCTCGATGTCCATGCCGCCTTCCGCCGAGAACAGGATAAGAGGCTGCGCGGCGGAGAAGTCCGTCATCACGGCGGCATACAGCTCACGCGCGATATCCGCGCGGCGCTCCAGCAGCACGCTTTCGACCGCGTGGCCGTCGATGGTCATGCCCATAATGGCGGCCGCGGCGGCCTCCGCCTCGGCGGCGCTGTCCGCTTTCCTGATGCCGCCCGCCTTGCCGCGCTTGCCTGTGGGCACCTGCGCTTTCACGACGCAGGGGCCGACGTCTACGTAGGCTGCCGCCGCCTCGGCTGGGGAGACGCACAGCGCGGAGGGCGGCACCGGCACGGCGTATCGCGTCAGCACATGGGCCTTGGCGACGTGTTCCAGAAAGTTCATTGGCCCGCTCCCTTGTGGCCGATCAGCCGCCAGTGCGGACCGAACAGCTCTTCTTCCGATGGCCTGTCCTCGGGGATCCGCGTGACGAGGTGCGTGATGTTGATGAAGTGCCGGTAGCTCAGATTTTCCGAGATGCTGTTCTTCTGCCAGGAGCCGCAGCCCATGCTCAGCGTGAAGCCCAGCCCGCTGTCGAAGCCTCCGCCATTGCCGAAGGTGTGAGCGAAGTTGACAAGAACGCGCACCACATCGAGATCTTCCGCAAGCTCGCGCGCCCGGTCCATCTCATTGGTGTGGATGCCGACCGAGTGGCCCCGGCCCTGGTGGTCGAGGATTTCGGCGAGCTTCGCCTTCGCGGCCTGGAAATCACGCACGCGGTAGATGGTCAGCACCAGCGAAAGCTTTTCGCCCGAAAGCGGATAGTCGCGGCCGACGCCCGTCTCCTCGACCATGAAGAACTTTGCTTCGCGCGCCTCGCCGGGCAGCCCGAAAGCCTCGGCGAGGATGGGCGCGGCCTTCGCGATCAGGTTGCGGTTGAGCTTGCCGCTCTGCCAGAGGGTGCGCTGGACGGTGTCCTTCTCGGCCGGGGTGCAGAGGTAGCCGCCGGCGGCCTTCAGCGCCGCGATCGCCGCGTCATAGACCGCATCGACGATCACGACGGAGTTCTCGGACGAGCAGGAGGTCGAGTTATCGAAGATCTTGGACGCGCAGATCTTTTGCGCCGCATCGGCGAGATCCGCGCTTTCATCGATCATGACGGGGACGTTGCCGACGCCGACGCCGATAGCCGGCGTGCCGCTCGAATAGGCGCGGCGCACATTGTCCTGGCTGCCCGTGACGACCACGAGATCGGCCGCGCGCATCAGCTCTTCGGTCAGCTCCTTGGTGATCGGCTGCGGCAGCATCTGCACGAGATCGGCCGGCAGGCCGATGGCCTCAAGCTCGGCGCGCATGAACTCGACCGTGCGGGCGGTGGTCTTGTAGCCGAGCGGCGAGGGCGCGATGACGATGGCGTTGCGGCCCTTGAGCGCCATCATCGCCTTGTTGACGGGGGTCGCGCCAGGATTGGTGGACGGTGTCACGGCCGCGATGACGCCCATCGGCTTTGCATATTTCACGATGCCCTTGGCGGGGTCTTCCTCGATGATGCCGACCGATTTCGCGCGCAGGAGATCGCGCAGCGTGCCGAAGGTCTTGCGCTGCTTCTTGGTGATCTTGTCGGGGATGTTGCCGAGGCCGGTATCCTCGACGGCGAGCGTCGCAAGCTCCCGCGCATGGGCCGGATTGTAGATCGACCAGGCCAGCGCACGCACCGCGGCGTCGGCGCGCTCCTGCGTCGCGGTTCCGAACTGCGACTGAGCGGCCCGCGCCCGGCGGATGAGGTCGGCGACGGTCGCGGCGGCGTGCGGCACGGGCGCGAGGGCGGCTGGGCTTGTCATGGGCGCTCCCTTGATGTTGTGCGTGCCGGGCCCGGCGTCCGCTGAGGCGGGTTCCGGCGGGCCATCGCGGCGAAGTCTCGTTGCCTCAGATTAAGTCAGACTCAGGCT
>CAZNAH010000040.1:4332-4542 GCA_964570735.1 uncultured Hyphomicrobiaceae bacterium | reverse complement strand
TCACGCGCCGCGTTTCTCGGCAAGCTTGGGCGGGCGCATCTGGAGGCGCAGTGCGCCCAGCATCGGCAGAAGCAGAGCGAGCAGCGTGAGCGCCATCAGCGTGCCCGCGATGGGCCGGGTGAAGAACACCGTCCAGTCGTTGCCGTAGCTGATCATCGTGTTGAGGAAGGATTCCTCCGCAAGCGGGCCGAGAATAACCCCCAGCACCAT
>CAZNAH010000040.1:0-4314 GCA_964570735.1 uncultured Hyphomicrobiaceae bacterium | reverse complement strand
AGCCGAGGCCGCCGAACGCAATCATGAGCCAGAGATCTGTCACGTTGCTGCGGATCGACAGCGCGCCGATAAAGCAAAACACCATGACGAAGGCCGAGACCACCGCTTCGGGGAAATCAAGGATCGCGACGAGCGGGCGGATGGCGAAATAGCCCAGCACCGACATCACGATGATGCCGAGGATGATGGAGGCGAAGATCGCGTAGATCATATCGCCCGAGGTGAGCAGAACCTGCGGGCCGGGCTGGATGCCGTGCAGCATGAAGGCGCCCAGGATGACGGCGGTCGCGCCGCTCCCAGGGATGCCGATCGCGAGCAGCGGGACCATCGCCCCGCCGACGGAGGCGGTGGCTGCGCTCTGCGGCGCGACGATGCCTTCGGGGATGCCGCTGCCAAGCTCCGCGCGCCGCTTGCCGATCTGGCCTTCGACGCCATAGCTGACGAAGGATGCGATGGTGGCCCCTGCGCCCGGCACGATGCCGATGACGTTGCCGAGGATTGAGCTTCTCAGCAGCATACCCTTGATGCGGCTGATCTCGCGGAAGGAAGGAAGCTCGGTCTTCGCGGTCGCGGTCGCGGCGACAGGTGCGCCAGCGAAACCGCGCTCGAAGCGGGAGAGGACTTCGGCCACGCCATAGGCCCCCACCATCACCACGAGGAACTCGATGCCGTCGGCGAGAATGGGCAGATCGAAGGTGAAGCGGCTCGCGCCGTAAGTCGTATCCGTGCCGACGGTTGCGATGACGAGGCCGAGGCAGAGGCTGATCAGGGCGTTCGCCAGCGAGCCGCGCGCCAGCGAGACGACCGATGCGAGGCCGAACACGATGACCGCGAAATATTCCGGCGACGAGAAGCTGAGCGCGAATTTCGCCACGGGCTCGGTCAGCATCACCATGATGACGGAAGACAGAAGCCCGCCGAAGAGCGCCGCGAGCAGCGTCCAGCCGAGCGCCTTGGAGGGCTGGCCGTTGCGGGCCATGGCATAGCCGTCCCACAGAAGCGGCACGTGGATCGGCTCGCCGGGGATGCGGAACAGGATGGAGGTGAATGCGCCGCCATAGGTTCCCGAGACATACATCGCGGCGAGCAGGATAACCGCGGGCGTGACGTCCATCTGATAGGTGAACGGCAGAAACAGGACGACGCCCATCACGAGGGTCAGGCCCGGCAGCACGCCCACGAGAAGCCCGAACACGATGCCCACGAACAGCATCAGCAGATTGAACGGTTGCAGGCAGATGAGAAGGCCGTTGCCGAGCTGTGCGAGTGTGTCCAAGGCGTGTACTCCGACGAACTGGGGAAGGCTCCGCGAGGTCAGATCAGGGCGAGAAGCCAGTCGCTGACCGCGTCGAAAGGCGGGATGCCGCGGGGCAGCGAGACATAGACCACTTTCTGGAAGGCGAAGAGCAGGAGCAGAACGCCGATGGCGCTCGAAAGCCAGATGGTCCGGTGCCGGCGGAAGGTGCCCGCATACATAAAAAGAACCATGAAGGCGAATGTCGTGATGAGGAAGCCCGTGACCGTGACGAGCAGCCCGTAAGCAACGGTGAGGATGGCGCCGGCAGCCAGCAAGGCATCCGAGCGCGGCGCATCGTCTCCTTCTTCGCCCAGGCTGTCACCGATGCTGGGGCGTTCATCGACGCGGCCGGCCAGCAACAGGCGCGCGATCTGCACGAGGCAGATGATCATCATCAGCGACAGAGCGAGGCGGGGCCAGAAGTCGGGGCCGAGATTGGCCCCGCGCTGGGTGTATTCGATGGCTCCGGCGAGGTGGTAGAACCACGCCGCCAAAGCAAGCATCACCGCATAGGGGAGCGCCATGACGATCCGTTGCGAAAGCATAACTGTCCCCTTACGCAGTGACTGGCTGGGATGCCCGGTCTGTTAGCTGCCGGCGCTGGCCTTCTTCATGTCGTCGAGCTGCTTCTTCAGGAAGTCCGCGCTCTTGTCGGCCGGCATGAAGCTGTCCGGATCAGCATAGCTGTCGGCGAGGAACTTCTTGTACTCGTCTGTCGCGGCGATCTTCGTAAGGGCGTCGGAGAGGGTCTTCACGATAGCGTCGGGCGTACCGGCGCGAACCACGATCGAGCGGAACTGGGGCAGCGACACGGTGTAGCCCAGTTCGCCGGAAGCCGGCACGTCCTTGAAGGCATCCATGCGCTTGTCGCCGAACATGAGGATGGGGCGCATCTCGCCGCTCTTCAGGAACTGCGATACGTCGCCCGCCTGCTCGTAAAGCGCGTCCGCATGGCCGCCGAGGATCGAGACATAGCGCTCGCTGGGCTTGGAGAAGGGCACCTGGACGACCTTGATACCGCCTTTGGCCTCAAGGTGCTTCACGGTGAAATCGTCCACGCTGCCGAAGCCGACGGTGGCGATTTTCAGCTTGCCGGGATTTTCCTTGGCGGCTTTTTCAAAATCCGCCCAGGTTTTATAGGGGCTGTCCTTCGGCACGAAAATGAAGGAAGGCGCCTGGATCATGACCGCGATCGGGGTGAGATCCTCCACCTTCCAGCGCGGGTTCTCGCCGGTCAGCAGGGCGTGCGTATCGGCGATATACACTGCCATCGAGTAGCCGTCGGCAGGGGCCGCAACCAGCTTCGCCATGCCCGTGGCGCCTGTGGCGCCCGGCACGTTGACGACGGGGATGCCCTGGCCGACGATGGGCTCAAGCAGCTTGCCGGTGAGGCGGGCGAGCTGGTCGGCGCCGCCGCCGGGACCGAACGGCACGATCAGTTCGATAGGCCGGGAGGGGAACTTATCCTGCGCAATGGCGGGCGCGTTCGCGCCGATCGCTGCGGCGAGCAGCACCGTTCCCATTGCCAAATAGGATCGCATACGACGAAACATTCTATGGCCTCCTTTATCGACGCCGTGGGCTTTACGCGGTTCGGACTGAGATGAGCCCAGTCAACCGCGGGCTATGCTGTCAAAGAGCACCCTGAACTGCAACGCTCTTCTAGTTCGCTAAGACCCTCCTCACACAGGATGAGGCGGTTCGGCAGCGCAAATCTACTGCCAGCCGTTGTGGTTGAGCCTCAGTTCCACCGCAGCGTTCAATGGACTGCGATTTCGAACTGCAACAAGTGCGGTCATAGCCCGCACGTCTCGGTAATGCCAGCGTTAAGACTGGCCTCGCATGGTGGGGATCAAGTGGCGTACTCCCATGAGCTTCGCTGCTTTGACTGCGCGAATGTCCTGCTTTTTTCACATTATAGCTTTACGGCGCTCTTAGTGAAATTTATTCTGAAGCGTGGCTCATTCAGATTGTTTATGGCGTGATCCCCGATCTCGATATCTCGCTGCTCAAGACATTCGTTGCTGTCGTCGATACCGGCAGTCTCACCTCGGCGGGTAAGCGCGTGGGGCGCAGCCAGCCCGCCATAACCCATCAGATCAAACGGCTGGAAACGGCGCTCGGCCGAACGCTGTTCGCGGACAACAAGCGCTCGCTGACAAAAGACGGCGAGTTGCTGCTCGCCTATGCGCGCAAGCTGATCAACCTGAACGAGGAAGCGCGCAGCCGCTTCTCCACGCCGAGCCTCGCCGGTCATGTCACGCTCGGGACGCCCGACCTTTACGCGGCGCATCTCCTGCCGCAGATCCTGGGCCGGTTCGCGCGCGCTCATCCCGATGTGGAGATCGAGCTGCGTTGCATGCGGAGCGTCCACCTGCACGAGGCGCTGCTGCGCGATGACATCGACATCGCCCTTCTGACCGCGCAGCCCCATTTCGTCGAGCCCCATGTCGTGAGGCAGGAGCCGCTCGTCTGGGTCGCCTCGCCGGATGCCACGCCCGAGAACGGCCGCATCTTGCCGCTTGCTCTGCTCCCGCCGGGAAGCGTCGTGCGGCAGAAAGCCATGGAATCGCTGACGGCCGCAGGCGTGTCGTGGTCGATCGTCTCCATCAGCGAGAGCGTGGCCGGGCTGACCGCCGCCGTCCTGGCGGGACTGGCCGTCTCGGTGTTCCCGCGTTGCGCCGCGACGGGGGAATTTCGCCGCCTCACCCAGCGGGACGGGTTTCCTCCGCTCGCTCCGGTCGAACTCGTGCTTCAGCAGAGACCGAAGGGCGTGCAGGAACCCGCCGTCAATCTCGCCAAATATATCGCGGCGGAACTTCGCAACTGAACCGCCGAAGTGCCGAGATGTCTCGCCACTTGAGCCATTCTAAAGATCACGACACGACTCGCGTTTGTCTTAGAACAGTTCCAAATAACTCTATCTTGAACTTTACACTGCTTCGTTTTACCGTCCGCCCCAAGTGCATGACCTCTTTTGGACGATTGCCCGCCCAGTGCCCAGTCCGGTTCAACAA
>CAZNAH010000039.1:14010-20348 GCA_964570735.1 uncultured Hyphomicrobiaceae bacterium | reverse complement strand
GGATTGAACACGACGGTTTCCATCTCGTCCGAGAAAATCGGCGTCTGGTTCTGCGGCTTGCCGACGACGATCCGCTCCTCGAAGATCGCGCGGTCGTCCTGGATCACGCGGACGATGTATTCCGGGATGTTCACGCGGACATAGGTGTCCCCGAGCGAGCGCGGCAGCCAGCGCCAGCGCTCCATGTTGGCGACGAGGATGTCCTTGCCCGGCGGCGGGGGAACGTAAAACGCGGCGCGTGTCGACGGGCCGACGATGCCGTCATCGGCGAGCTTGCTGCGGCTCTGGAAAGCCTTCACCGCGTCGACGAGCACCGGATCGTAGAAATCCGAGCTTTCGCCGCCTGCGGGACGCGGCGCGCCGAGCCTTGCGCGGATCGCCTCTACGTCAGGGTGGCTGTCGCCCGGGTTGATGGTCGGGCCGCGCGGGGGAACGCTGACCGCCGCCTCGGCGGTTTTGCCGCGCAAGACCTTCGCAAGTTCCGCACGCAGGGCACGGAACTGCTCGGTCTGCGGGTGGAAGCTTTCCAGATGCTGCGCGATGTCCGTGCCCTGGGCGACGGGTGCGAGGACCGCGTCGGCGCTCGGCAGATCGGGGCTGGGATCGAAATTCGGGGTCACGTCCTGCGGCACGAAGCGGCCAGCCTGCGCGTGGTACGCATAGGTCAGCACCGCGCTGCTCATCTCGATTTCCGCACGGGCGATCCGCTCGGCCGGAAATTCGGCCCCGTCCAGCCGGATCGCGGAGGGGATCTGATAGTCCTCCCCGTTCAACCCGAATTCCTCGGCGCGGGAGAAGACCGACGCCACCTCCTCGCGCTTAGCGGTGAAGGCCCCGTTTTCGACCCACAGCGTCTCGCCGTTGCGGGCTTCGTAAAAGGCGAGCAGGGCTTCGGACCGCGCCTTGAGGCGTGCGGGATTCTTGGCGGCGGCCTGCTTGCGGGCAATGTCGAGGATCAGAAAACGGACCGCATCGCGTTGTTCTATAAGCGTTTCGGGAGCTTCAGGCTCTACGGCGACAGCCGGCACCAGAGATGCGGTAGAAAAACAGAGCGCAGCCAGCCAAACGCGCATGAGCAAGATCCCTCTCTCAACGATCCAGGGGCAATCGTGATAATCTTTCGGATTGGTAACCAACCGCGAGGCATAAAGTGCCTCATTCCAGCCATTTTGAAAAGGGCCAAGCCCAAGACGCTGTGGCTAGAATGCCTCAATGCGCAGCCCAAGCATCCTCACCTTGCGGTAAAGCGTGGAGCGTCCGATGCCGAGTTGCCGCGCGACTTCGGACATCTGACCCTTGTAATGCGCCATCGCGATGCGGATGAGGTCGGCTTCGACCTCATCGAGCGGGCGGACGCGTCCGGCATGATCGACCGCGGGGATCGAGGGCAAGCGCGGCAGACGTGCAACGGAGGCCGCGATGTTGCTGCGCGCCGGTCTGTGTGCGCTTTCGGCGGCGCGCGCGCAGGCGCGGACCTCGGCAGGCAGATGCACGGCTTCTATGACGCCGTGGCGGGCCTGGGCAAGGCTTCTCGACAGGCATTGCCGAAGCTCTTCATAGTTTCCGGGCCACGCATAGCTTTGCATCAGGGCCATGGCGTTTTCCCCCAGCGCGGGCGGGATGCCATCGCCCATGATCCGCGGCAGCAGCGCCGCGGCGAGCGCAGGGAGGTCCTCAGGCGCGCGTTCCCTCAAGGGTGGGATGCGGACGGGCATGACGGACAGACACAGAAAGAGGTCTTGCAAGAAACGGCCGCGCCGCGTTTCCTCGACGAGGTCGCGTGACGTTGCGGCGATGACGGAGGGTCCGGCCGCGCCCGACAGCCGCGCGCGCAAAGCCTCCGCGAGGTGGCGCTGGGTGTCCTGCTCCAGGTCGGCGATCTCGGCGATGTAGATAAATCCCTTGGCGTGCCGCAACGCGGCGCCGAGGTCGCCGGCGCGACCGTCCCGCAGCGGGATCGCCGCGTCGGCGCTGAGGTGGTGCACGCGATGCACCACCGCTTCGTGCAGCGTACCCGGCTCGCCCTCGACGAGAACGGGCAAGCCGGACTGGGCGGCCGCTTCGCACCGCTCTATGAGCCGCCGCAACGCCTCGCTCGATCCGGCGAATATCCATTCCATCATCAGGCCCGAAAGCTGTGAACGAACTGGTCCGTAGTTCCATTTGGACGCAGGCCGGGCAAACGGAAAGCGAAACCTCCGCGCAAGGCTTGCGGAGGTTTGCGGCGTGCCGCTGATTTTGTGACAAATTGCAGGATCATATTTTGGCTCGACGCAGTTGCGGAACCGGCCGGAGTTGACCGGCAACCGCCGATCTCCCACATGCGGTGAGGCGCCTGCCTTACGCTTTCAGGATACGAGGATGAGAAACATGAACACCAAGGGGCTGACGGCTGTCTTCGGTCTGGAAGCGGGCGCGGGGTTTCTGGGAGCGCAGCCCGTGGGCGGGGATGACATGCCGTCATGGGACCTGTCGGACCTATACCCTTCGGCGCAGGATGAAGCCTTCACCTCCGATCTTGCGCGGGGCGAGGCGCTGGCGACGGAGTTCAACACCGCCTATGCGGGCAGGCTGGCCGAGATGGCGCAGGACGGCGGGGCGGGCCTCGCGAAGGCCATCGCGCAGTATGAGACCTTGCAGGACCTGCTCGGGCGTCTCGGCTCCTTCGCCTACCTCAACTACACGACAAACACCGCGGACCCGGCCCGCGCGAAACTGTTCGGCGACACGCAGGACAAGCTGACGGACATCAGTTCGAGGCTCCTGTTCTTCACGCTCGAACTGAACCGCATCGACGATGGCGTGATGGAGGCGGCGCTCGCCGATCCGAATCTGGCGAAATACCGCCCGTGGCTCGAAGACCTGCGCAAGGACCGGCCCTATCAGCTCGCCGACGACATCGAGAAGCTGTTTCATGAGAAGAGCGTTACCGGGCGCGGCGCATGGAGCCGGCTGTTCAACGAGACGCTGACGGCGCTGCGCTTTGAGGTGGACGGCGAGCAGCTCACGCTGGAGCCCACGCTCAACCTGATGACCGATCCGAACCCCGCGCGCCGGCGTGCGGGCGGCGAAGCGCTCGCCAAGGTGTTCGGGCAGAATGTGCGGCTGTTCACCCTCATCACGAATACGCTCGCAAAGGACAAGGAAATCTCCGACCGCTGGCGCGGCTTTCCCGATGTTGCGTCCTCCCGCCACCTCGCGAACCGGGTCGAGCCGGAGGTTGTCGATGCGCTCGTGCAGGCCGTGCGGGAAGGCTATCCGCGTCTCTCGCATCGATATTATGCGCTCAAGGCCCGCTGGCTCGGCACGGACAAGCTGAATTTCTGGGATCGCAACGCGCCGATCACCGAGGAGCCGGAAGCGGTGATCGGCTGGGACAGCGCGCGCAAAACGGTGATCGAAGCCTATGACCGGTTCTCGCCACGCATGGCCGAGATCGCGGACGGCTTCTTCGCGAAGCGCTGGATCGACGCGCCCGTGCGCGACGGGAAATCGCCGGGCGCGTTCTCTCATCCCACGGTGCCGAGCGCACACCCCTACATCATGATGAACTACATGGGTAAACCGCGCGACGTGATGACGCTGGCCCACGAGTTGGGGCACGGCGTGCATCAGGTGCTCGCGAATGCGCAGGGCGCGCTGATGGCCTACACCCCGCTGACGCTCGCCGAGACCGCGAGCGTTTTCGGCGAAATGCTCACCTTCAAGGCGCTGCTCGCGCAGACGCAGAGCCCCAAGGAGAAGAAAGCGCTGCTCGCCCAGAAGGTCGAGGACAAGATCAACACCGTCGTGCGGCAGATCGCGTTCTACGAGTTCGAGCGGCGCGTCCACACCGAGCGGCGGCAGGGCGAGTTGACCTCGGAATGGCTCGGGCAGATCTGGCTCGGCGTGCAAGGCGAAAGCCTCGGCCCGTCGATCACGCTCAACGAAGGCTATGATAGCTTCTGGTGCTACATCCCGCACTTCATCCACTCGCCGTTCTATGTCTACGCCTATGCGTTCGGCGACTGCCTCGTGAACTCGCTCTACGCGGCTTATGAGCGCGCGCCCGAGGGCTTCGAGCAGCGCTATCTCGACATGCTGCGGGCAGGGGGCACGAAACACCACAAGGAGCTTCTCGCCCCGTTCGGTCTCGATGCCGCTGATCCAAAATTCTGGTCGATGGGTTTAAAGGTGATCGAGGACCTGATCGACGAGCTGGAGGCGGTGGAAGCCTGATGGCTGACGGATCCCAGGACGTACCCGCGCCGCCCCCGGCTCGCGCGCCGGCTGCCCCGTCGCCTGCATTGCGCGACGAGGAGGCGAACCGGTTCACCCGCCGTGTCGCCCGCTACGCGCAGGTCGGCACGAATGTCGGCGGCGTGGCGGCCCGCGTGGGCGCGAGCTATCTGCTCGGCTTCGGGCTCGATCGGGAAAAGAACGCGGCGCAGCTGACCGCGGCGCTCGGCGGCCTGAAGGGTCCGCTGATGAAAGTGGCGCAGCTTCTCTCCACCATCCCGGACGCGCTGCCCGCCGAATATGCGAACCAGCTCGCCCAGCTTCAGAATCAGGCGCCGCCGATGGGCTGGCCTTTCGTGCGCCGGCGGATGGCGGCGGAACTCGGTCCCGACTGGCGGGCGCAATTCGCGCAGTTCGGCGAGCAGGCCGCGGCGGCTGCCTCCCTCGGACAGGTGCACAAGGCGAAGCTGCCGGACGGGCTCGATGTTGCGGTGAAGCTCCAATATCCCGAGATGCAGTCGGCGGTCGAGGCGGACCTCAACCAGCTCCGCGTCCTGCTCGGCATCTACAAGCGCATCGACACCGCGATCGATACGTCCGAAATCCACGGCGAGCTGTCGGCGCGGCTGCGCGAGGAACTCGACTACGATCTCGAAGCGCGTCACATGCGGCTTTACGCGCAGATTTTCCGCGACGATGCCGTGATCGCGGTTCCGGACGTCATCGCGCCCCTCTCGACGAAGCGGCTTCTGACGATGACCTGGCTCGAAGGGCGCAAGCTTGTCGATTACAGAGAGCACCCTCTGGAGGATCGCAACGCGGTCGCCCGCGCGCTTTTCCGGGCGTGGTGGTATCCGTTCAGCCATTACGCGGTCATCCATGGCGACCCGCATCTCGGCAATTACACGATCTTCGAGCGCGAGGGAAAGCCGGCCGGCATCAACCTTCTGGATTACGGCTGCATCCGCACCTTCGAGCCGCAATTCGTGGGCGGCGTGATCGACCTTTATCACGGGCTCGTCCGCAAGGACCGCGATCTGATCGTGCACGCCTACGAGACCTGGGGTTTTCGCGGCCTCTCGAACGAGTTGATCGACATCTTGAATATCTGGGCGAACTTCATCTACGGGCCACTGCTCGAAGACCGCGTGCGGCCTATCGCCGACGGTGTGGAGCCCGGCGCCTATGGGCGGCGCGAGGCGTTCCAGGTGCATCAGGGCCTGCGCGAGAAAGGGCCTGTGAAGGTTCCGCGCGAATTCGTGTTCATGGACCGGGCGGCGATCGGCCTCGGCGCCGTGTTCCTGCACCTGCGCGCGGAGATGAACTTCTACCGCCTCTTCAACGAGACCATCGAGGACTTCAATCTCGACGACGTGCGCCGCCGCCAGCACGATGCGTTCACCGCAGCCGGCGTGCCGATCCCCGTCGCGTCGTTTTAGCGGCGGGCGAAGCTCGCAGACGCGGCCTTCGCGAGTCGGCTTCGTGTGCTGTGAGCGCCATTTTTTGCCGCGCCAAGCCCTCACGACATGAGGGATGCGCGCCAGAATAGTCCTGTTCATCGCCCTGCTGCTTACTGCCATCACGCTCATCCCTGCTGGCGCGCACGTGTTCGAGATGTACTGGAAGCTGCAACTCGGGCGGGACGAGTATTTTGTTGTTCAGGGGATTTACCGGGGCTGGGCGCTTTTCGGAATTCCGTCGTTCGGGGCGCTGCTGGCCTGCCTCGCACTGGCGGCGCTCGTCTCACGGGGGCGGCGGCTTCTCGCCCTGCTCGCCGCAGCGGGTCTTGCCGGATATTTCCTCATCTTCTTCAGCTTCGTTTATCCCGCGAACCAGGCCACGGGAAACTGGACGGTTCAGCCGGAAAACTGGGATGCCCTGCGCCAAAGCTGGGAATATGGACATACCGGGGCTGCGGCCTGCGTCTTCGCTGCGTTCCTGGCGCTGGCGAGCCTGGCCGTCTTCGCGACGCCCGGGGATGAGAAGCCGCGATTCTGAACCGGGTCACGCGCCTTCGAGCTGCAATCCGGCCAACCGCGAATAGACCCCGCCTTCCGCCATCAGCGCGTCGTGAGTGCCTTCCTCGACGAGTTCACCGTCATCGATGACGAGGATGCGGT
>CAZNAH010000039.1:0-13986 GCA_964570735.1 uncultured Hyphomicrobiaceae bacterium | reverse complement strand
GAGCCGGTGCGCGATGACGAGCGTCGTGCGGCCTTGCATCACGCGCTCCAGCGCGGTCTGCACGAGCTTCTCGCTTTCCTGGTCGAGCGCGCTCGTCGCCTCGTCGAGAAGCAAAATCGGCGCATTCCTCAAGAGCGCGCGTGCGATCGCGATCCGCTGCTTCTGCCCGCCGGAGAGCACCACGCCCCGCTCGCCGAGCTGCGTGTCATAGCCCTCGGGCAACTGCTCGATGAAGTAATTGGCGAGCGCCGCGCGCGCTGCTTTGCGCACGTCCTCGTCGGAGGCGCCCGGCGCGCCGTAGCGGATGTTCTCGGCCACCGTATCGGCGAAGATGAACGTATCCTGCGACACGACGGCGACGCGGCTGCGCAACTCGCGCAGGTCCGCCTTGTCCACCGGCACGCGGTCCACGAAGACGCGCCCCTGCTGCGGATCGTAAAAGCGCAGGATCAGGTTGAAAACGGTGCTCTTGCCGGAGCCGGACGGCCCGACGATCGCCACGCGCTCTCCCGGCCTCACGATGAAGGAGACATCCTTCAGCGCTTCGTAGTCCGGCCTGGACGGATAGCGGAAGCTGACATGATCGAACGTGATCTCGCCTTTGGAATGGGACGGGAAGGGGCGGGCATCCGGCGGGGAGACGATCTCGGGGCGCACGGCCATCAGCTCGGTCAGGCGCTCCGCCGCGCCCGCCGTCTGCTGCATCTCGCCCCACACTTCCGACAGCTCGCCGACCGCCGCGGCCGCGAAAACGGCATAGAGAACGAACTGCGCGAGTGTGCCTCCCGTCATCTCCCCGGCGATCACCACATGCGCGCCGTGCCACAGCACGCCAACGATGCTGGCGAAGACGAGGAAGATCGCAGAGGCGGTGAGCGCCGCGCGCCGCTTCGTCCGCGAGACGGCGGCCGAGAAGGCGCGCCCGACGGCGGTTTGATAGCGGTCCGCGATGGCGTCTTCATAGGTGAACGCCTGCATGGTGCGCGAGGCCGTGAGGTTTTCGCTGGCGAAGGACGACGAGCGCGCGATCTCGTCCTGCGCGATGCGGCTGAAGCGCCGTACCGTGCGGCCATAGATCACCAGCGGGAATACGATGAGCGGGATGGCGAGCACCACGAGCACGCTGAGCTTAGGGCTCGTCACGACCATCATGACAACCGCGCCGATCAGCATGACGCTGTTGCGCAGCACCTGGCTGACGGATGTCGAGACCGCGGCCTTGATCTGCGTCGTATCGGCGTTGAGCCGCGACATGATCTCGCCGGAATGGGTGCGCTCGTAGAACGATGGGCTCAGCGTCGTCAGATGGCGAAACACATCCGCGCGCAAATCCGCGACCACGCGCTCGCCGAGCCAGGACACGCAGTAGAAGCGCGTGGCGCTGGCGGCTGCCAGAACCGCTCCGACCGCGATCAGGCCGATGAAGTAAATGTCGATCAGCGCGGCGCCTTCGCCCGAGAAGCCCTGGTCGATGACTTTCTTGACGGCGAAGGGAAGGGTGAGCGTCGCGGCGGCCGAGGAGATGAGCGCGATCAGCGCGAGGAGCGCGACACGCTGATACCGCAGGATATAGGGGCGGAGCGCCGCGAGCGGTCTCAGCGATTTCGGCTGGAGCCTGCCCGGCGCGGCAGGCAATGACGGCGCGGCGGCCCCGCTGACGGCTATGGCCCGGCTCCGCATTCTCTGAGGGTCGTGAATGTTCACGATGCGAACTCAAACAGTGGTTCGATGAAGAACGCGGAAGACGGCCCCAAAGCCCCTTGCGCTTTTTCTTGTCGTCCTAACCTATCATGGGTATAGCAGCATGAACGACGGATGCTCAAGCGCCGATGGTGCGATGGTAAAGGACCGCAGATGAAAAGAGATATCCACCCCGATTACCACAAGATCACGGTCGTTATGACTGATGGTACGAAATTCGAGACTTACTCGACCTATGGCTCGGAAGGCGCGACGCTGAACCTCGATATCGACCCGCGGACGCATCCCGCGTGGACGGGCGGCAGCCAACAGATCATGGACCGCGGCGGCCGGGTCAGCAAGTTCAACAAGAAGTTCGGCTTCCTCAAATAACCTGCTCGCTCCTCGCAGGCGCCTCCTGGATCAGGCCGCTGGAAAGGCGAGCTTGAGCCGCTGCATCTGCGTGATGACGGGCGAATCATCGGCGGGCGGCGGGGGTACGGCTTCGCCAACCAGCGCATCGAGCCTCAAGATCCTGTCATACAGGCGGTGGCTTTCGTCGATCAGGTCCCGCAAGGCCCTCGGCAGGTCGTCAAAGCCTTCGCTCCCCTCGCGGCTCTGCGGAAAAAGCTTCACGCGCCGCTTGTGATGGCGGGCCTGTTCGTCTGTCAGTTCCCCTTGCGTGACCGCGCGCCGCAGCAGGAGCCAGGACGAAATCTGCATCAGCCGGGTGGTCAACCGCATGCTCTCGGAGGTGTAGACGAGCGAAGCGGGCGGTGCGAGCTTCTTCGCATCCCGGCGGCCTTGCCCGTCGAGGTAGCTGGCCGTGCGCTCGACGAGGCTCATGCCTTCCTCGAACAGGGCCTTGAACTGAGGGGATATCGCGAATTTATCTCTGAAGGAGACTGCGGTGGCCGTTTGGGGACCGTCGTAGACGCTGGACCGGTTGCTCATGATACTCTGCCAAATACGCAAAACTGCGAATACTTCAGACCAAGCTTGAACCGGCTTACCAGCCGTTTTCTGCAAAATTGTTAAAATCCAAGCTTTGATCCGTTCAAGCCAGCCCAGCATAGGCAAAAAAAAAGCCGCATCAAGATGCGGCTCGGAAAAGTTGTGTGGAGGCTTAAGCGTAAGAGCGCTTCAGCAAGTTGCCCTTGCAAGTTAAGGCCATCGGCTTAACGAAAAGTGTATGAGGAAACAGGGAGAGAGCCATGCCGGCAAGTCCGGATATGATCGCGATTGCCATCCGTGAGCCGGGCGGCCCCGATGTCCTGCACGCCATCACCCTTCCGCGGCCCCAGCCGCAGGCGGGACAGGTTCTGATCCGGGTGCGCGCGGCGGGCGTGAACAGGCCGGATGTGCTCCAGCGGCTCGGACTTTACCCCGCCCCGCCCGGTGCTTCCAACATCCCGGGCCTTGAGGTCGCGGGCGAGGTGGCCGCGCTTGGCGAAGGGGCGCAACGCTTCGCGGTGGGCGATCGCGTGATGGCGCTGACCTCGGGGGGCGGCTATGCCGAGTATGCCGTCGCCGATGAAGGCTCCTGCATCCCCGTTCCGCACGGGCTCGACTTGCAGCAGGCCGCCTGCATGCCTGAGACGTTCTTCACGGTCTGGCACAATGTGTTCCAGCGCGGCGGCCTCAAAGCGGGTGAAACGCTGCTCGTCCACGGCGGATCGAGCGGCATCGGCGCGACGGCGATCCAGCTTGCGAAGGCGTTCGGGGCGCAGGTGTTCGCGACGGCGGGCTCGGTGGAGAAATGCGCGTTCTGCGTGGCCCTCGGCGCGGACCTCGCCATCAATTACCGAGAGCAGGATTTCGTCGAGGAGGTGAAAGGCGTGACGGCGGGCCGCGGCGCGGACGTCATCCTTGACATGGTCGGCGGAGACTACATCCAGCGCAACATCGCCTGCGCGGCGGAGGACGGCCGCATCGTGCAGATCGCGTTCCTGCAAGGCCCCAAGGCCGCACTCAACCTCATGCCCCTGATGCTGAAGCGCCTCACGCTGACCGGCTCGACGTTGCGGCCGCGCAGCGCCGCGTTCAAGGCCGCGCTCGCCCGCGAGGTGGAGGAGAAGGCGATCCCTCTCGTCTCGCGCGGCGCCGTGAAGGTCGTCATTGATTCCAGCTTCCCCCTCGAACGGGCGGCGGAGGCTCATCGCCGCATGGAATCAAGCGAGCATATGGGCAAGATCGTCCTGGCATTGGACTGAAAGCGCGTCGCGGACGCCTTCCCTCTTTGCAGGCCGCCCCCGATGCGCTTACATAGAAGGCAGTAGGTTTCCTGTCCCCCGACAAGCTGAGGAGATGGGCCTGGCCGTGGCACGGTCCAGGACAAGAGGAGGATTGTTGCATGGCCGATACACCGCTCATGCCCAAGGCGACAGCCGTATGGCTGGTTGAGAACTCCGCGCTCACCTTCGAGCAGATCGCCGATTTCTGCGGGCTGCACGTGCTAGAGGTGAAGGGCATCGCGGACGGCGACGTCGCGCACGGCATCCGCGGCGCTGACCCGATCTCGTCGGGCCAGTTGACGCGCGAGGAAATCGCGCGCGGGCAGGCCGATCCGTCCTACCGCCTCAAACTGTCGCGCTCGAAAGTCGTCCTGCCGGACGTCAAGGGCAAGCGCTCGCCGAAATACACGCCCGTGTCGCGCCGTCACGACCGGCCGAACGCCATCCTCTGGCTGCTGCGCCATCACCCCGAACTGAAGGATGCACAGATCATGCGGCTCGTCGGCACGACCAAATCGACGATCCAGTCCATCCGCGACCGCAGCCACTGGAATTCCGCGAACCTCACGCCGCAAGACCCGGTCGTGCTCGGGCTGTGCTCGCAGATCGACCTCGACAACGAGGTGCAGAAAGCGGCCCGGCGCGTCGAGGAGGCCCCGCAGGATCAGCCGGAAGCCGCGGGCGCGACGCTTCAGCCGATCGAGGATCGCTGAGCAAGGCCCGGGTGCCTTGCTGTTTGCGCCGCATATTCATCGTGTTGACATGTTAGATGACGTTTTCATCTCATGACGCGCCGCCGCTCAGGCTGCGGTGCCGTCGTGAACTCTGTCGAACCGATGCCAGCGGGACATAAGAATGACATCACTCCTCGATCAGCAGAATGCGGTTCAGAGCGCACGCAGCCGGATGCGCGCGCTCGTTCAGGAACCGGCGTGGGACCGCTTCATCACCGTGCTGATCGTCATCAACGCGATCATCCTCGGACTTGAAACGAGCGCGACGGTCGAGGCCCGCTTCGGCGGTCTCTTGCGCGCGGTGGACAAGGTCATCCTGGCCATTTTCGTCGTGGAGATCGCCATCCGCATTTTCGCGCACGGGCGCGCGTTCTGGCGCGATCCCTGGAGCCTGTTCGACTTCAGCGTGGTGGCGATCGCGCTCGTCCCCGCGACGGGCGGGCTGAGCGTGTTGCGCGCGCTCCGGGTGATCCGCATTTTCCGGCTGATTTCCGCGGTCGATTCCATGCGCCGCGTGGTGGGCGGGCTCGTGCAGGCCATCCCCGGCATGGGCGCCGTGATCCTTCTCCTGCTGCTCGTCTTCTATGTGTTTTCCGTGATGGGCACGAAGCTTTACGGCGCGACGCATCCGGAACTGTTCGGAAATCTTGGAGCATCGGCCTATTCGCTGTTGCAGGTCATGACGCTTGAGGGATGGTCCACCGAGATCGTGAACCCCGTGCTCGAAAAGCATCCCTGGGCGCTGGCCTATTTCCTGCCGTTCATCATCGTCACGAGTTTCGCGATCCTGAACCTGTTCATCGGTATCATCGTGGAATCGATGCAGCGCGAAGCCGAAATCGACACAGCCGCGGCGCGCAGAAAGGCGGAGGATTATCTTGAGGACATCATCGTCGAGCTTCGCGTGCTGCGCGCGGAAGTGACCGAGCTCAGGGAATCCGGCGCCGCGAAGGCTCCCAGGACGGCGAAAAAGCCGCAGGGCGATTGATTGTGGTTAAGGCCACGACGCTGCGCGCACGGTCTGGAATCGCGCTAAGGTTCACGCCATGCAAGCTTACCTCAATCTGCTGCGGGAAGTCCGGACGCAAGGCGTGAGAAAGTCCGACCGGACGGGCACGGGCACGCTAAGCCTGTTCGGCCGGCAATTGCGTTTCAACCTTGATGACGGCTTCCCGCTCGTCACCACCAAGCGCATTCACACCAAATCGGTGATCCACGAACTGCTGTGGTTCCTGTCGGGCGACACGAACGTCGCGGCGCTCCGGGCGAACGGCGTGACGATCTGGGACGAATGGGCGGACGAGAACGGCGATCTCGGGCCCGTCTATGGCGCGCAGTGGCGCTCTTGGCCCGCGCCGGACGGCGGCAGCATCGACCAGATCGCGCAGGTGGAGCGCAGCCTGCGGGACAATCCGGACTCTCGCCGGCATATCGTCACGGCCTGGAACCCCGCCGAAATCCACAAAATGGCGCTGCCGCCCTGCCACTGCCTGTTTCAGTTCTTCGTGGCGGACGGCCGCCTGTCCTGCCAGCTTTACCAGCGCTCGGCGGATATATTCCTGGGCGTTCCCTTCAACATCGCTTCTTATGCCCTGCTCACCATGATGATGGCTCAAGCGACGGGCTACCGGCCCGGCGAGTTCATCCACACTTCCGGCGACGTTCACCTCTACCTCAATCATATCGAGCAGGCCGATGAGCAGCTCTCCCGCACGCCCCGCCCGCTGCCGCGCGTCGAACTCAACCCCGACGTCCGCTCAATTTTCGACTTTAAGTTCGAAGACATCGCTCTGATCGGCTATAATCCCCATCCCAGCATTAAGGCCCCCGTGGCTGTTTGAATGGACAAGGCCGACCCGCCTGTTGTTTCCTGCGTCGTCGCGGTTGCCGAGAACGGCGTGATCGGGCGTTGCGGTGATCTCCCCTGGCGTCTGCCGAGCGATCTGAAGCGTTTCCGCAAGCTGACGATGGGGCATCCGCTCATCATGGGCCGCAAGACCTTCGAGGCGATCGGGAAGCCGCTTCCCGGACGTGACAACATCGTCGTCACGAGCGATACGGGGCGCGTCCCGCGGCTCGCCGGCGTTCTTCCCGCAGCCTCCCTCGACGAGGCGCTCGATTATGCGCGCAGCTGCGCGGACGCGCGCGGCGTGGCCGAGATCTTCGTCATCGGCGGGCGCACGCTGTTCGATCAGGCCATGCCGATCGCGACACGCATCTACCTCACGCGCGTGCATGGCTCGCCGGAGGGTGACGTCGTCTGGCACCCGCCACAGGGCGATGGTTGGCGGGAGACCGCGCGGCAGGTCCGCCCGGCTGGAGAGGGCGACGAATTCGCAGTCACGGACATCGTTCTGGAGCGCACCGATCCGCAGAGGCCCTGACTGGCTTAAAGCGTACGATGACCGCGTCCGATTTCGCCTCGGACCGGCATGGAAAGGCATTTATTAAAACTTTGATGGGAAAAACTGCTTTGCTTGACGTTGCGGTCGCCAGCGGCCATATCGCACGCAAGCCGATTGGTCTGCGCCTGCGAAGCTCAGGCCGCTGAGTTCGTCGTTCCGCTACGCTGGATATCAAAAACTTTACAGCGATCCGGGTTCCATCTTTCCAACTTTTCTTCTTCGTCTTTAGAGATTTGAAACCAACACCGTCAGGCAAGGGAAAAAAGCGATGCCTTGGAATCAAAACGGGGGCGGCTGGAAGAGCGGGAGCGGCGGCCCTTGGGGTTCGGGTCCTGTGGGCGGCGGTGGAGGCCAGCCACCAGACCTCGAAGAAATCCTGAAACGAAGCCAGGATCGGCTCAAGCAGGCCATGCCCGGGGGGATCGGAACCGCGGGGTTCATGATCATCCTTCTCGCGATCCTGGCCGGCGTCGCCTATTTCGGCTTTACCGTCCGCATCAATGCGGATCAGGTCGGCGTGGTCCAGCGCTTCGGCAAGCTCGACCGGCAATTGCCGCCGGGCCTTAATTTCCGGCTTCCCTACCCGATCGAACAGGTCTCGGTCGTCAACTTCACGACGCAGAACCGCGTCGAAGTCGGCTTCCGCGCTCAAACGCCCGCGACCTTCGGCGGCACGGGGCCTGCCCGCGACATCCAGGAAGAGAGCCTGATGCTGACGGGCGACGAGAATATCGTGGATGTGGACTTCAACGTGTTCTGGCGCGTGAAGGATGCGGCGAACTTCCTTTTCAACATCCAGCAGCCTGAGCCGACCGTGAAAGCCGTGGCCGAAAGCGCCATGCGCGAGGTGATAGGCATGAACGAGATCCAGCCCATTCTGACCCGCAGCCGTCAGGAGATCGAGGATGCCGTGAGGGGGCTTCTCCAGCGGACGCTCGACGATTACGGCGCGGGCATCGAGATCACCCAGGTCAATCTCCAGAAGGTCGATCCGCCGCAGGAAGTGATCGCCTCGTTCCGCGACGTCCAGGCCGCGCGTGCAGACCAGGAGCGCTTGCAGAACGAAGCGCAAGCTTATGCGAACCGGGTCGTGCCGGAAGCACGAGGCGAGGCGCAGCGCATTCTTCAGGCCGCGCAAGCCTATCGCGAGCAGACCGTGGCCGAGGCCAACGGCCGCACGGACCGCTTCCTGAAAGTCTATGAGGAATACGCCAAGGCGCCGGACGTGACCCGCCGCCGCATGTTCCTTGAAACGATGGAGCGTGTGCTTGGCGGGATGGACAAGGTCATCATCGACAATCAGCAGGCCGACAACATCGTTCCCTATCTTCCGCTCAATGAAGTCTTGCGGCCGCGTCAGGCCCAGGCTGGAGGACAGTAATTATGAGAACGGTTCTCATGGCTCTTCTCGTCGTCATCGGGGCTGCGGCTGCCGTCGTCCTGTTCTTCTCGGCGTTCATCGTGAACCAGACGCAGCAGGCCCTCGTGCTCGAATTCGGCCGTCCGCTGCGCGTGGTTCAGGAGCCCGGCCTCAACTGGCGCACGCCTTTCATCCAGACGGTCGAATATTTCGACAAGCGCATCCTCGATCTCGACACGGACTCGCAGGAAGTGATCGCGTCCGACCAGAAGCGTCTCGTGGTGGACGCCTTCGCGCGCTATCGCATCACCGATCCGCTGCTGTTCTATCAAGCGGTGCGCAACCAGCTCGGGGCGGAGCGGCGGCTGATTTCGATCCTCGACTCGGCGCTGCGCACCGTGCTTGGCCGCGCGACCTTTATTGACGTGGTGCGCGACAAGCGCGAATCGCTCATGAACGAGATTCAGGCGCAGGTGAACCTCGACGCGCGCAATCTCGGCATGGAAATCGTCGATGTCCGCATCAAACGCGCCGATCTCCCCGAGGCGAACAGCCAGGCCATCTATCGCCGGATGCAGACAGAGCGTCAGCGCGAGGCGGCGGAACTGCGCGCCCAGGGCAACGAGGCGGCCCAGCGCATCCGGTCTACCGCTGACCGGCAAGGGACCGTCATCATCGCCGAGGCCAACCGCGATGCGGAAATTCTGCGCGGCGAGGGCGATGCGGAGCGCAACCGCATCTATGCCGCCGCGTTCGGAAAGGACCAGGATTTCTTCGCCTTCTACCGCTCCATGCAGGCTTATGAGGAGGGGCTGAAGGGCAACGAAACCCGGATGGTCCTGTCGCCTAACTCGGAGTTCTTCCGCTACTTCACGAACCCGAATGGCCCGCCCCCCCGCCCTGCTCAGGACAGCCCGACGAAGAGCGGCGCGGCACAAGGCCAGGGCCTGCCGTCGCAAGCCTCGGCGAGATGAATGACATTGCCGTAGCCCTCGGGCTTGTCCTCGTCATCGAGGGGCTGGTCTGGGCCATCGCACCGAACACGGCAAGGCGGCTTCTCGAAGCCGCCTTCCGCACGCCTGAGGCAACCCTTCGCACTGCCGGAGCCTCCGCTGTCGCGATCGGCGTGTTCATCGTCTGGCTTGCTCGGGGGTAATGCCAAGCGGCGGATGCTCGCGGACAAATCCACCACGTTTACCGCGGGATTGAACCCCGCATAGCGCCCGTTGTTGCAGGGAACAGGATTTCGCATAAACTTGAAGACTGCGGTGCAGCGCGAAGCTGCCCGGCCATGGACGCGACGCTCGACGAGGCTGAGCATGACACCGACGAGACCCTCTTTACGCCGTGAGCCGCAGGCCATTGCCCTCATGCGGCTGCGGCTCCTGAGCCTCGCCGCCCTTCTCGTCCTGTCGCCCCTGGCCTTGGCGCAGGAAAAATCATCCGCAGCAAGACCCTCCTTCGCGGAGGTCGCGGACAAACTCAAGGACTCGGTCGTAACCATTTCGACGGCCGCCGCGCCTCAGGAAGCCCCGACCGTCGCGGGCAAACCCAACAAGAAAGGCGAGGACGGCCAGCCTTTCCACGAATTCTTCGAGGAATTCTTCGGCCGCTCGCCTGATGGACTGCCGCAGCACATCACCTCGGTCGGTTCCGGCTTCGTCATCGATGCGGAAGGCTACATCGTCACCAACAATCACGTGGTCGAAGGCGGCGGGGAGATCTATGTGGATTTCCACGACGGCACGCGGCTCAAGGTCGAGAAGGTTGTCGGCCGCGACGTGAAAACCGATATCACGGTGCTGAAGGTTTCGCCGAAGGAGGGCGAGCCCCTCTCGGCGGTCACGTTCGGCGACTCGGGCGCCATGCGGGTCGGCGACTGGGTGATGGCCGTGGGCAATCCGTTCGGTCTCGGCGGCACGGTGACGGTCGGCATCCTGTCCGCGACGGGCCGCGACATCAATTCCGGCCCCTATGACGAATATCTCCAGACGGATGCCGCGATCAACCGGGGCAATTCGGGCGGCCCGCTGTTCAACGGCCTCGGTGAGGTGATCGGCATAAACACGGCCATCATCTCGCCGACGGGAGGGAGCATCGGCCTCGGCTTCGCCGTGCCGTCGAATGTCGCGAAGCGGGTCGTGGACCATCTCCGCCTTTATGGCGAGACCCGCCGCGGCTGGATCGGGGTCCGCGTGCAGTCCATCAACGAGGATCTCGCGGGCAGCCTCGGCCTCGATCGTCCGCGCGGCGCGCTCATCGCCGATGTCAGCGAAGACGGCCCCGCGAAAGCGGCCGGCCTCGCCGAGGGCGACGTGATCCTGGCCTATGCCGGCACCGAAGTACGCTCGTCGCGCCAGCTTCCGCGGCTCGTCGCGCAATCCTCCGTCGATGAGGATGTGGATGTGGAAGTGCTGCGCGGTGGGGCGCGCAAGACGCTGAAAGTGAAGGTCGGCCTTCTCGACGAAACGGCGGCCGCCGTGACGGCCAAAGCGCCGAAGCCTGAGACTTCGCCCGATCTTCCGCAGAAGAAGCCGATGAACGGGCTGACCGTCTTGCCCCTCACCGATGCCCTGCGCGCGGCCTATTCGCTCGCGCCCGGCCTGGAGGGTGTCGTGGTGACTGCCGTCGAAACGGGAGGCGCGGCAGGCTCCGGGCTCGCGCCGGGTGACGTGATCCTGGAAGCCGCGCATCAGAAGGTCCGCACGCTTGAGGAATTCGAGGCGCGGCTGGCCTCCTTGAAATTGCTGGAGCGGCGCACCGCTTTGCTCACCATTGCAAAGCGCGACGGCGCCGTGACTTTCGTCGATGTGGATCTCGACTGACAGCAACCGCGCCGCGCCGCGTTTCACCGCGGAGTCCGCCGCGAAGGCGGCCCTGAAAGCGCCCGTCTACCTCTACCACTCTTTCCGCTACACGCTGTCGCCGCTGATCGGCCAGCATTGCCGGCACGTGCCGTCCTGCTCGCAATACGCGCTCGACGCGATCGAATGCAACGGGGCATGGGCGGGCGGCTGGCTGACGCTGTTCCGCCTGAGCCGCTGCCATCCCTGGGGCACGAGCGGGTTCGATCCGGCCCCCGATGTCCGTTCTGCGGGCATCCCGTTCTGGGCGCCCTGGCGCTACCGCGCTTACCGGCCCTGCGGCTGCGATGATCATCGGAAGTTATGTGCCCGCGCACGCCATCGCCGCGGTTAACCATTTGCTGAAGTCGCATTGAACATCCGCTACGGCCTGCGCATTGCCTGCTCGCCTCAACACGGCCGCGGCGGAGCAGTTCTGCCGCGAAAAGCCCATCAGGAGTTCGCTATGCGACCATTGCTCCCGGCTGCCTTCGCGGCGGCCCTCTTGACCGTCATGCTCCACTTGACACCCGCATCGGCGGCGATCCTCGCGCCGTCCTCCACCCATAACGCCGCGACGTCCAGCACGCATGTCGTGCCCGTCTGGGGGGACCGCTACGGCTATGGCGGGCGGGGCTATTACGGCGGTTACAACGGCTATTACCGCCGGCCCTATTATGGCGGCAGCTATGGCCACCGCGGATACAACGGATATGGCTATGGCGGATATCGCGGCTCGCGCTATGGCTATGGCGGATACGGCTATCGCCGCTATTGCCCGCCGCGCTACCGCCGTTACGGATATTATTGAGCTTTGGAAAGGCGAAGATCAGCCGTCGGGCCCGATTGCAT
Organism: uncultured Hyphomicrobiaceae bacterium; assembly: GCA_964570735.1. GTDB lineage: Bacteria > Pseudomonadota > Alphaproteobacteria > Rhizobiales > Rhodomicrobiaceae > CAZNAH01. The sequence goes on along the minus strand of CAZNAH010000039.1, from coordinate 1,878 downwards.
TTCATCCTGCAATGCGTCATGAACGCAGCGCAACGGCGCCGTTCTTGACGAAGCCGTTGCACGATTTACGTGAGACTTTGAACGATCTTACCCGCAGCGTAGGCGGGAGTGAGAGGAAGACCCGTGATCAAGATTACCCTGCCCGACGGCGCCGTGCGTGACGCGAAACCCGGCATCACCGGCGCCGAGTTTGCCGCCTCCATCGCGAAATCGCTCGCCAAGAAGGCCGTCGCCATGACGGTGGACGGCGAATTGCGCGACCTCGCCGACCCGATCGACCGCGATGCGCGCGTGAAGATCGTCACCCGCGACGACGGGGAAGCGCTCGAACTCATCCGCCACGACGCCGCGCATGTGATGGCCGAGGCGGTTCAGGCGCTCTATCCCGGCACGCAGGTTACCATCGGCCCGGTGATCGAGAACGGCTTCTATTACGACTTTTACCGCGCTGAGAGCTTCACGCCCGAAGACCTTGGGAAGATCGAAGCGAAGATGCGCGAGATCATCGCGCGCGACAAACCGTTCACCAAGGAAGTCTGGAGCCGGGACAAGGCGCGCGACTTCTTCCGCGAGCAGGGCGAGGGCTTCAAGGTCGAACTCGTGGACGCCATCCCCGAAGGCGAGGACGTGAAGATCTACCGGCAGGGCGAGTGGCTCGATTTGTGCCGCGGCCCGCACATGACCTCGACCGGCAAGGTCGGCAAGGCGTTCAAGCTGATGCGTCTTGCGGGCAGCTACTGGCGCGGCGACAGTTCGCGCGAGCAGCTTCAGCGCATCTACGGCACGGCGTGGGCGAACGACGAGCAGCTCGCGGCCTATCTCCACATGCTGGAGGAAGCCGAGAAGCGCGATCACCGCCGCCTCGGCCGCGAGATGGACCTCTTCCATTTTCAGGAGGAGGCGCAAGGCGCGGTGTTCTGGCACCCCAAGGGCTGGACGCTGTTCCAGACGCTTGTGAACTACATCCGGAGGCGGCAAAGCGCGGCGGGCTTCGTCGAGGTGAATTCGCCCGACATGATGGAGCGCACCCTGTGGGAGCAGTCGGGCCACTGGGAGCCGTTCCGCGATAACATGTATATCGCCGAGACGCCGGACGAGCGCACCTATTGCTGCAAGCCGATGAACTGTCCCGGCCATGTGCAGATCTTCAAGAACGGGCTGAAATCTTACCGCGACCTGCCGTTGAAGATCGCCGAGTTCGGGAAAGTCCACCGCTATGAGCCGTCCGGCGCGCTGCACGGCATCATGCGCGTGCGCCATTTCACCCAGGACGACGCGCATATCTTCTGCACGCAGGAGCAGCTCGAAGCCGAATGCCTGAAGCTGAACGACATGATCCTCGCCATCTACAAGGACTTCGGCTTCGAAAACGTCATCATCAAGCTGGCGACGCGGCCGGAGCAGCGCGTCGGGGCCGACGAGGTGTGGGACCGCGCCGAAACCGCCCTGAAAGACGCCATGGACAGAGCCGGCGTGCCTTATGCCATCAATGACGGCGAAGGCGCGTTCTACGGTCCCAAGCTGGAATACACCCTGCTCGACGCCATCGGGCGGCACTGGCAATGCGGCACCGTGCAGGTCGATCTCAACATGCCGGAGCGGCTCGGCGCGTTCTACATCGGCGAGGACGGCGCGAAGCATACGCCGGTGATGATCCACCGGGCGATTTTCGGCAGCCTTGAACGCTTCACCGGCATCCTGATCGAGAATCACGCGGGCCACCTGCCGTTATGGCTCGCGCCGTTGCAGGTTGTCGTCGCGACGATCGTCTCGGACGCGGACGATTATGCGCGCGAAGTCCTTGCCGAACTTGGCAAGGCCGGCCTGCGCGCGGAAGCGGATCTGCGCAACGAGAAGATCAACTACAAGGTGCGCGAG
>CAZNAH010000038.1:0-20374 GCA_964570735.1 uncultured Hyphomicrobiaceae bacterium | reverse complement strand
CGGTTCAGCCCGCCAGCGCGTCGAGGTCGTGAATATGTTTGTCCTTCAGCTTCCAGATTTCAAGCTCGGACTCTTCCTTGAAGATGCGGATGAAAATCGGCGCGTCTTCCGTCATTCCCTTGGTCGCCAGCAGAGCCTGCGCCGCGGCGGGGAGCTGTTTCATATGCGGTGCAACGTTGTCGCCTCCGCCGAAGCCCAGGCAACCCGTGAGGCTCAAGGCCAGCGGAGCGGCAAGCGCCGCTCGCCGCACGAACTTTATCGACATGATCTGTGCCCTCATTGAAGCGCCGACCAAGATCGACCTCCCGCGTAAAGTTCAGGTTGCGGTTCCACGCCTATTTTTAACGATGTTACCCGAGACGAGTGAAGCTGATTCGACAAAGGCGCAACAGCTTGGCTGCCGTAATGGGGCACAATTACGACGATTTCCCGCATAGCTCATGTCCGAAGGGCAAGCGGTTCCCGATTGAGATCACAAAGCCGTGGCCCGCGCAGCGTGCCGAACCGTTACAGGCCCTGCCCGATCGAAAGGAATTTTTCCTGCCGCCCGCGCCGGATCTCTTCGCCCGCAACGCCGTCGAAATCGGCGAGCGCGAGTTCCAGCGCCTCGCCCACGCGGCGGATCGCGGTGGCGCGGTCGCGGTGCGCGCCGCCCACGGGCTCTGGGATGATGCCGTCGATGATGCCGAGCTGCTCCAGATCCTGCGCTGTGATCTTCATGTTTGCAGCCGCTTCCTTGGCCTTCGTGCTGTCCCGCCAGAGGATGGACGCTGCGCCTTCCGGCGATATCACGCTGTAGATCGAGTGTTCGAGCATCAGCACCTTGTTCGCAGACGCAATCGCAACCGCACCGCCCGAACCGCCCTCGCCGATGATGACCGCGATCATGGGCACCGACAGCGCGAGGCAGCAATCCGTGGAGCGCGCGATGGCCTCGGCCTGCCCGCGTTCCTCCGCACCGATGCCCGGATAGGCGCCCGCCGTATCGACGAGGCTGATGACAGGCACGTTGAAGCGGTCGGCCATCTGCATCAGGCGCACTGCCTTGCGATAGCCCTCGGGGCGGGCCATCCCGAAATTATGCTTCAGGCGGCTTTGCGTGTCCGCGCCTTTCTCATGGGCGAGCACCATGACAGTGCGGCCGTGAAACCGGCCGAGGCCGCCGACGATGGCATAGTCCTCCGCATAGAGCCGGTCGCCGGCGAGCGGCACGAAATCGTCGATCAGGCTCTCGATGTAATCCATCGCGTGCGGGCGCTCGGGGTGGCGCGCCACTTGCGTCTTCTGCCACGGGCCCAGATTGGCATAGGTGTCTTCGAGGGCGGCCTGCGCCTTTTCGCGGAGCCGTGCGATTTCCTCCTTGATCTCGACGCCGTTTTCCCCGTCGCCGAGCGTGGTCAGTTCCTCGATCTTGCTTTCGAGTTCGGCGATCGGTTTTTCGAAGTCGAGATAGGTGCGCATGATCAATATGAGTGTGGTTTTCGTCTGCCGACCGCTAGCACGGGTGCGGCATGCCTGCCAAGCTTCAGGGCTTTACGCCTTCGCTCAACGGGTGGAATTGCAGCACCGTCTGGCGCAGCCTGTCTTCCAGGACATGGGTGTAGATCTGCGTCGTTGAAATATCCGCATGGCCAAGAAGGGTCTGAAGTACGCGCAAGTCGGCCCCGCGCTCCAGCAAATGGCTCGCAAACGCGTGGCGCAGCACATGGGGCGAGAGGCGCTCGGGTGCGATGCCGGCCAGCGCGCCGACCGCTTTCAGATCCTGCGCCAGCCGCTGCCGCGTCAGATGCCCCGCTTCGCCCCAGGAGGGAAAGAGCCACGGCCCGGCCGGCGTTCCGTCGCGCGCCGTCAGCGTGAGATAGCGCGACAGAGCCTCCCGCGCGGGCGTGTTCAGCGGCACGATCCGCTCGCGTCCGCCCTTGCCGCGCACGGTCAGCAGCCGGCCCTGCGGCTCCAGCGCCGACCGGGGCAGCGCGACGAGTTCGGACACGCGCAGCCCCGTCGCATAGAGCATCTCCAGCAGGCAATGGAGTCGCACCGCGCGCAGCCTGTCGCGTTCCGCCGTCCCCTCCGCCTGCGCGCGCGCCGTCTCCAGGAGCCGGTCCACCTCCGCGACATTGAGCGTGCGGGGCAGGGCGCGCCGGCGTTTCGACGGTTCGATCAGCCGCGTCGGGTCTTCGTCGCATAAGGCTTCCGCGACGAGAAATCGGTAGAACTGGCGGATGACCGAGAGCTTCCGCGCGGCCGATGCGGCCGAAAGTCCTTCGCCGGACAGATTGCTCAGATACCGCTCCACATCGCCGCGCCTGCAACTCATGGGCTCCGCGCCGGCCCGTTCCAGAAAGGCGAGAAACGCGGTGAGATCGGTCTTGTAGGCGGAGAGGGTGTTGGCTGATGCGCCGCGCTCGGCGCTCATCATGGCGAGAAAGCGCCGCGCCAGATCCTGCGCGCCGCCGCCGGTTTTTCGGGCTGCCCGCGTCACTTCAGTTCGATGTCGCGCACCGGCTTCGTGAACTCCCGCTGTTCCGGCTCAAGGAATGTCGCGAGGACATACATCGAGCCGTAAAACAATCCGAATAAGATGCCGATGATCGTGAGAAAGCGGATCAAGCTTGGCACGCTTTCCTCCAGCTTTGCTTCGCGAGGCCGACCTTGGGCTGCCGGTCTTCGCCTGCATTGTCAAGCCCCGTTTCCCCTTTTACAGTCGGAACCCGAGGCCCGGCGAACGTTAACAAGCACATGCCGGGATGCAGGGGAGGTCTTTTGTCTCAGATGTCGCAAACGGGCCATACGGCGATCGAGGAAGAAGCACCCGGCCCGACGGACGCGGCCGCGACCGCGGTGCGCGCGGCGCTGGGCGGCCGCAGCGTCGTCCTGATCGGAATGATGGGGGCGGGCAAGTCGTCGGTGGGTCGCAGGCTGGCCGCCGTGCTGGGGCTTCCCTTCGCCGACGCCGATACCGAGATCGAGCGCGCGGCCGGCATGAGCGTGGAGGACATCTTCACCCACCATGGCGAGCCCTATTTCCGCGACGGCGAGGAGCGCGTGATCAAGCGCATCCTTTCGAATGGTCCGCTGGTGCTCGCGACCGGCGGCGGGGCCTTCATGTCGGAGCGCCTGCGCGGCGAGATCGCCGCAAGGGGGATTTCGGTCTGGCTGCGCGCGGATGTCGATCTCCTCATGCAGCGCGTCATGCGGCGCGACAATCGCCCTCTTCTGAAGACGCCCGATCCGCGCGGCACGATGGAGCGCCTCTTACGCGAGCGCGCGCCCGTCTATGGGTTTGCCGATGTCATCGTGGACAGCCGCGACGTCTCGCATGAATACATGGTCGGCGACGTTACCGCGGCTTTGCTGGCCTATCTGAACAGGGACGCGCGCGATGCAGGCTGATCCGCCGGAAACGATCGAAGCCCGGACGGCCGCCAGCGTGGTTTGCGTCGACCTCGCGGGCCGCCGCTACGACATTCACATCGGCTCGGGGCTTCTGCCGTCGGGCGGGGCGCATCTCCAGCAGCTCGGGCTGAAGCGCGCGGCCATCGTCGCGGATGCCGCCGTCATGGGTCTCGCGGAGCGGCTTGCTGGCGATCTCGAACGCGCAGGCTTGCTGCTCGGCCCCGTCATTCCGGTGGCCAGCGGCGAGGCATCGAAAAGCTTCGACGGGCTGGAACGGGTGTGTGCGGCGCTGCTTGATCGCGGGCTTGAGCGCCATCATGGCGTCGTCGCGGTCGGCGGCGGGGTGATTGGCGACCTCGCCGGTTTCGCGGCGGCCATCGTGAAACGCGGCGCGCGGCTTGTGCAGGTGCCGACCACGCTGCTCGCGCAGGTCGACTCATCCGTCGGCGGCAAGACCGGCATCAATACGCGCCACGGCAAGAACCTGATCGGCGCGTTCCACCAGCCCGCGCTCGTGCTCGCTGACATCGACACCTTGAAAACGTTGCCCGCGCGCGAGCTTCGTGCCGGTTATGCCGAGGTGGTGAAATATGGGCTGCTTGGCGATGCTGCCTTCTTCGCCTGGCTGGAGCGTAACCGCGGCGCCGTGCTCGCGCTCGACACGCCCGCGCTCGTCCGCGCCATCACGGTGAGCTGCGAGATGAAGGCGGGGATCGTCGCCCGCGACGAACGCGAAAGCGGCGAGCGGGCGCTGCTCAATCTCGGCCATACGTTCGGCCACGCCATCGAAGCATGGGCGGGCTATTCCGGCCGCGTGCTGCATGGCGAGGCGGTGGCCATCGGCATGGTGCTGGCGGCGGAGTTCTCGCATCGTCTGGACCTCGTTCCGCCGAGCGCCGCCGAGCGCATCGCCGCCCATCTGCGGGCTGCGGGGCTGCCCGCGAGCCTCGCTGATCTTCGCGCCATGGCGGAGGGGGAGTTGCCCTCGCCCGACCGGCTGCTAAGCTACATGGCGCAAGACAAGAAAGTGGCCGACGGGCAGATCAATCTCGTTCTGTTACGGGCCATCGGCGAAGCGTTCGTAATGCCGAATGTGCCCGCCGGCAACATCCACACCTTTCTCACCCGCAAACTGTCCGAGGCTGCGGAGGGCCGCGCATGACACCGGCGGATCATGCTGCCTCGACGGCGCAGAAGCGCGACGCATTCCGCACGCTGCACGAGGCAGGTTGCTTCGTCATCCCCAACCCGTGGGACCGCGGGACGACGCTCTATCTCGAAAGCCTCGGCTTCAAGGCGCTCGCCACGACGAGCGCGGGCTATGCCTTCGGTCAGGGGCTGCCGGATGCCTCCGCCGCGCTCGGCCGCGATGCGGTTCTGGCGCATATCCGCGAGATCGTCGCGGCGACCGGCCTGCCCGTGAACGCCGATTACGAAGCGGGCTATGCGGACGACCTCGACGCGCTGGCGGAGAGCGTGCGGCTTTGCGCCGCGACGGGCGTCGCCGGGCTGTCCATCGAGGACGCGACGGGCGATGCGGCGCACCCGCTTTACGATGTGCAGCTTGCGGCGGAACGGATCGCGGCGGCGAAACAGGCGCTTGGCTCCGCCGCGCCGGACGTGCTGCTCACCGCGCGCGCCGAATGCTTCCTTGTCAAACACCCCGATCCGCTACGGGAAGCGATCCGCCGCCTCCTGGCTTACGCCGAAGCGGGCGCCGACGTGCTCTACGCGCCGGGTCTCACGACCCGCGACGAAATCCGCGCCGTGCTGGATGCCGTCGCGCCGAAGCCGGTCAACGTGCTGATTTCCGGCCCATCGCCCTTGAGCGTGGCCGACCTCGCGGACCTCGGCGTGCGCCGCATCAGCCTGGGCTCCGCGCTGGCGCGGGCGGCCTGGGGCGGCGTGATGCGGGCCGCGCAGTTGATCGCGGGCGAAGGCCGGTTCGATCATCTGGGCGGCGCGGTTCCCTTCGCCGAGATCAACGCCTTCTTTCGGTCCCGCACTGCCGGACCGCACCCGAACGACACGGGCAAGGGGTAATCCCATGAAACTTCGCAGCAATTTCGAGCCCGGCACGACCCGCTGGGCCGTGCGCCGCGCGCAATGGCTCGCGCTGGGCCTCACCGAGGACGATCTCGAAAAGCCGAAGATCGCCATCGTCAACTCGTCGAGCAAGCTGAGCATCTGCTTCTCGCATCTCGACGACATCGCGAGGACTGCGGCCGAGGCCGTACGCGCGGCGGGCGGCGTGCCGTTCGAGATCCGCACCGCCGCGCCTTCTGATTTCGTGACGAGCGCGGGCCTGCAAGGCCGCTATCTCATGCCCACGCGCGACCTCATCGTGAACGATATCGAGGCGCAGGTCGAAGGCGCGGTACTCGACGGAATGGTGCTGCTCTCCTCCTGCGACAAGACCACGCCCGCGCATCTCATGGCGGCGGGGCGGCTCGACATTCCGTCGATCATCGTGCCGTGCGGCTATCAGCTCGGCTCGGCCTGCGGAGCGGGCGCCGTCGATATCGAGGATGTCTACAAGTCGATCGGCAAGCTGCGCGCCGGCCAGATGAGCCTCGCCGACCTCACAGCGATGACCTGCATCGCCATTCGCGGACCGGGCGTTTGCGCGGGGCTCGGCACGGCGAATTCGATGCACATCCTCGCGGAATCGCTGGGCATGGCGCCGTCCGGCTGTACGCCGCTTCGCGCGGGCAGCGAGAGGAACCACGAGGTGGCGAACGAGGCGGGCCGTCGCGTCGTCGAAATGATCGCACAGGGGCTGACGCCCGCTGCGATCCTGACCCCAGCCGCGTTCCGCAATGCGGTGCGCGTCGCGCTGGCCACCGGCTGCTCCATCAACTGCGTGCGCCACCTCATCGCGACGGCGGTGGAAGCCCGCTGCGATGTGGACATCCTCGCCGAGATCGAGCGCGCGCGGCACATTCCGCAGTTGATCACCGTGCGGCCCAACGGCCCGGACCGGATCGAGACGTTCGATGAGGCGGGCGGGACGCGGGCGATCCTCCACGCGCTGCGCGATCATCTCGACGGGGACGCCATCACGGTGTCCGGCCCGCTCGACGCGCTTCTCGCCGATGAGCCTCCGGCGGACCGCTCGTTCGTCCGCAGCGCGGATGCGCCAGCCCGGCCCGAGCCGGGCCTCATCGTGCTGCGCGGCAACCTCGCGCCGGACGGGGCGGTCGTGAAGCTCGCCGGCGTGCCTGCGCATGTTCGTGCGTTCCGCGGTCCGGCGAAGGTCTTCGAGACGGAAGCCGACGCGATCAAAGGGCTGGAAACGGGCAGTGTGTCGCCCGGGTCCGTCATCGTATTGCGCTATTGCGGGCCGATGGGCGGCCCCGGCACCGTATTCGCCGCGAGCTTCATGGCCGCGCTCGTCGGTGCGGGTCTCGGCGCGGAGGTGGCCGTCGTTACGGATGGCGAGCTTTCCGGGCTGAACAGCGGCATCACGGTGGGGCAAATCATGCCGGAAGCGGCGGAAGGCGGGCCGCTCGCCGCGGTGAGGGATGGCGACGTCATCGCGATCGACCTCGCCGGCCGGACCCTGACGCTGGAGGTGGCGGACGCCGACCTCGCCGGGCGGATCGCCGCGCTGCCGCCTTACACGGGCGGATATCGTCGCGGCTGGCTCGCACTTTACGGCGAACTCGTGCAGCCCCTCTCCAAGGGCGCAGTGCTGGGCCGCAGGCCGTGGCCGCGCGACGAGTGGGAGCGGGCTTAAGCGCATCCCCGCCGCATCCGCCAAATTTATTATTCAACGATCGAACGAAACCCTTGCGTTGTCGCGTTCGACCGACTTTGATATATTAGTTGCATATTAAAGGTGTTCCGATTTCCGGGCACAACCGGAAACGGCGAACAGGGAGGAAAAGCATGATGAACCGCAAGCAGTTTCTGGGGGCTGTCGCGGCCGTGGCGGCGCTGGCCCTCGCGCCCGTGACGGCATCGTCTCAAGAGCAGCCGAAGCTCAACTTCAAGATGGCGACGGGCTGGTCCGGCGGGCCGCTGATGGAGATCGGCGCGAAAGCCTTCGCCGAAAACGTGAAACGCATGTCGGGCGGACGCATCACGGTGGAGGTGTTCCCCGGCGATACGCTCGGGCCAGCGCTGAAGGTTTCCGAAACGGTCAAGGCCGGCGTGGCCGACATGGGCCACACCTGGATCGGCTATGACTGGGGCGCGGACAAGACGGCGGTGCTCTTTGGCGGCTATGCGGGCAGCTTCGATACCGAGAAGATGCTGCACTGGCTCTATCGCGCGGGCGGCGCGGACATGCAGAACGAGTGGCGGCAGGAAAAGTTCGGCATCGTCTCCATGCCGCTGTTCATCCGCACGGCGGAAGTGTTCCTTCATTCCCGCAAGCCGGTCCGCACGCTCGAAGACCTCAAGGGCCTGAAGCTGCGCACCGCGGGCGCGTGGCTCGAAATGTCGAAGCAGATGGGCGCGGCGCCGGTGACGACGGCAGGCGGCGAGATCTATTCGGCGCTGGAACGCGGCACGATCGACGCGACCGAGTGGGGCACGCTTTGGGAAAACATCTCGCCCGGTTTCCATCGCGTGGCGAAATATCTGATCATACCCGGCGTGCATCAGCCGACGGCGCCCTTCGAGCTCGTGATCAACAAGGCCGTATGGGACAAGCTGTCCGACGCCGACAAGCAGCTCATCAAGGACGCAGCGCAATTCACCACCCTCAATAGCTGGATGACCATTGGCCAGGAAGACGCGAAGGCGCTCGACTTCTTCCGTCAGCAGGGCAACGAGATCATCGAACTCGATGCCGAGGTTCAGTATGCGGCGCGCGAGACCGGCCTGAAGTGGGCCGATGAACAGGCCGCCCAGAACGATTGGTTCAAGAAGGTGCTCGAAAGCCAGAAGACCTTCGAGAAACTCTGGGCCGATGCGCCACGCTACCGCAACGTGAAGGTCAAGCAGTAGCGAGACCGCTCCTGTCCCAGTGCGGCCGGGTGATCCGCCCGGCCTCTCCCTCCTGCTGTCCGAGGCATCATGAAAGCAACCATTGGCGCGGTGGAAGCGCTCACCAAGGGGCTCGGCTATCTCGGCGCTGTGCTGATCGTGCCGCTCGTGCTCGCCACCTGCTACGAGGTTCTGGCGCGCTACGCCTTCGGCGCCCCGACCATCTGGGCGTTCGAGCTGGGCTATATGCTGATGGGCGTGCACTTCCTCATGGGCGGGGCCATCGCGGCGTCCAAAGAGGCCCATGTCCGCATCGACGTGCTCTATGCGAGGTTTTCGCCCCGAACCCGGGCCGCGATCGACGGCCTGCTCTATGTCCTGCTTCTCGCCTGCCTCACCTTCGTGACCGCGCGCCTGTTCAACTACACTTATTCCGCCTATCTGAGCGGCGAAGGCTCCGGCCAGTCCGCATGGAACCCGCCGATCTGGCCGTTCCGGGCGATGATCGTGCTGAGCTTTGTGACCCTGTCCCTTCAGATCCTCGCCGAAATTCTCAAATGCGCCCTCGTTCTGAGCGGCGGCGATGATCTGCGCCAGCAGGAGAGCCGCCCGTGAGCGATACTTTCGCCCTCCTGATGTTTCCCGCGCTCTTCGCGCTGATGTTCATCGGCTTCCCCGTGGCGTGGTCGCTGTTCTGCACCGCGTTTGTCTTCGGCTATCTGCACTTCGGCGATGCGGTCTTCTTCCAGTTCACCCAGAAGATCGAGGCGACCGCGTCGAACTTCGTGCTCGCGGCCGTGCCTCTCTTCGTGTTCATGGGCTCCATGCTGGAGCGCGCCGGCATCGCGGAGCGCCTGTTCGAGGCGGTTCACCTGTGGACGCGCCGCCTGCCGGGCGGGCTCGCCATCGGCACGGTCATCATGTGCGTCATCTTCGCGGCCTCGACGGGCGTGATCGGCGCGACGGAAACGGTGGTCGGGCTGCTCGCCATTCCCGGCATGATGAAGTACAACTACTCCAAGCCGCTCATCTCCGGCGTCATCTGCGCGGGCGGGTCGCTCGGCACCATCATCCCGCCTTCCGTGGTGGTCGTCGTCCTCGGCCCGGTCGCGAACGTCTCCATCGGCGATCTGCTCGTGGGGATGATCTTCCCCGGCCTGATCCTCGCGCTCTCGTATATCGTCTACACTTACCTGCTCTGCGTAGTGCGGCCCGAAACGGCCCCGATCATCCCGCTGAGCGACGACGATCCCACCTTGCGCGAAAAGCTCATCATCACGCTGAAGGCGCTCGTGCCGCCGCTTCTCATGATCGTCGCGGTGCTCGGCTCGATCATGGCGGGCATCGCGGAGCCCACGGCCGCGGCGGCGGTCGGCGCGCTGTCATCCTTTCTGCTGACGGTGCTCTACGGCAACTTTTCCTGGAGCACCTTCGGGCAGGCGCTGATGAAGACGCTCATCATCACTTCGATGATCATGTTCATCCTCATGGCCGGGTCGATCTTCACCGGCGTCTTCGTCGCGATGGGCGGGATGGGCCTCATGCGCGAACTGATCGGCGGCTTGAGCCTCGGGCCGTGGGCGCTGCTGTTCCTGTTTCTCGGGCTGATTTTCCTCGCGGGCTTCTTCCTCGAATGGATCTCGATCATCCTGATCTTCGTGCCGATCTTCATGCCGTTCGTGACCGCCGCCGGGTTCGATCCGGTGTGGTTCTGCATGCTGGTTCTCATCATGATTCAGACGAGCTACCTGACCCCGCCCATGGCGCCCGCGATCTTCTACCTGCGCGGCGTCGCTCCGCCCGAGATCACCCTGAAAGACATGTATTGGGGCGTAGTGCCGTTCATTATGCTGCAATTCCTGACGGCCGCGATCATCCTGAGCTTTCCGCAGGTGGTGCTCTGGCTTCCGGCGCAGGTGCTGGGGTTCAGATAGGCCGGGCTTCGCCGAGGAACGCGCCGACCTCGGCCGCGAACCGCGCAGGGTCGGCCGCCATCAGATTATGCGGGCCGCCCTCCCACACGGAAAGACGCGCGCCAGGGATGCGCTCCGCCATGAGCCGGCCATGCGAGACGGGGCATTCCGCGTCGTCCGTGCCGTGGATGACGAGCACGGGCAGCCGGATTGCCGGCAGCATATCGCGGAAATCGGCCTGTCTCGCGGAGAGCCACGACCCCGCCACGGCCCTCGGCTCCGCTGTCTCGGTGAGGCCCAGCGTTTCGGCGCGCGCCAGCGCTTCGGTTTCGATCTCCGCGATGGATCCGCCCTTGAACCATACCGCTTCGTCGCCTGGGAAGCATGTGCCCGAGACGAGGACGATCCGGTCGAGATCAGCGCCGCCGTTCTTCGCGAGGAAGGCGAGCGTCACGAGCACGCCCATGCTCCACGCGACAAGGAAAAGCGGGCGTCCGTCCGATCGACGGCAATGTCCGATGACGGCGGCGAGATCGTCCGCAAAGGCAGACATCTCATAAGCTTCGGGCCGGTCCGGCTTAACAGAACCGCCGCGCCCTCTTAAATTCGGCGCGACGCAGGTGGAGTGCGTCGCGAGGCGGTCAGCCACGGGCCGCCAGATGGACGCGGTGCCCTGAATGCCGTGCAGGAGGAGCGCCGTGGGCTTCTGGCCGCTCTCCGCTTCGTCCGATTGGAGCAAAATTTCCAGGGCGCCGGCCGGTCCGTCGATCAGATGCGTCCTTGGGGCCATTGCGCTCTCCGTGTGTCCGGCGCAATTATGACGGGACAGGCGTGCGCGGACAACTGATATACTTTCGTTTTGGCAGGACCGCCTCGAATCCTGTAAGCCGCCCGCCGAGACAACGCCGTCCGGAAAGCCATCGAATGACCGTCACTGAGACCCGTGCCCCCTTCGCCTCGCCCGACGAGGCCAGCCTCACCGAAAAAGCCTATAAGGAACTGGAGGAACTGATCGTCACCCTGGCCTTGCCTCCGGGGCAGGTTCTTTCGGAAAGCGGCATCGCCAAGCACCTCGGCATCGGGCGGACGCCGGTTCGCGAAGCCTTGCAGCAACTGGCGCGGGAAGGTCTCGTGGCGATCCTGCCGCGCCGCGGGGTCATCGTGTCGGAAATCAATGTCCGCAACCAGCTTGAGCTTTTGCGGGTGCGGCGGGAAGTCGAGCGGCTGATGGCGCGGCTCGCGGCCGAGCGGGCGACGCCTCAGCAGCACCGCGAGTTCGCGGAGATCGCGGAGGCCATGCGCCGCTCCGCCGATGCGCGAGACGATATCGCGTTCATGCGTCTCGATCAGCAACTGAACGCCCTGCTCGCGGTGGCCTGCCGCAACGATTACGCGCGGCGCGCCATGGGGCTGATGCAGGGCCTCTCCCGGCGGTTCTGGTATATGCATTACAAGCAGGTGCTGGACCTTCCCCGCTGCGCAAACCTGCATGCCGAGCTGGCGGCAGCAATCGGGGCTGGCGACCGCGATGCGGCGGCGTACGCGTCCGATAGGCTGATCGACTATCTGGAAAGCTTCACGCGGGCCTCGCTCGATACGGCCGCCGCGACGAACAGCCCGTGAGCGCAACACGAAAAAGCCCCGGCGCAGGCCAGGGCTTCCTTTATTTGTTTTGTTCTTCGGCCCGCTATTCCGCCGCGACAGGGCGTGCCTCGGGCGCGATGCGCGGCGTGCGGGATGTCTTACGCAAGCCCCGCTTCACATGCCGGTTGCTGTAGCCATTGAACAGGTGGCCGATCAGCCCGCGGTCGAGGTCGGACGTGCCGAACAGCCAGTCCATGACAGGGAAGGTGAGGTTCATGTTCACGTCCATCATGATGGACTGATTGTGATGCGCCGTATGGTGCCGCCGGATCGTGTTCACGAAGGGCATGTTGCGGACGAAGGCGTTGTCCTCCACGTGGCAGCAGAAGTGCATGAACTCGTAGATCAGATACATCGACGTCGTCGTGGTGATGAACAGCCAGCCGACATTAGCGGAAATGACCAGCCCGAGCACGATGGCGGCCGGGATCGACATCAGCGTGAACACCACGAGCGAATAGGGCGGGAAGAACGTCACGCGCCAGTCGTGATGGTCGGCGAAGCGCATTTCCTCTTCGGTGAAGAACTGATGGTGCATCAGCGTATGCCGGCTATAGACGGCGCGGAACAACTTCACGCTCGATGGCCGGTGCATGATGTAGCGATGCACATACCACTCGAAGAAATTGCAGACGAGGAAGGTGATCGGAACGGCGAGCCACTCCCACCACTGGATGTTGTTCATATTCGAAATGTAGATGTAAAGGCCGGTGAACCCGATCGTGTAGATCACGGCGATATGCAGCCAGCCATTGTACCAGCCGGCGACCCGGCTGCGGTAGTTCGAGCGGTAATTCCGCTGCCGCTCGGTCATGTTCGAGACTGCCAGCTCCATGGCGTTGCTCCCTTCGTGCGTTTCCGGCGTGGTGAAGGCGACGCGGCATGCGTCGCACCATGTATGTAATATATCACTCGTCTATCAGCCGATCAAGCGGCGTTCCCGCGCGCCGCGCTTGGGGCCCCAAGGGCACGCAGGGCCTCGTCGATATCCTGGCTCGTCATCTCCCACTCATTGTTGAAGTTCGCGACGATGTGGCGCATGAACGGCTCGTGATAGGCGAGCGCGGCCTGCGCGTTGCCGAGGTGATCCGCGAGGAGCGCGAGCGCGAGCTGGGCCGGCGCGGCGCCCTCGTAGCTCCACTCGAAGCCATCGCGCGAGAGCGCCTTGATGTCGGTCCGCTCGGGCAGGGGCTCGCCGTCTACGGTGACGGCGATGCCATCGATGGTGCGGTCTCCCTTATAGACCTTCATGAACTCCTCCCTCTCTCATCTTTGTTCTAAAGCATGCCACGACACGGGTGCGGTTGCGGATGATATATTAATGATATACCATGCTGCCTCGCGTCAGCATAGCGTGACCCGCGCGCTCCGTTATCACCGGGAGGGACAAAAGGTGGAGGTTTTCGAGCCGAACATACCGGCGCTTCTGATCTTTGCGGCAGCGTGGGCCGTCTTCTGCGTGGGAGCCCTTCACGTTGCCGGTATGCTGCCCTTGTCGGGCGCGCCGGACGCGGTGCGCTCGTTTGGCGGCGTCGCCCTCGTTTCGGTCAATGTCGCGCTGTTGGCGGGGCTTCTGATACTCACTCTGGCGCACAGTTACGCGCAATTGCGCTGGACCTCGGCCGTCGTCGTGGGCGGGGCCATCTTTCTCTTCGCGCCCTTCGTGGTGCAGGATCTTCCGGAAAAGCTGAAAGACGGCAAGGCTGGGCTCGCGCTTCTTCTTATTCTGCTGATCGGGGCGCTTGCTCTGCTGCTGTTGGGAGGGTCTATGAGCGGGCTTGGCGCACTGTCTGTCTAGCGCTGGTCGCGCGGCCAAAGCACCCGGATGTCCTCAGGCAGGGCATTACGGATGTTTTCGATCTGCCCCTCAGGGATGTGCCGGTCCAGCACCGCAAACACGGACTTCGTTACATCGACCGTATCGACCGGCCTCGTGAAGCGCATCTTTTCCGCAACGCGGTTGAGGAAATCCTCGGCGGTCCGCATCTTCTCCGGGGTCTGGGATATATTCCACTGATCGTAATAGGTGCCGCGCACGAGGATGGGCAGTTGCGAGCCGAGGTGCACCGCGAGTTCCGGCGGAATCCTGTCGCGCAAGGTGCGAAGCACTGCGCCAAGCACATGCCAGGCCAGCTGGCGGTCGGGTCCGATCTGGTCGCTGATCTCGTTCAGCCAGATGTTGGTCGTTTGCAGCGTTTTGTCGAAAACGTCCAGTCCTGTCGCGCTCATCTCCGGCACCTCGGCTTTCCTGATGCGGAATGGTTCACGGTCTCCTGCGTTCCCCGAAGCCAGCCCTTTTCTGGGATCGCACAATCTGTGGATATTTCATCACAGTCTGCGACGGACATGGACGCGTGCGACAGCGTGATCGCGACATTGGATCCTGTATCTTGTATTTTGCCCGGTGGATTGTGGACAAAGTGGCGTAAAACGTATGACAAGCGTCTCGCATCAGGCGAAGCTGCGCGAAGGTGCGCAAGCGTGGAATGCTTGGCGGGCTGCCCATCCCGACGCGATTCCGGATTTGGCCGGCGTTGCTCTTTCCCTCAGCGAGCGTCAGCTTGGCCCGTTCCATGGCGGCCCCGTCGATCTCAGTCGCGCGATGCTTCAGGGCACGGATCTGTCCAATTCCCTTCTGACGGGCGCGGATTTTTCCCGTGCGGTCCTGTCGGGTGTCAGCTTCGTGTCTGCGCGGCTGAACGGTGCGCGCTTCGCAGGAGCGAATTTGAACGGCGCCACGCTCGACGATGCGGACCTGGAGGGCGCGGACCTCACAGGCGCTCTGTTGTCAGGCGCTGTCCTCAAGGGCGCGCGCAACCTGTCCCAGGCACAGATCGAGACCGCCCACGGCGATGACAGCACGATCCTGCCCGACCATCTCTCCATTCCCGCCCATTGGCGTGCTGTGGAGAGCCCCCACGCTGCGGATGCACATCCTGCCGAGCCTCGCGACGAAGACCTCTACGGGCTGCTCGGTGTGCCCCGCGATGCCAGCGATAACGATATCCGCGACGCGTACTACGTTTTTGCGAAGGCCAACCATCCGGATCGCCTTTCGGGCGGCGAGGACGAAGCGTTCAAACGCATCACGCGCGCTGCGCGGATCCTGCGCGATCCCAAAAAGCGCAAGCTTTACGATCGCGGCGACATCGACGCATCGGGCATCATCACCGCGTCAGGCAAGAACCGGATCCGGCGGCTTGATGCGTATCGGACTTTTGCGCTCTGTTTTCTTGCCGCAACCGGCACAGCCCTTGGCGCGGCCTATCTGATGACGCGTCCTGCCGGGATTGGCGAGCCTGCCGCATTTGCGAGCCAGGATCGGCAGGAGGCGGCCCCGCCCGCTGCGGCGGCACAGGGAGCAGACCCCCAGCCGCCCGCCTCTCCCGAACCGCCGCAGCCGCAAACGGCAATCGTTGAGCCGCCGGCGCCAGAGCCTGCCGAGCCGCAGAAGGCCGAGATTGCGGCTCAGTCCGCGCCAGCCGGGCCGGGCAATGTGACCGGCAGCCTGAACGCACACGGCCCCATCGGGGCGCGGGAGGCGAGCGAAACGCCGGAGCCTGATGCCCGCGCTGCAAGTATCGATGAAGACAGCCCTTTCACACTTGGGCGAACCATGGAGGAAGACGTCCCCCTTCCCGGACATGACCGCGCATCCCTTGCCCTCGAAACGACCCCGCCACTCCCGCAAAGCCGGGGCACGCCTTTCACGCCGGAGGGAAGCTCGGAGGCCGATGCGGGGCAAGCATCGGCGCGCGCGGATGAAACGGTGTCCGCGAAGCGCAGGGCATTCCCCTCGGCTTCACTCGACGAGTGGCCCCGGAAGTGCGATTTAACGCGCGCCTGCGCGTCCGATGAAGCCTGGTGCGACTGCTGACCGGCCTGGCATCGCTCCCTTCGGGCCATTTTCGACCTGTCCTCAGCAAAGCCACAAAAGCTGTTTAGTTAGGCTTCAGGTGATGCGTAACGACGGGTGGGTGAATGTCTGTGTCCTGGCGAAATATTCTTGAGCAAGCCGCCTCGGACCTCGCCAAGGAGAGCGAACGGCCGCTCAGGCGCAACCGGAGCGCCGGACCGTCGAGTGAGGCAGGATCGCCCTGGGCGAATGTCCGCGATCCGATGCAGGAGGTGCGTGACCTCCTCGACTACGAGTTGAAGGCCGCCGCGCACCGCCCACTCGAAAACCAGGGCTCCAAGCCGCCCGCGCCGCCGGTCAGGGCGCCCCGGCCGCGCTTCCAGCAGAACACTTCACCGAAACGCGTTGTCCAGCCTCCCCTGCGCGAGCCGCTCAAGGAGCGGACAAAGGCTCTGCCGGATGCGGCAAGGCCCGCGCGATGGGGCCGAAACGTCGCGGTCGTTTCGGTGTCGGTAGCCGTGGTCGGCCTTACTGCCCACACCTTCTCGCGCACATGGGATGCGCCGCCTGAAGTCAGCCAGACTGCGCCGGCGGCTTCCGTCGCGACAGCGCCGGCTGTCGTGGCAGCATCGCTTGCGCCGGAGCCGACGGCGGTTACCGCCGCGCCGGCCGAAGCAGCCCCGACTCCCTCTGCCCCTGCTCCAAGCCCCGTCACGGTCGCGGAGCCTCCCGCACCCCAGCCCGTCCTCGTGACAGCAGCGCTTCCCGCGCCGGAACCTGCCCCTGCTCCCGTCAGCCGCCCGAACCTCGATCCTGCCTTCGAGGAGCGGATGCTCGCCCGCGCCGCGCAACTGCTGACACAAGGCGACATTGCAGCCGCACGCCTCACCTATGAAAACCTCGCCATGAGCGGCAGCCACCGCGGAGCCCTCGGCGCGGCGGAGACCTACGACCCCAAGGTGCTGTCGAGCCTGTTCGTCGAAGGGCTGAAGCCCGACGCGGAGAAGGCTCGCATGTGGTATGGCAAAGCGGCGGAACTCGGCAGCGAGACGGCGAGCCGCCGGCTGATCGCCCTGGAGTAACCGCAGGGCTGCGCAAACCCTATTCGGCGGCCTTTCCTTCGAGCAGCGGCACGTCGAGGCTCTCGATCTCCGGCAGCGCGCTGCCCGCGATGCCTTGCAGGTCGCCATACATGCCGGCGGTCGAATCGAGCACCCCCCGGATCTGCTCCTCGCGCTTCGCCCATTGACGCATCATCCAGGTCCGCTCCCTGTTGAGGTCGGCCTGCATCGCGGAGAATTTCTCCACGATGGCCTCGACGCGCAGGCGGAAGCGCGGCCCGGTGAGATAGTCGTAGACCATCTCCATCTTAGTCTGCTGGCCCTCGCCGCTCTTGCGGGCCATCGCGGTTTCGATCAGCGTGTGGCGCAGCGCCATCGCCACGGGGATCGCGCAGCGGAACTCGGCGACCCACACGCCGTCGACCTGGCCGAAGGTCTCGATGCCCTTCGGCAGCGCCTGCGAGACGATGAGCGCGATTTCGGCCTTCGCGGCGCGCTGGTCCTCGCGCAGCTTCGTGAGCCAGCCCTCGCTCCAGTTCTTCGTGCGCTTGGATTCCCACAGGATCGTGCCGCACGGCTGACCGAGCGGCCCCATCACCCGGTGCAGAACATCGCCGCCGTGTTCACCCTTCGGCACGGGCTCGATCGCGTCGCGGGGGAAGCTCGCGCGCAGCAGGTTCTCGATGTGAAGTTCGAGCACCTCGCCCTGAAGCTGCTGCGACCCCTGTTCCGCCCGGCGCTTCAGGTCTTCGATCTGGCGCTGCATCGCCGCGATCTGCTGCTCCTTTTCCACGACCTTCAGCTTCAGGCTGCCTTCCGCTTCCAGCCTCGCTTTCTCACGCACCGCGCCGAGCGATTCCTCGACCTTTTTTTCTACGGTCAGCTCGAATTCCCGTTTGGCGTCGTCGAGTTCGCGCTGCTTGCGAATGAGATCGGCCTGCGCTTTCTGGGCTTCCGCGAGCTTCAGATCGCGGTCTTTCAGCACCTCGGCGAGGTCGGCGAGTTCGCGCGCCTTCGCCGTGATCTGGGTTTCGAGCATGAGGCGCGCTTTTTTCGCTTCCTCGTCCGCGATGCGCGCGCGTTCGGCCCCTACCTTCTTCGTCACTTCGGCGTCGATCGCGGCCTGCTTCTCGGCAAGGTCCGTCTTGAGTTCTTCGAGGCTCGCCTCGCGGCGCGCCACCTGCGCTTCCTTCTCCGCGAGTTTGCGTTCATAGTCGCGCCGGGTCGCCTCGATGAGCGGCGCCGCGAGCGATTCCGTCAGCTTGATCGTCGTCTTGCAATTCGGGCAGGTCAGGGTTGGCTCGGACATGGGGCCTTGTTCCTCGCGGACGCCAAAAAAGCGCAGTCTGCGCATCGTTAACCGATTCCAGGCCGCCGGAAACGATAGACGGAAAAAGAGCAAGCCTTGAAGGATATCGTACTGATCGGCGCAGGGCATGCCCACTTGCAGGTGATTGAGGCGTTCGCGCGGCAGCCGATCGCCGCCGCCCGCCTGACCGTGATTACGGATACGCCGCACGCGCCCTATTCCGGCATGCTGCCGGGGCTGATCGCGGGGCATTACACGTTCGAGGACGCCCATGTCGATGTCGCGGTCCTGTGCCGGAAGGCCGGGGCGCGGCTGCTGTTGAACGCCGCGACCGGGCTTGATCTCGCCGCGAAAACCGTGCTCTGCGAGGCCCATCCACCGGTCGGCTATGACATCCTGTCGATCAATATCGGATCGACGCCGAACACGAAGAGCGTTCCCGGCGCCGATCTCCATGCGATCCCCGTCAAGCCGATCAGCCGGTTTCTGCCGCAGTTCGCGCGGGTGCTGGCGCGAACCTTGGAGGCGAAGGGGATGCGCCGGATCGCGCTCGTCGGCGCGGGGGCGGGGGGCGTCGAACTCATGCTCGCGCTGGCCCATCGCTTGCGGCGGGACATCGCGGCGCAGGGGGGCGGTCCGGACGCCCTGACCTTCACCCTGGTCTCGGGGACAGCCGACATTCTGCCCGCATTCCCCAGAGCCTTCCGCTGGCGGCTGATGCGCACCCTCGGTCAGCGCGGCATCTGCGTGATGACGGGCGCGAAGGTCGTGCGCGTCGAGCCGGGCCTTCTGCATCTGGAGGGGGGCGATCGCCTCGCCGCGGACGACATTTTCTGGGTGACGGAGGCGCAGCCGCCCGCATGGCTCACGGGCACCGGCCTGCCCCTCGACCGCGACGGCTTCATCCGGGCGGAGAGGACGCTCGGGGTTTCGGGCCTTGAAGACGTGTTCGCGGCGGGCGACGCCATGGCGTTCGGGCCGCGTCCCTTGCCGAAATCGGGCGTCTATGCGGTACGGCAAGGTCCGGTGCTCGCCGAAAATCTGCGCCGCGCGGCGGAGGGCCGCAGCCTCCGCGCCTTCGTGCCGCAGCGGCAGGCTCTCTACATCCTCTCGACCGGGCCGAAACACGCGGTCGCCGTGCGCAACGGGATCACAGTGGCAGGCGCATGGGTGTGGCGCTGGAAAGACTGGCTCGACCGCCGCTTCATGCGCCGGTTCAAGGCATAGCCGTACGTGTCACGCGCTTCGGCATGCCAGCCTGAAACATGGCCTGTTTTTCACGTTTTCCCGTGCCGCGCTGATGCTATAAAGTTGCTTTGCCGGGGGCGGGATTGATCCATCCTCATAGTTTTTCCGGGAATATTCATCGATGTCCATTTGGGGTAAGCTGACGGGCGCGGCCGCCGGGCTCGCCGTGGGAGGCCCGATCGGCGCGCTTCTGGGCGGGCTGGCGGGTCATCTGGCGATCGATCACGACAACGAGGCCGCGGCCAACGGGCACGGCAACGAAATCGCCTTCACCATCGGCGTGATCGCCCTCGGCGCGAAGATGGCCAAGGCGGACGGGGTCGTGACGAAGGACGAAGTCCACGCCTTCAAGGAAGTCTTTAAAATCCCGGATGGCGAGATCGGAAACGTGGCCCGCGTGTTCGACCTCGCGAAGCAGCATGTCGCCGGCTACGAGTCCTACGCCAAGCAGCTCGACGGGCTGTTTCACGACAATCGCGAGCTTCTGCGCGATGTGATGGACGGGCTGTTCCACATCGCCGCGGCCGATGGCATCCTCCATCCGGGCGAGGAAGCCTACCTGGCGAGCGTCGCGCGGCATTTCGGTTTCGGCGAACGCGACTTCACCTGCATGAAGGCCCGTCATGTGCGCTCGGATCAGCGCAACCCCTATGACGTGCTGGAGGTGACGCCGGACATTCCCGATGCCGAGTTGAAGCAGCGCTATCGCAGGCTGGTGATGGAAAACCATCCCGACAAGCTCATCGCGCGGGGCGTTCCGGCCGAGTTCGTGGCGATCGCAAGCAAGAAGCTTGCGTCCATCAATGCGGCCTATGAGGAAATCGCCGCCGCGCGCAGCCTGCACTAGTGGAGCGAATTTGACATTTGAGGCCCGCATGCGGCCGGGCTCGTTCTCAAATGTCAAATTCAAAAGCTCCACCAGAATCAATAATGTCTATTGGTTCTTGTGATTCAAAGATTTGCAAATGAGGGCGCTGCAAACGGGATGCAAATGTTTGAATCGAACCACTAG
>CAZNAH010000037.1:9047-21076 GCA_964570735.1 uncultured Hyphomicrobiaceae bacterium | reverse complement strand
CTCAGCCTGGTTTAGAGTGCTGGACTGGGGGTCCAGAGGTCGCAGGTTCAAATCCTGTCGCCCCGATTGCGTTAGCCCACGACCGTCCATTGTGACGGTCGTTGCATTTCCAGAGCGGCTCTGCCGCGGCGTTCAGAACCAATTCGCCCCGTTTCTCTGATGGCCAGATGGTGATCCGATCGACGTAGGTCGCGATCACGTCGCGCGTGCGATCATTTCGCGTTCCCGCCATCGCGTCTTGCAGACCGGCCAGTTGCTCGCGCGCCCACTCGCGCAGTGCCCCGGCGTCGTGGCCCCGGCTGGATTGCCGGGCGGCGCGCAGTTCGTGCTCCAGGCATTCCTTCCGAAGCCGAAGCTGCGTCAGCCGCTCATTGAGCAGAGTGAGATTGGCGGGATCGAGGTTCATGGTGAGCGCCGCCACGAGGTCGTTGATCTGCCGGAGCTCGCGTTGGATCCGGCTCTCGTCGTCGTGGCTTGGGCGCTCCTGCTCGACCGACTCCACGAACTTCTCGATAGCCGCGTCGACGGCACCCTCGTCCATCTGGACGAGCGCCTGGAGTTTGCCCAGCACCCAGGATTCCAACTGCTCGGCGCGGAGCGTCGATGCCGTCGAACAGATGGTGCTCCCGCACGATCGCCGGCCAGCACAGGAGTAGTAATTGGTGATGACCGGCGCCCGACCCTCGATCCGTCCCTTGCGCCGCGGATCGCCCCAGAACTTGTGCCCGCATTCCCCACAGACTAGCACGCCGGTCAGCAGCCAACGGCGGTTGGTATGCCCGGCGCCGCCGCGGGCGCGACGCCGGTTTCTCACCAGCACCTGCGCCTTCTCCCAAACCTCGGCTGTGACGATGGCCGGCACGGCGTCGGGGATGATGATCCAATCCGTCTTCGGCGTCTTGATGACCTTCGCCTCGCTGACCTGCCGGCGGCGCTCTTCGGCGCGTCCGTTCTTTAGTCTGAAGAATTTCGCCTCGGTCCGGCGGTTCCAGACAAGGTTGCCGCAGTACGTCGGGTTTTCGAGGATCGCCTTGACGGTTGTGAAGTTCCAATGGTCCTGGCACGGGGCCGGGATGCCGCGTGCGTTGAGGTCAGCAGCGATGGAAGCAAAGCCCACGCCGTCAAGACACATGCGGAAGATATCCTTGACGACCTCAACGCGCTGCGGATCTGAGAGCACGAGCCGCGCCCGGCATTCGCGGCCCGGTTTCAACAATGACTTGCCCTTGGTGTACCGAGCCGTGAACTTGCCATCCTTGTCATAGATCTCGCGCACGCGGCCGGGGCAGAAGCGGACGCGGAACATGATCTCGCCATCGGGGGCGTGGATTACGCGGTCGAAGCCAAAAGGCGGGGCGCGGCCGGGGTCAGATTTCGCCATTACAGCGCTGAGCTGGCCGCGCAACGTATTCTGCGCTAACGATACCGAGAATTGACGATTCTGGAATTGTTTGACCGTTCGCAGCACATCGCCGTCGATTCCCTCGCGGCCCAAGAAGTCCTCCGTGACCGAGAGCACGACTACGCCGGCCTTGCGCAGAAGGTAACGATGGTATTCGGTTTCTGTCACATCGCCACGGCTGAACCTGTCGGAGTTCCAGACGATCACCGCCTGAAAGGCGCCGCGCTGGGCGTCAGCGATCATGCGCTGAAAGCCGAGGCGCTCGTCTGCCGAAGTTCCGCTTACTGCGTCATCGACGAATTCGCGGATGATGATGTACCCATGTTCAGCAGCCCATCGCATGATCTCCTTGCGCTGGTCGCCGATGGATTGTTCTTGACGATCGGTGCTTCGCCGCAAGTATGCGGCCGCCGGGATTCGCGCCGCCGTCTCCATGTGCATGTTTC
Source organism: uncultured Hyphomicrobiaceae bacterium (assembly GCA_964570735.1). Classification (GTDB taxonomy): domain Bacteria; phylum Pseudomonadota; class Alphaproteobacteria; order Rhizobiales; family Rhodomicrobiaceae; genus CAZNAH01. The sequence goes on along the minus strand of CAZNAH010000037.1, from coordinate 19,228 downwards.
CGTTGCCGTTCATGATCATCACTCTTTCGATACCTCGGGCCTGTCCCCCTCGATCATCTTCACCGGCGGCCGGCTCCGTGGCCGCCTTGGACTCCCTACCTCGGCGGCGCCACGGAATCCAGTCCATCTTCGGCCGGATTCGAGGAATGTCCGGCCGTAGTACCGTCCTCCTCCAGGTGGAAGCTCAGGCCCGACATGAGGCTGTCCAGCGCCGCTTCCTGGGCCTCTGTCAGGTGCTCGGCTTCGGCACGGCCCCGCGGGGTAAGGCGGACATGTGTCGCCCGACGGCCGCCCCAACGGTTGACGCGGACGAGCAGGCCGAGCGTCTCCATGTTCCGCAGGGCCCGTGAATACACCGCCGATTCAGCCGGCGTGGGCGGGTGGCCAAGCCAGTACGCCAGGTCGTGGCGGATGCCATGTTCCTGATACTCGCGGTGCTCCCGGCGCAGGGCGGATCGGAAGTCGCGGTCTGAGTCCTGCGCGAATTCCTCCGGTATGGCTTCAAGCCGGCGCGCTTCAACGAGCAGCGCCGTCAGGATCACCTTCATGTGTTTGGTCAGCGTCATGGGCCCCTTCCCGCGCTAACATCCAGGCGCGCCGACCCCCGAGGCGCTAACATCCGCGCTAACATCCGGCAGCGCGCTAACATCAAAAGTCTGTTTATGCCGGTCGGGGTTCTCGCTGGCCTCACGGGAAACCCATCTGCCGTAGTACCTACGCGACGCGGACGGCAACGCGGCCACGATTGGCCGCGTGGCCCACATGGCCGAGTTGGCCAAGTTGGCCGCCTTACCCATCAGGAAGATGGCCAACTCGGCCAAATATGACCTAACTTGGACAGTGGGTGTTAGGGCCATCTTCGTGGCCGCCTTTCAACTTGCAGCGCCAGCGCCCGCCACGCCCCTTCTCTTTGTACGAATCGGTCACGAGCTTCTTGGCCCGTCGCAGCGTTCGCTCGCTGATCCCGGCGGCCTCCGCTGCCGTCGTGAGATCATCTGACAGCACGTCGCCACCGTTGGCCGTAAGCGCCTCGATGACGAACTGCGTGGCGTCGTCGCGAACGACTGCCTTGCGGCCGCCACTCAGCGCGTCGTCAGCGCGCATGTTCACCACGCCAGGTTCCCAAACGACCCGCGCCACGCCGGCCGCCGCCTCCAGCGCGTAGGCGAGCCCAGTTTCGTCCGCAGCGATGTTATTTTTGATGGGTACGAAGAGCCGGCGCCGACCGCTCTCGTCGTTCGCATCCCGAACGACGGCCCACACCGCGCGGGCTGCTGCCACGAACGCGAGTGAGCCCATCGCGCGGTAGATCGCGGGCAGGGTGCTGGCCTTGTTGAGATGGCTCACGGCCAGAACGGCGACCCCGTGACGCGCTGCCAACTCGAAGAGCTTGGCCAGTATCGCGCGGACTTCGGCATTCTTGTGCGAGTCTGTTTTCCCGAGATACGCGGTGAGCGGATCGATGATGACTGCTCGACAATCGGATGTCTGCGTGATCGCCGCCTCCAGCGCCAGCAGGTCGGTGGTCAGATCGAAGTAATCGTCCTGGGTTTGACCATCGGCATATGTTCTGCGGACGGCCTGGATGGCCACGACCCGGGCGGGATCCGCGCCGGCTGCATCGAGCCGGGGCCGGATCGTGTCGGCGAGATCATCCTCCGCGCTGAGGAGCACCACGCTCGCCGGATTGACTGGCAGAAGAGGCAGGTCCGGCCATGAGATTCCGCTCGACACGCGTGCCGCGAGGTCCAGTGTGACAACACTTTTTCCTACACCTGGATCCCCCACCAACAGCGTGAGCTTGCCGAGTGCGATGCGGCCGGGCCAGAGCCAGCGCACCGGTTCTGGATGAACAGCAGAGAGCTGAACCGTCACGGGGCTCGGATTCAGCGACGTGGCTGTGGGGGTCGCCGGCGGCGCCGTCGTCGCATTCCGTACCGCGGGATCGGGATGCAGGATCCGCTCAATGTTCCCCAGCGGCCGCGATCCTGCATCGATTCCCTGCAACCGATCGAATTCCTCCTGAGTCTTGATGAACGGGCCTCGATCCCGAACAGACGTCACCGGTGCGGGAGCTTCGTTTGCCAACTCCGCCCACATCCCGAATACCGTGCCCCGCAACCTGCGCGGAACATCAACGAGCCCTAGCGGCGGCCCGTCGGGTTCCGGTGGGTCGGGCGGGCACGCCTTCGACCAATCCAGGCTGACCGGATCCTCGCTGGCCCAGGCGCGTAGATCATCGAGCCAGCCGATCAGCTTGGTGACGGACACACCAGCCGCACGCGCCCGGACGGCCTCGATCAGGCCGTGCTGGCAGCCGCGCAGGAGCGCCGCCCGGCGGTCAGTCCAGTGGCCGTCGTTAAGCTTCGCGCGGAGTTCATGCAGGTGCTCGTTCAGATTGGCGGCAAGTTCCATGTCGCCTGGTACAAGCGGGTCCTCGCTAAGATCAACGTCATCCGGCGGATCGCGCGAATCTAATCCGAAGGCTCGTGACCAGACGAACCGATCGGCGCCGGCGAGAAAACCTCTGCGAAATCTCAGCTCGACTCCTGGCGGATTCCGCCAATGCCAGCCGGTGATCCGCTGCCCGTGCGGATATTGCCGGAGCAGCTCACCGACGGTGAGTGGCTTTGAGAGAGGTTCGTCTTGCGTCATCATCTGACCTCACCCGACAAGGCCGCCAGGGGACCGCTCATCATCGCCCGGAACAACTCGTCTTGACGGACAGCGACAGCGCGAAGATCGCCGTCCACATCCCGGTGAGCCGCGGCGGCGTTCTCGAAGGCGCTGCGCGCAGCAGTCACCCGTGCCCTGGCGTCGATGACCGTCTGTTCGCTGGCCACCAACTCGGCAAAGTGCCGGCCGGCGGTCGCCGGAACCGCCTCAATCAGCCTCAGGCGCTTCTTCTCGAGGCGCTGCTCCGCGGCGGCGACGATTTGGTCGCATTCCTTGCTGCAGGCGCGGTACTGTTCAAGCCAATGCCCTTTCAGTGCCTCGAGGATCGCGCCGCGCTCTTGAAGGACTCGTCGAAGCTCGAGGAGCGCATCCCATGCCTCCCGGTGCAGACGTAGGCTCTCGGCCAGCAGCTCGGCGCTATCACGGTCGCGCCAGGCACGGCCTTCGGTGAGCCGCTGGCGGTCATCCGCCAGCGTCCGGAGCCGAGCGGTGGCGCGGGTGATCCGCGCGTTGTGTTGTTCGATCCTCACGGCGAGATCGCCGTCGCCGGCGGGCAGGTCGGCACTCAGCGGCGTAAAGCCGCGGCGTTCAAGGAGTCTCAGATCCTTGAGGTTCTCCGTGCGCCAATTCATTTCGCATCCTCCTTGCTGGCCTACTTCTGATCACCGCCCCGGTCGGCCAGTAGGCCGGGCGGCGGGTTCCGTGAACAACCGGAATCAATTCAGTTCGTGTCTTCGGATGTCGCCGGCCTCGTTGGATCGTCCCCCGCCGTCGATAATCGTTCCGTCATTCTGCGCCTGATTCCGATGCCATTCGGAGATGAGCCAGCCGGCCAGGATTTCCGAGCGCCGCGCCCAGCGCTGCTCAGCATCGGGCGACGGTTGCGCCAACGTGATGGTCATCGTGAACTGTCCGACCCGCTCGGGACGGACTCGGGAGAGAGTGTCTTCCATGACTGCTCCTACTCGAATGCTTGACAAGGACGGAACCGACGGACGCTCCGTCGGCGGGGCAGGACACAGGCGCTCGCGCCATGTTGGTGCACGTGTTTGGTATCCACGCCCCCGTAGATAGGGGCGCGGTCCGCGATGGACGGCTATTTACGGGCCCCTTGCGGCCACGGACGCGGAGTCGGCGTCAACGGACGGACAAGGGACGGCTCCTGATGCCGGGCCAGGCACGAGAGTCCGGGGGAGGGACCCTAGTAAATAGACGGCGCTCGCCCGGGCCGGTAGGGATGGCCGTGGCGGCGGGCGCTCGGAATGATGCGCCCATTGCGGCGGAAGTAGGAGATCTCGCGCTTGAGGCCATCGCGCTCCTCAGGCAGGAGGAGGACTTGACAACCAGGATGCCGAAGCCCGTACTCCTTCTTCTTGGGATTGAGACGTCGCAGGGCGATGGCCAACGCCACGCGGTGGTCCGCGAGGCTATGTTTGCGAGGGTGATGCTCGGAGGCCAACGGACCGTCGGACCACTCGGAGATGTCGAAGGCGCAGCCTTCTTCGGCCTCCGTTGGCGAGGCAAACGGTTCCTCGGCATCCTGGCCCGGAACCACATACCCCATCGGGTTGGCCATGAACTCGGCCCAGGTGAACCGCCGGGACCACCAGCGCCGCTGTAAGTCGACTCCGAGTTCGCAGCCGGGCCATGCGCGAAGCCGGGAAAGAAACTCGTCTTGGTTAGCCTGCGTCTCGCAATCGGCGCATGGCGAAGCCGGAATCCTATTCGGTGGGCATGTCCGGCCACAGGTTGTACATCGCCGCATCCGGCTACGTTTTCCCCCGGGCGGGTAGGCGCCTCCCCGGTAGCGATACAGAACCTGGCCATCCTTCTGCACCGGTTCGAATGATGCGGCAAGCCAAGGCAGTGAGCAGAAGGTGGACTGGAGCAGCTTCGGGAACAAGTCGTGGAACAGTTGGTAGCGCGTAAAGAAGCGGCCTGTCAGGGGAGAGGAATCGCGTACCATCACGCATCCTCTGCACCGTGGATATCGTCAAGGATGTCATGGAAGGCGGAGCCGCTGTCGTCGGTCGAGACCCATCCTTCGGGTGGCTCGGGCGCCGAGGCAAGAAACGGACGAACCAACTTCTGGTACGCCTGGGTGCGACTGACGTCTTGCCTTCGGCACTCGGCACGGCGGTCGGTGATCTGGAGCAACTCGTTAATGCCGCGCGCGATGGCCGTGGGACCGAAGACGTCGCAGAACTCGGCAGTGGCGTCCGCCCTGCCGTTCAGGCAGGCTTGGCCGAGCTCTTTGTACTGTGCTTGATGACGCTGCAAGTAGTCGCGCACCGCTTGCTCCGTGCGTGGCAGCGGCCACTGAGCACGGGGAGACGCATCACGGCTCTCCTGGGGCGCTCCGCCGTTGGACGCCGTAGCGCGGTTCTCGAACATCTTCTTCACGGTTTCGGCGATCGCGGCCAAGGGGCCGGCTACCTCCGGCAGGTTCGTCACCTTGACGTTCACGGACGCCGGGCTGGCCGGTGCCGTCCGGATGCGCTCCGCTCGCCCCTCCCCCGGTACCGTGATGCCGGTGAACACTGGTCCGCGACGAAGGACGAAATCGAGGGCCATCCTATTCCTTCCCTCCCGAAGATCCTTCAGCGCGATCTGCCCCTGGTCGGTGAGCCGCGCCATCTGTGGGGCCATTTTCTCGCAATGGAAGCGCGGTGGTGGCCCTTCTGCCCGGTGTTTCTGCGCCGCGTACGTCTCGGCCCACGCCTCCCATGCAGCTTGGGCCACGGGTTCCCCGGCCTCCGTGAACCCGTATTCACCGGTGGCCGTCAGGGTGGCTTCTATGCACACGGGATGCCCCAGCAGGCTCAACCGCAGGGCGAAACGCCGCTCGACGAGGCCGGCGCAGGTCAACAGCTTGAGGGCATTCTGCTCCACGGCGGTCAGCGCGTCGACGTTGAGCTCTTGCCATTTCAGGGGCAATCGGCGCAAAAGCTCCAAAACGGCCCGCGCCACGTCGTCTGATGGGTCGATCAGCTCATTCATCATGGACTCGCGGCATTCCCGGGATGCGAAAAGAGCCGTTTCTCGCCCCGGGGACCGAGTCGATTGTACGCATGCAGGGTCCTGAGGCCATGCCCGCTAACGACGATGCCCTTGGCCTGGCGGCGTACCGGAGGCTGGTTTTCAATGGATGAGTCATGAAAGGCGGAGACGCAGGCTGTCTGAGAAAACTCCCAGAGTGAACGGCAGAGCGCCGAAGCAGGAACGGATGGCTATCATCCCCTGATCCACGATGAGCTACGTCTTAGGTTGGAAAACCCGGTCGAATGTCTACCTCGCGGCGGACAGCATGCTAACCAGTTCACCGGTTTCCATCGACGCGTACTCCAGTTTCGGGGAACGCCAATTCACTGAGGGTAAAGTGTCCATTGCGGAACGCGGGCTAAAGATCGTGACCGACGAGGATTTGGCGATCGGCCTGTGTGGCGACTTCGAAAGGGCGCGGGATCTTGCGGCAATGGTATTTGACGCCTACGGTCGGACGCGCGACCCCCTCGACGCGTTGCGGCAGATGGCTGTAAGCAATGGCCCGTTCCCGTTGCAGCACGAGGCTCGACTCGTGGTCGCTTGGCGAGGCGATCCTTTTCCGCGGTTGTTCTCCTTCAATCAGGACGGACACGGCGGGATTCGAGAGTTCAGCGAGGGCGAGGGCGTTCCACTCGGAAGCGTCCGAGCGATGCACAAAGGTCTGACGCAGGAACTGCTCAAGCACGTCTCCGTTTTGGAACGGGAGGGATCGGCGCCTTACCTTACCGCAGTCCTCGGGATGCTTCAGAGCCTCGGTCTTCACGACTACTTGCTTCCAGATCGCGTGGGTGGCTGCTTCACCGGCCTGCGTGTATCCCGCGACAGCATGGCATGGCAGCCGGATTTGCTTTATCTGGTCGAGGAGCCAGACAAGCCGATTTGGCCGGCGATCGCCACATGCATACGTGACGGCAACCTGATCGCGGCGTCCACCGTGACCAACGAAGTCCGCATATTTGCAACGACCGCAAGACCCGATAGCAATCCATTTGCTTGGTTCGAGAAATGGAGCGACTTCGCCCGCGGTTACATCAAGAACCGCTCATTTGACTACGTGGTGTTGCTGGGCCTCAGCCGCTGGGTCGTTATTGTGCTCGAGATGAGACGGGCCCTGGAATCCAGGATGCTCAGGTTCTCCCCCGCGTCCGAGGCTGCAAACGGTGTGCGTTGGTTTCACTTGCATTCGCAATTGATTCATGAGCTGCGGCGGGGGTTTGCTTCTTCGCCCGAACCCGATACTCGGGATTTTCGCTTCGGCTACATGCCTTACGAAGCACCATCGCGCGACTTGGTTAGAACCGATTGAGGAGCGCGAACAGTGTCCTGCCGGACGAACGCCCCGGCCGTAACCGAGGCGTCGAAGGTGAAGTGATGATGTCAGGCGTCGTCAGCCTGGTTCCTGATCATCGACCTCCTCCTCGAGTGTGCGTTCCCCGCAGGCCACGACCGTCTTCCGTACACGCGACCATTCCTGCGAGGTCAGCATTTGGTTGCTCCGGGCTTCGAGAAGTTCCTCGGTCGCCTGCAGCAGTTCGAGACAAAGTGGCGTCGACAGCAGGATCACGCTCATGCCGAGGCCTTTCCGTTGAACCCGAACAACCCGCGACCCTCGATCGTGAACCGCGCGTCCTTGCCCTTGGTATTGATCTCGCGGCGCATGGCCGCGTCCAGCGTAGCGTGCGGGGTCTTGCCCGCGGGGCTGGACCACAGGCCCTTGCTCGCCGCGGCTTCGATGATCTCCCGCGGACGCATCGGCTGCTTCGCGCTTCGCAGGATCTGCGCCGCGGCGTCCAGAGCGCTGACACGCTTCGGCTTGGCCTCGCCGCTGGTCGCGGCCTTCGCCTTGCGCTCGGCTTTCGGTTTCGTCTCGCGGGCCGCGGGGGCCTTCGTCGCGGCCTTGCGGGGCTTGCCCTTCTTGATCTCGTTTTTCTTCGACTTCGTTGCCATGTCTTCGTTCTCCAATTCTCCGGCATCGCCGGTGCTGACCGGCTCGTCGCCGGCGTTCTCGTGTTCCTCATCATTCCCAACATCATCAGGTCCCGGTTGCGCACGCTCCCTGGAGGCCTCGTTTGCTGCCGCCACGGGCGACGTCGCCAGCGCCTCGGCCAGCGGGACCGCACCCTCGGTGACCATTTCGCTGGGCCGCTTCTCCGCGCAATGCTGATCCCAGCATTCCTGGCAGAGAGGTTTGCCCAGGTAGGTCAGGGCCGGCTCGCCCTTGCACCGCGGCGTGGCGCAGCGGTTGGGGTCGTTGGCCTTAGAAGCCCGGGCCCGCTCCAGTGTCGCAGCCTCGCGCAGGTCGAGCCCACTTTGCGGGCATCGGTCGACCGTCGGGTCGTTCGTGCGCTCCGCGCGCAATCGCTCGAATGCTTCCGCGTCCGGCGTGCCGCCTCTGATCGACCGTCGCAGGCGCTGGGCGCTTTTGATGCGCACCTTCCGACCGGTCTCGGTGTTGGTGCCATCCCAACCCCCATGCGGGTTTTCCGCGTCGATGCGCACCGGGACCAGGTTGCCACTCACCTTGGCGATGTACTGCTCGCCCAGGTGAACCGCGTTCTTTTTCATGCACGTCCTCCTTTCAAATGCGAGCCGCCCTATGCGGCCCGGGCGCTGACGCCCCGAGAGGCGCTCGCGCGCGGGTCGCTACAGATTGCTGCGGACCAATTCCGCCGCGCCGTGGTCGCTATTGAAGCGCTCGCATTCACCTCCGCGGATCAACGTGATGTGGCGGCGGTCGTCGCGAAAGAAGGCCATCCGCAGGTACGCGCCGGATTCGCCGACGGGCGTGGCCTTGATGGCGGCCATCGCGGCGACATACGTGTTTCGACCGGCATCTATCTCGTGGTTCGTTGTCATCGTCCTGCTCCTTGTTCCGGGCGCCCGATTGCGGCCCGGGCGCTGGTCCGCCGCGGCGGACTCGCGCGCGGGTCGGGGTCAGTTCACGGGTACCGTGATGATCACGTTCCGTCCGTCGGGCAGGTCGTGGTCGACGACGTAGGCGAACTCGATGCCCGCGACCTCAAGCCGCTCGGCCTCGGCTTTCTTGATGAGGTAGTATTTCCCATCCAGCGCGAAGACCCGGTCGCCGTAGCCGCTGGCGTAATAGTGCTGGATGGCCTCGCTCGCCGTCGGGAACTCAATCGCTTCGAATGTGATGCTGTTCATCGGTTGGCCCTTTCATTCGCTGAGGAATCGTTCGATCTCACCGCGCTCGATGCCGGACAGGCCTTCGACCAGGTCGATGAGCGTCGTGCGGACATAGTCCATCGTGCCGGCGTAGTCCCAGCGCTTCGGCTCGGCCTTGGCCCGCTCGTCGTACTTGCCGAGCTCCATCTCCAGCACGTCGATAAGGCGGGCGACCTGGGAACGCCGAGCGTTGTACGTTTCGATCGCGGACTTCTTGGTTTCTCTTGCTGTCATGATCATTCCTCCGGCTTACTCGAGGCCTTCCTCGGCCAGCATGGCGCGGGCATCGTCGCGAATGTCTTCGCGGATCTGCTCGACACTCAGTCCCGTCATGCGCGCCTGGATGCGGATGCGGCGCTCGATACGCTGGGCACGCTGGAAGGGGATGAACTTCGCGGCCATCCAATCGGCCATGTCCTTCGCCAGCCGCTCGCGCTCCAAACCCGCGTCGTAGATCAGACCGTTCATCGTTTTGTCTCCTGGGGGCGTTACGGGTTACTTCCGCAGCGCCTGGCTGAGCGCATCGAGCGCTGCCAGGTCGCGTTGCACGGTGTCCCAGGCATCGGTCCGCAGCCAAGCCAGCGCACTACGAGCCTCGTCGACCGTCTGGGCCTTAAGGAGCCGTTCATAGGCTTCGCGGAGCGTGCGGGTGAGCCCGTACACGCGTCGCGCGGCGTCGTCGGCCGCCTCAGCGCCCTGCTCGGTAAGCCGCGCGTTCATCAATGCGACCGGGTTGCCGGCGTTCTGCGTCAGCGCGGTGACCAGGTTTTCCTTGGCCCTGATCAGCAGAGGCAGTTCCCATCCCTTCGTATCCGGGGTTGTCGTGTTCTTCGTCATCCCTGTTCTCCTTTGGCCTCGGTTTCACTCGTCCGTCGGTTCGATCACCACGATCTCGCGCGCCTTCCAGGCTTCGCGCCCGTACGCCGTCTCGACGAGATAGCTCGTCGCGCGGCCGGTGCATCCGACGCCGAGCGTTCCAACGACCCGCCCCGCCTCACCATCGTTCGTGTTCACCACCCCCGTTCCGCTCGGCAATCTCTCTGGCGTTTGCGTTGTCATCTTTGTTCTCCCATCGCGCCGCATCGCGGTCGCGTCTTCCATGTCCCTACGCTGGGTTTTCGCAAATGGGAAGCGATTCCCCGCTTTTTCCGAAAATATTTTCGCATAAAGTTTTGGTTGAACTGTCACAGGCGTGACACTCGGCGTAGCGGCCACCGGGCGGCGGACGGGGCCGGGCTTGCCCCGTTGCCGCCCCGGGTAGCGCCGGGCGGCCC
>CAZNAH010000037.1:7996-9000 GCA_964570735.1 uncultured Hyphomicrobiaceae bacterium | reverse complement strand
GCGGGCGTTGCCCCATTCAGTGGAGGACTTGCGATGGCGCGTCTGGATCTTCTCTGCCGCCGCGTACGCGGCAGCCGCGACCCTGATCGCCAGGGCATCCCTGGCTCGAAAGGCGGTTGTTCAGCGCAGCGGATGCGGCGCTTGTGGTGGAAGTTAGTCGGTCGACGGTGCGTCGGAGCACGTCTGAACGTTCACCCCCGCTGGGGCGAGTACACCAGGTAGGACACCGCGATCTCGATGTCGAACCCTGAGTCCCTCGCCGTCAGGCTGAGGCCGGACACGCCCAGGGCGGCATCAAGTCCGGAAAGTTCGCCGATAAAGGAGGCCACCTGCTTCAGGTTGAAGGCGTCAAAGTAGAGGAGCGTGGTCTGTCTTTGATAGTCCGTTCCCGTCACCCTCGCGAGCGGCTGCGGGATGCTGTCCTTCCACATGTCGCGGGCAACTCCTGCTCTTACCAGAGCCTGCTCCACCGTGCCCAGGAGCTCCTCGTTGGACCTCGTCCTTGCCAGGGCCGCCTGGGGTTTCTGTTCAAGTTCCAGAAGGCGGGCGGCGTTCTGACTCATGGCGGCCAGCTGGGATTGCATTGCCTGGCAGCGGGCTGCCTGCGCCGCAACCTGTCGTTCGTACAGGATTGCCATCAGCGCGAGCGTTGCCGTCGTCAGGGCGAGCAGCCAGGTCAGCGTGCGAGGATTCGTCACGCTGCCGGCCAGCGAAATCTTCATCGGTTCGTCCAGCTGGGTCTGCGGCGCATCGCGCCCTTCCGGCGCGCCGTGGGACGTCCTCACAACCAGAGCGGCATTCGACTCATCGAGACCATCACTCATGATCCGATCTCCGCGCCTGGATGGAGAACTCGACGCCGCCGTCGGTGCGGCGCGTGGTGCGCGGCGGGCGCGTCGTGACGCCGGGAACTTTGGCAAGAGACTCGACGATGCGTTCCGCGTCGCGGTGCTCGGTCGTTCGGCCGCGCAGCGACACCTGGTCTTCGTCCAGCCGCGCCTGTT
>CAZNAH010000037.1:0-7985 GCA_964570735.1 uncultured Hyphomicrobiaceae bacterium | reverse complement strand
GAGTTCAACGACTAAGCAGCGCAATACGTCGAGTGCATCGAGCGAGGCCGCGGCCGATGCCCGCGACGATCCCGGCGGCGAGTGCGAGCCTGGTCGTGTCAGGCCTTCCAGGCGCTTGCGCTCCGAAGCAAGGCGCAGGGCTGCGCCGGCTGGAAGCTGCTCGACGGGGAATACCTGGCGATACACGGCAAACTGAGTTGTCTCCAGCGCGGCGACCTGTTCCTTGAGGGCCTGGCTCCGGATGCAGAGTCCGGCGAGCACGCCCAAGAGGAGAAGAATCACGCCGACCAGCGCGAGCTGAGCACGCCTCTGAACGTGCGACCACCGGCCACGTAAGGCCAGGGCGCCCACGCGGAGGTCGCCGTCTTCCATCGCCACGGCGGCGCGGGCGAGGCGCGCGCAAGAAGCGTCGCTCTCCAGCAGGACGGCTTGGACACCTGGGAGCGTCACGGCTTCTCTGCGATCTCCGCGCACGTCGAGCACGTCGAACGGTTCTCCATCTCCATCGGAAGCGCCGCGGACCTCCGGGAGGCCCAAACGGCATCCGTTTGAAGGCGAACCGAGGAAAAACGCCGGTCCTTCGCTGAGCCCCGATCGAAACCCGCGCAGCCAGCGCTCGCCGAGGATCTTCACGTTCGCCGCACGATTCTCTTCAACGGAAGCCAGGGCCACCGCATCCACGAAGACGTGCTCCGCGGCCGGGCCAAGGCGCTCGATCGCGGACAGGAGTGCGCCCAACGGCTCCGTAGGAACGGCCAGGCCCAGCACAGTCTCGCCGCGCCGCAGGAAGGCGCAGGTCAGGTCCTCGAGCGGTACAGGCAGGAACGACTCAAACTCGAAGGCCAGCGCTTCCTCGGAAAAGCGCTTTCGGGCTTGGAGTAGATGCGTGAAGGCCCAGTTCAGGGGAACCACGAGCGTCACCGGAAGTTCCGTCGCCTCGACGTCGGTTATAGCGTCCCGGATCCTGGCTGCGATCTCCTCCGTGCCTGCCAGAGCGAATAAGGAGTCGGGAAGCATGGTTTCGCGTCTCGCTATCCATGGGGGGGAAGCATCCATGCGGACCGCCGCGACGGTCGCGTCCGAAAGGATCACGATGACTCTGCGATGGCTCACGGCTCGACGCCTTTCGGTCTGGGCATCTCCACCCAGAAGCGCTGCCCGCCGCGTTCGAGCTGCACGCGACCCGGCTCGATGGCCACGAGACGGTAGCCGTCGAGCGCGTCGTCCACGGTCAGCATCTCAGCTTTCCCCGCCTGCCCCACAAGATGCGCGTAGGACTGTTCGTTCTGGACGAAGGTGGCCAGGACCGACGGTGCAGACCGCGTGGGCGTGGGCGCCGGTTTCACGTCCTCGGCGGGCGGAACAGGAGGCTGCTTCAGGTCGCGCTCCCACAATGGCGCATACCAAGCCAATTCACGCTTCTGAGGGCTGGGCGTGGGCGTGTTGACCGTCGCCTTGGAGGGAAGCGACGCATCGACGCTTAGCGGGGGGACGTGTGCCAGCGGGCGAAAGAGGTCAGGCGCGGCCGCCCCTGAGGCTGCGGCCGCGCCAGTGAGAAGCAAAGAAAAATACCGCATGTGCCGCGCCGTCACCATGTCACAGCCCTCCGGTGCAGGACGGTGACGTCTTTCCCCCCGTTGACGACGAGATACCAGGTTCGCCGATCACCGCCGATCGAGGTCTCGATGTTGAGCGAATAGCGCTCGGCGTCAAAGACGATGCGCTGCCGAACTTTCTCACGAACATCAGCATCCACGTGGGAAAGAGCCTCCTGCAGAGAATCCTTCGATCGGTCGGCCGGACGATGCTTGACCAGTTCCCGCCCCAGACCCGGCTTCACATCCTCCAGGACCACGTCCAGGACGGTTTCGTCGACTCGACGCAGGGCCAAGCGGCCGTCGCCCCACAGCGTGAGCACGTCCGACCACGCCGGTGATGAGGCCGCGTCGAGCGGCGCAAACACCACGGCCTCACTGGAAAGCACCTGCCCGAACGTTCGATAGGGTTGCTTGTCCGTTCTGAGGGGCGCCAGATTGATTGACGCCGGGTTCAATCCCAGGCAGGTCGCGAGCAAGTCCAGCTTGCGTTCCAGTCCATGAGGTTCGCCGAAACGGTTGGGATTGAGCTTGGCCGCGTCGTCTCGGATCTGTACGCGAACTTTAACGGGTCCGATGTCCAGGTCGCGATCCGCAAAGCCCTGTCGGTCGAGTTCGCCGAGAACCAAGTCTAAGGCCTCCGGCGAGAACCAATCCCGCATGACCAGAGGCAGGCTGTCGACGGCGACCTCATGTTGAAGCGTCTGCTGTCTTCGGGATTCTATGAGGGCCTGGGTCGCCGTGTCTGTGGTCAGGCGACTGACGACGGCGATGAGCAAGACGACGACCAGCAGCGTCACCAGGAGTGCAACGCCTCGCCGTCGATGACCTGCGAGTTGGTTGCGGATTCCTCTCATAAGCCCTCAACTCGGACGGGCAGGACCAGGTTCGCCTTGGCGCCGTCCGCCCTCTGCACGTCGATGCGGATGAGCTTCGGTGTGCTTCTTTTGTCCGGCGTTCGCGTCCATTTGCCTTCGTTCCATACGTCGAGTTGCCATGACAGCACATCGTCGACGACCGTTTCCTCGGCGGGAGGCGCCTCGGAACGTGTCAGGTCCACAATCTGGCGAACCAACCGACCCGGAGAATCCAGGGTGGCGCGCGACAATCGATAGACGACGCGCGCCGGTCGGTCCGTCGCCCCGGATGCATCTGCCGTTTCCACGACCGCGCGGGTGTACAGCTCCAGTTGGGGCGGGACGCCCGCAGCCAGCGTCAGGCACGGTTGCTCGCCCAGGACCAGGAGGTTCGTCAAGTCATCGCGCAACACATCCGCCAGAAGGCCTTCGCGGTCCATCGTGGCGATGATCGCGGCGGCATGGTTTTCGCTATGCAGGCCGCTGGTGACCATCTGGACTCCGACGGAGAGCACCACCGCGGTCAGCGTCAGAGCGACGAGAACCTCCATGAGCGTGAAGCCGCTCAACACTTGCGGGACGAAGACCCGCTTACTTCTAACGCCTATCCTCACGCTTGGGCTCCTCTAGCCAGACGTATTCCGCTAGGACGCCATCCTGCGCATCACGTCCGTAAATACGAAGCCGCACCTCCCGAAGTTCACGTGAGGCGGAAAGCCACGAAGGCGCCTCCTCGCGCAACCAGTGAAGCGTACTACCGTCGAACGCGCCTTCCGGGGTCACCGAGGCCGGGTCAACCTTCCAGCTCAGGATGAGTTGCTCCGCCCGCCGGTGGGCTTCCGCAGCCTTGCGGGTCGCCGCAAGCTGCCGCAGGCTTTGGGCCTGGGCCAAGAGCAACACCGTCATCGTGCCCGCGATCAGCGTCAGCGCAGCGAGTACCTCGACCAGCGACAATCCCTTACGACGTGCCATCGGTGGCGAGCTCCGTAAGCAGGTCCGTCAGTGAGTCCGCGCGCGGGTTCTCCCACGTGGTCACCACAAATGGCGGCTGAATGCAGGGAAGCACACAAAGCGCGCGGTTGCCTTGCACCCGAAACAGCAGCGCACACCGACGGTACCGCCCATGTCCGTCGATGCGGAACGTAAGTTTGCCCTGTTCGACTTTCTGGCGATCACGTTCGAAACAGATGTCCGTGATTTCGACGCGCGAGGCGAGATGGAACGTTTGACAGGAACCCGCTGGTGCGCCTGGGACTGCCGCCTTGCAGATCCGCAGCTCGCCGGCTGCCGTGTCCAGTTCCACAGTTTGCGATTGCCCCGAGAGGCGCGCCTCGTCCTGAGCCACACGGACATAGGACGCGACCTGGGCGGCGACCGAACGAACGCAGCCACTGGATGTCAAGCCGTCGAGTTTCAAGGTGACCAAGCCAACCGCCAAAGCCATGATCGTGCTCACAGCGAGCAATTCCAGCAGCGTGAAGCCGCCTGTTGGTAGGCGCTGTCCCGAACGACAGAGTGCATTCCGGTGAACATGTCGAACGCCAGGTGTCACGGTTTCTGTTCCTCCCAACTCACGAGATCCTTATCCGCGCCCGTGCCGCCCTCCTGGCCGTCGGCCCCGAAGCTGACGACATCAAATACGCCGTGAACGCCGGGGTAGACGTAGATGTAGGGTTTGCCCCAAGGGTCCAGGAGGTCGCCTTGCAGGATTCCCTGTGGGTGCTGGGGCGTTACCTTTTTCAAGGCTGCAAGACCCTCGTCGTTGTCGGGATAGCGGTCGTTGTCAAGGTAGAAGAGGTTGAGCGCTTCAGTAATACGGGCGATTTCGGATTGCGCGGCCGTTTGCTTTCCTTTGACGAGGTAGTCGTTGACCGAAATGGTCACAATCGTCGCCAGGATGCCAAGAATGACCACCACGACCATCAACTCTACAAGCGTGAAGGCTCTTTCCCTATGCCACCGTTGACGATTCTTAATACTCATCCCTTATCTCCGGGTTACTTCTCCCTGCCTCCGTGGTGAATCCGTGCCCGCGATGCTCCTACGCCATGACTCTCGTCGCTTCCAGGATGGGCATTAGACACGCGAACACAATGAAACCCACCACGCTTGCCAGGATGATGATGAGCAGCGGCTCCAGCGCAGCGGTAAACTTCTGGAGCGCCAGTTTCACCTCGCTTTCGTAGCTCTCTTTCAGTTGGCCCAGCATGGCCGGCAGCTCGCCGGTGTCCTGGCCGACCGCCAGAAGATGCACGACGACGGGCGGGAAGACCGCGGAGTTTTCCACTGAAGCGGCGATCGCGCTGCCGCTTTCCACGCTGCGCTCAAGTGCTTCGAGTTCTTTCTGCAAGACAAGATGTGAGGTCATATATCGTACCGTGCGCACTGCGTCCACGAAGGGAATTCCGGTTTTTAACAGCAGGCACAGTTGTTGCGCAAAGCGGGCGACCACTGTCTTGCCGATTAGAGCGCCGACAACAGGCAGACGCAGCTGCCACGTGTGGATAAAGAATCGCCCTGTCGGACTGCGGTAGACAAGCGTACACAAAGCAGCGAGCGCCAACACAACAAGAGCGAGCAACATCCAGTGCTGCGTCAACGTATCCGAGAATGTTTTCAAAAACCGCGTCGAGGCGGGTAGGGGCTTACCTGAAGCTTGCAACACCGTAAGAAGCTGCGGAATCACGCGGCTCATCAGGAAGATGACAACGGCGATGGCCAGAACCACAAGGATTAACGGATAGGTTAAGGCGCCCGTGACCTGGCCGCGGAGCTTTTCGCTCGACTCCAGGTGTTGGGCCAAGTCGGACAGGGCCTCCTCCAGGCAGCCGGAGCGCTCGCCCACTCGGGCCGCGCTCACAAACACCGTGTCGAACCATTTGGGATGCTCGGCCAGCGCGTCCGCCAAGGCTTGGCCGCCGGTCACGCGGTCGCGGACGTGTTTCAACACCGTCGTCAACGCGCCGGTGCGCTTTCGCGTTAACACATCCAGCGCTTCCACCAGTGGAACTCCCGAACGCAGAAGCAACGAAAGGTAACGCGCGCATTCCGCGACGTGTTCGCGTCGCCTGCGAGTACTTAACGAGGATCGCCAGCTCGAACGTTGCGATTTCGCGGGCATGAACGCCAGGATCTTGAGGCCCCGCTCGCGCAGGCTTTGTCGGCCTTCGGCAGGGGTTTGGGCCAGCAGCGTTCCCGAGAGGATCTGTTGCCTCGCATCCAGCACTGAATATTGAAAAACCGGCATGGTTGGTCAACCACAATCGATCCGTGGTTTCCGAGTGTGAAGGGAGTCCCAATCCACTCCGATCGACGCGAGCAATGTGCTTATCAAGGGCCGATCGGGGTCGTCTTCGAACTCCAATTGTCGCAGAAGGGTTGCATCGCCTGCCCACATGGCGGCCAGCGCGGCATCCAACCTGTCAGGGTCCCAACCTTCCATTTCGTGAACATTGGACATGACGTTCCTTCGCCCGTCTTGGTCTGCTCCGCCGCTCAACAGGCCGCATCCTGGTGTGTTCGTCGCTGCACCCCGTCCTCATTTCATTGGACACACGATGCAAACGTTCGCAACGTTTTTTCCGAGAACTCTCCCGTTTCGCGGCGTTCGCGCCGAGGGCCCTATCGCTGCACGCGTCACTCCCTCGTCACCCTTAGCACCTCTTCAACCGTGGTGACGCCCGCCAGCATCTTGCGGATCGCGTCTTCGCGCAGCGTGGTCATACCGTTTTTTCGGGCCGCTTGCTTCAACGCACTGGACTTCGGGCTCGCGGTAATCAACTCGTGTACGCTGTCGTCCACAGTCAGCATCTCGAAAATCCCGATGCGGTCTCTGTATCCTGTGCTGTGACAGTGGGGACAGCCGCGGGCATCGAAGATCGGCTTGCCGATGTCGGTCATGGAAAGGCCGAGCGATTCCGCGGCGTTTTGCTCCATCAAGCGTTCCGTGCGGCATTCCGGGCAGACGCAGCGTATCAATCTCTGCGCCAGCACGCCAAGTAAGCTCCCCGCCACAAGATAGGGCTCCACACCCAAGTCTGTTAGACGGGTCACCGCGCCAGGAGCATCGTTGGTAGTTGAGAACACCAAATGCCCTGTGAGCGAGCTTTGAATAGCCATGCGGGCCGTTTCTTCGTCGCGGATTTCGCCGACCATGATGACATCCGGGTCTTGGCGCAGCACGGTGCGCAAGCCCGTAGCGAAGGTCATGCCTTTCTTGTCCGAAACCTGCGTCTGGCTGATGCCCGTAAGTTGATACTCGATCGGGTCTTCCAAGGTGACGATGTTGAGTTCCTTGGCGTTGAGTTCTTGCAAGGCGGCGTACAGCGTCGTGGACTTTCCCGAGCCCGTGGGGCCTGTGACGAGGATGATGCCGTGCGTTTGGCGGATCAGCTTGCGAAACACCGACAAGTCGCGGTCGGACATGCCCAACTCGGTCAGGCGATACAGCCGAGCGGATTTGTCCAGTAGACGCAAGACCACGCGCTCGCCGTAACACGTCGGCAGCGTGCTGATGCGCAGATCGATGGTCTTGTCGCCGACCTTCACCGTCGTGCGGCCATCCTGAGGCAGGCGCTTTTCGGCGATGTTCATCCGCCCCATGACCTTGATGCGCGAGACAATTGCATCCAGGAGTGTCTGCGGTGGCTCCACGAAATCATAAAGAACGCCGTCAATGCGCAGACGTACTTGGAGGCGATGCTCCCACGGCTGGATGTGCACGTCGCTCGCCAGCCGCTGCACGGCTTCCAGGAGGATAAGATTGACCAGTTTCGTGACTTGCGAGGCCGACGCGTGGTCGAGCAGATCGGCGTCGGTGAGCACGACGTCATGGATCGAGTCCTGATCTTCGTGCAGTGCTTCGATGACGTGTTCGACGCCCGTCACTTGCAGGCCGTAAGCCTCGTTGAGGACGCGGAGGATATCCGCTTCGGAGGCCAGGAACGGCTCGCACGGTACGCCCAACAGAACGGCAACCTTGTCCGCGGCGTGGGCCACCTCCGGACTCTTGAGGGCCAGGGGCATCCGGCCGTTCTCTTCCTTAAGGCCTAGCACGCCGAACCGCCGGGCGAAGGCAATCGGCACGCGCTCGACGAAGCGCGGGCTGACTCCGTCGCAGCGAACGACAGCTCCCTCGCTATGTTCAGCTGCACGACCACCCATGCCAGTTGCCTCTTGCCGCCGCGCCTGTGTGCCTTGTTGCCTCCCCGCTACCGCATCCACAGCGGCTTGCTCGGCGGCGCGTCGTCCGGAACCACTTCCGCTTTGTCCAGGTCCTTGAGCGAAATGAACTTCAAGGCCTCGAACTCGTCGTCCCGCAGAATCACCGGACGCAGGAAGGCGAAGATCCTCGTCTGATTCTTGCGCGAGGCGTTGTTCTGAAAGAACAATCCCAGGACAGGGATGCGCCCGATGAACGGGATCTCACTGACCGTGTCGCTACTGTTCGCGACCTCCAAACCACCGGTGACGACGGCGTAACCGTCAGGGACTTCCACGGTGCTGGTGAAGGAGTTCGTGGTCCTCGGCGGGG
>CAZNAH010000036.1:4985-22204 GCA_964570735.1 uncultured Hyphomicrobiaceae bacterium | reverse complement strand
GCCTTCGGCGATGTCCTGGCGCTCATCAGCGCGCGCACCTCGACGCTGTCCTGCCGCGCCTCGGTGACTTGCAGGTTCGCGATGTTGCCGTCCCAATGCTTTGATTCCTTGAGGATTTCGTCGAGCTTCTCGCGCATCTTCGCAATCGGCATCGTATAGTCCACATGCCAGAACACGGAGCCGATGATGGACGCGCTCTCCCGTGTCCAGTTCTCGAAAGGCTTCTCGATGAAGTGCGACAGCGGCACGATGAGACGGCGCCAGTCCCAGATGCGCACGACGACATAGGTCGCGTTGATCTCCTCGATCCAGCCCCACTCGCCCTCGATGATGACGACATCGTCGATGCGGATGGGCTGGGCGAACGCGATCTGGATGCCCGCGATCAGGTTGGACAGCACGGGCCGCGCGGCGAAGCCCGCGATGAGCCCGGCCACGCCGGCGGAGGCGAACAGGCTGATGCCATAGGTGCGCACGGCGGGGAAGGTCATCAGCACGCCCGCGATCGTCAGGAACAGGGTGAGGAACACGCCCAGCCGCCGCAGCACGCGCACCTGCGTGTAATGCTTGCGGGCAAGGAGGTTGTCCTCCTGGTCGATCTTGAAGCGCCGCTCGACGGAATCCGCCCAGCTGTTGAGGGCGATGATGATGCTCCAGCCCGCGAAAACGATCATGCAGACCGCCAGCACGCGCCTCATCAATGCCACGATGTTCGGTTCGAAATTCGCGATCGGCAGCGCGATCGTGATGGCTACGGCTATGAAAACGATGCGCGTCGGCCCACGCACCCGGCGCAGCAAGCGCACGGTATCACCGTCGCCATTGAGCGAGGTTGTGATCAGCGTGTGCAGCAGCCGGTGAACGATAAGAGCAAGGACGACGGCGATTGCAAAGACGGCGAGGGCGACGAGGTCGGGGCGGCCGAGCTCGAAACCCAGTCTTACGGCGAGGGGCCGCAGTTCTGTGACGAGATCTTCCATGGTTCGCAGGTAAAGCAGGTTTTTAGAACATCAATATGAAAACGGGCCGAAAAGGCGTTGCCTGGGCCTGAAACCGCAATCCTCGACACGATGAAACGACACGGAGCGCGCCGGCCGGCCTGCTCCAACGCCCCCGGCTTTTCGTAAGGCTGGAGGCTCGCCCGCACCTTTTCCGGGCGCTTGGCCGGTTCTGCTTCCAAACGCAAGGGTAGGCTCATGGCAGACTTTCAGAGTGGGGCGCAGGCCGAGCGGCTGCCCGGCTACGGCTCCGGATCACGGGGCGCGTGGCGTCTGTGGGCGGGCTTCGCGGCCATGTGCCTCGGCATGTTCATGGCGATCCTCGACATCCAGATCGTCGCGACATCCCTGCCCGCGATCGGCAGCGCGCTCGACGTTCCCGCCGACAGCATGAGCTGGCTGCAAACCTCCTACCTGATCGCGGAAGTCATCGCCATCCCGCTGACCGGCTATCTCACGCGGGCGCTCTCGCTGCGCGGGCTGTTTCTCGCCGCATTGTCCCTGTTCGTCGTGGCCTCGATCGGCTGCGCGTTCAGCACGGATTTCGGGACGCTCATCTTCTGGCGCATCGTCCAGGGCCTCGCGGGCGGCTGCCTCATCCCGCTCGTCTTTTCCGCGGTGTTCCTGCTCTTCACGGAGCGCAATGTCGCCGTGGCGACCACCATCGCCGGGGTGCTGGCCGTGCTCGCGCCCACGCTCGGGCCGACGGCCGGCGGCTACATCACGCAGACCTTCAGCTGGCAGTGGCTCTTCCTGATCAACGTCCTGCCGGGGCTCATCGCACTGGCGGCAGCCTTCAGCTTCCTGCCGCGCGCGGAGCCGGAACGCGGCCTTCTGTCCCGCATCGACTGGATGGCGCTCGTCGCGCTCGCCATCGCGCTCGCCGCGTTCGAGATCGCCCTGAAGGAGGCGCCGCATCGCGGCTGGCTGTCCGGGCTCGTGGTCGCGCTGATCGCGCTGGCCGGCATGTCGGGCTGGGCCTTCATCCGCCGGACGCTGCGGCGCGCCCCGCCCGTCGCGAATCTGCGCCTGCTCGCAGAGCCGAATTTCGCCATCGCCTGCGCCTTGAGCTTCGTGCTCGGCATCGGGCTATACGGCTCGGTCTATCTGATGCCGGTGTTCCTCGGCTTCGTGCGCGGTCACGGCCCGCTCGGGATCGGCGAGATCATGCTGGTGACGGGCGTGGCGCAACTGGTCTTCGCCCCGCTTGCCGTGCAGCTCGACCAGCGCCATGATGCGCGCCTGCTCGCGGGCTGCGGCTTCATGCTGCTCGCCGTCGGCATGGGGCTGAGCGCGTTCCAGACCATTTCCACCGATTACGACGAGATGTTCTGGCCGCAGGTGGTGCGCGGCGCGGCCATCATGTTCTGCCTTCTGCCGCCGGCGCGCATCGCGCTCGGGATGCTCGCGCCGGAGCAGGTGCCGGATGGCAGCGCGCTGTTTAACCTCATGCGCAATCTCGGCGGGGCCATCGGCATCGCGCTGATCGACACCGTCATCTGGCAGCGCGCGCCGGTTCATGCCGAACGGCTGGGCGCGAAGCTGGCGGCGGGCGATCCGCTCGCGGCGGAGGCCATCGGCTTGCCTGTGAGCGCCCTTCAGGCCGGCGGTTCCGCCATGTCCGGCACGATGGCGCAGGTGCAGCCGCTTGTCGAAAAAGCCGCCCTCGCCACCGCGATCAACGAAGCCTGGGCGCTCGTCGCGATGATCACCTTCCTCGCGGTGCTGCTCCTGCCGCTCGTGCGCGAATGTGGCGCGGTGAAGCCGGAACTGCGCAGCCAGCCTGCCCATTGAGCACGAAAATCGCTGCAATGCTGGAACCTTTTGCTTAAAGACAAGCGCTAGAGGCATCGCTAAAGTGGCGCAGCGCGCCTTTCATGCCCGCCTCAGCGCATGTTTCCAGCCGCTATAATCACCAATGGGAGGTTTCATGGACAGGTTGAGAATCCGCCGCCTTGCCGCAGGCGTCACACTCGCCGCCGCGGTCTGCGTTCCGCTTTATGCGATGGCCCAGCAATTCGTGAACGTGCTGACCGGGGGTACGAGCGGCGTCTATTATCCGCTCGGCGTCGCGCTTTCGAAGATTTATGGTGACAATATCAAGGATGTGCGGACGCAGGTTCAGTCCACCAAGGCATCCGTCGAGAACCTCAATCTCCTCCAGCAGGGCCGCGGCGAAATCGCGTTCTCGCTGGGCGACTCGGTGAAGCTCGCCTGGGAAGGCAACGCCGAAGCCGGTTTTCCGAACAAGCTCGACAAGCTGCGCGGCATCGCGGCCGTCTATCCGAACTATATCCAGATCGTTGCGTCGAAGGAGTCGGGCATCAAGTCGCTCGCCGACCTTAAGGGCAAGAGCCTGTCCGTGGGCGCCGCCAAATCCGGCACCGAGCTGAACGCCCGCGCCATCCTGGCTGCCGCCGGGCTGACCTATGCCGACCTCGGCAAGACCGAGTACCTGCCCTTCAACGAGTCCGTCGAACTGATCAAGAACCGCCAGCTCGATGCGACGCTGCAATCCGCCGGCCTCGGCGTGGCCTCCATCCGCGACCTCGCCAACTCGGTCGAGATCCAGGTCGTCAACGTGCCTGCGGACCTCGTCCAGAAGATCGGCGCGCCCTACATCACGGCCACCATTCCGGCCAACACCTATAAAGGCCAGGACGCCGACGTGCCGACCGCCGCCGTCGTCAACTTCCTCGTGACGCATTCCGACGTCTCGGACGAGATGGCCTACCAGATGACGAAGCTTCTTTTCGAGAAGAAGGACGATCTGGTCGCAGCCCACAAGGCCGCCTCGGCCATCGAGCTCAAGAAGGCGCTCGACGGCATGCCGGTGCCGCTCCATCCGGGCGCGGAAAAGTATTACAAGGAAAAGGGCCTGATCAAATAATATAGGCCATCCTGCGCGGGTTCGCTGATGAGGCGGCCCGCGCTTTCCCCTTCCGCTGACCTGGCCCGCCCATGACCGATACCGCCACGATGCCCGCCACGAAGGAGGCTGTCGCGCACCTCGACATCTCGTTGGTGAAAGGGTTCGGCGAAGGGATCAACGGGCGCATCCTTTATCTCGTCGCGGTCGTCTTCTCGGCCTTCCAGATCTTCACGGCGACCTACGGCATCCTGCCGAGCCAGGTGGTGCGCGCCTTTCACGTCGGCTTCCTGCTGCTGCTCCTCTTCCCGCTGTTCGCGGCGCTGACCGGCACGCGCCTGCAACTGGCGATCGGGTGGACGCTCGGGGTTCTCGCCTTCGCCGTGGCAATCTATCAATATGTCTTCTACGAGGACCTGCTGCTCCGGGCCGGCGCGCCGACGGACATCGACCTCGTCGTGGGATCGGCGGCGCTCGTGCTGCTGTTCCTCGCCGCGTGGCGCGCCATGGGGCCGGCGCTTCCCATCATCTCAGGCGTTTTCCTCGCCTACTGCTTCTTCGGCCAGCACCTGCCGCCGCCCTTCATCCATCGCGGCTATGACTTCGAGCAGGTCATCGAGCATATGGCTTTCGGCACGGAGGGGATCTACGGCATCCCGACGCTGGTCTCCTCGACGTTCATCTTCCTGTTCATCCTGTTCGGCAGCTTCCTCGAAAAAGCCGGCATGGTGCAGCTCTTCACCGATGTGGCGCTCGGCCTTGTCGGGCGCGCGCGGGGCGGGCCGGCACAGGTCGCGGTGATGATGTCGGCCATGCTCGGCACGATCTCGGGCTCAGGCGTCGCGAACGTCGTGACCAGCGGGCAGTTCACCATCCCGCTCATGAAGAAGTCGGGCTTCCGGGCCTCCTATGCGGGCGGCGTCGAAGCGACCGCCTCGATGGGCGGGCAGATCATGCCGCCGGTGATGGGTGCGGTCGCCTTCATCATGGCCGAGACCCTCGACATTCCCTATACCGAGGTTGTCAAGGCGGCGATCATCCCCGCACTCCTCTATTTCGGGACCGCCTTCTGGATGGTGCATCTGGAGGCCGGCAAGCGCGGCCTGCGCGGCCTGCCCGATGACGAGATTCCCTCCGCGCTGAAGGCCGTGATGCTGCGCTGGCACCTCATCCTGCCGCTCGCCGCGCTCGTCTATCTCCTCTTCTCGGGCTATACGCCGCTGTTCGCCGGATCGGTCGGGCTTGCTTTCACGGCGGTGCTGATCCTCGGGGCGTCGGCCGCCCTCGGCCTGCCCGCGCTCTGGCTCAGGGTGATTTTCTGGGTGCTGATCGGCTTTGCGAGCGCCTCGTTCTTCGAATACGGCATCGGCGCCGTGGCCATCCTCATCGCGGTCCTGATCGCGATCAACCTCCTGTGGCGCGGCGGACGCGAGACCCTGCGGCTGTCCATCGACGCCATGGCGGAGGGCGCAAAGAACGCGCTTTACGTCGGCATCGCCTGCGCCATCGTCGGCATCATCGTCGGCACCATGACGCTGACGGGCGTCGGCACGACGATCAGCCGCATCGTGCTCAGCATCGGCGAGGACAGCCTGTTCCTGTCGCTCCTGCTGACGATGATCATGTGCCTGATCCTCGGCATGGGCATCCCGACCATCCCGAACTACATCATCACCTCGTCGCTGGCCGGCCCCGCCCTTCTCGACCTCGGCGTGCCGCTGATCATCAGCCACATGTTCGTGTTCTATTTCGGCATCATGGCCGACCTGACGCCGCCCGTCGCGCTCGCCGCCTTCGCCGCCGCGCCCATCGCGCGTGAGTCCGGCATGAAGATCGGCTTCCAGGCGATCAAGATCGCGCTCGCGGGCTTCGTGGTGCCGTTCATGGCGGTCTACACGCCCGCGCTGATGTTGCAGGACGGCGGCCCCCTCGCGCAAGCCTACGGCTATTACGCGGCGGTGGCCTATATCGTGTTCAAGGCCGCGCTCGCCATGATGATGTGGGGCACCGCCATCACGGGCTATTTCCTGCGGCCGATGGCGCTGTGGGAGCGGATCATGGCCGCCGCCGCCTCCGGCACCCTCATCGCGGCGCTTCCCATCACGGACGAAATCGGCTTCGCGCTCGCCGCCGCCTTCATCGCGCAGCATGTCTGGCGCGCCCGCGCCGCGAAAGCCGCCGCCAAACCCGCGGGATGAGCCTCTGCCTCGTCGTCGCGGGAAAATCCGCCGCGCTCGGCGCGTCCTTGTTCACGCTCGCCTGGACCCATTCGGTCGAACGCACGCGATGGGAGGAGGACTGGGTGCTGACACCGCGCGGCCTCGTCATCGCGGAAGCCCGCGTGCAGGGCTCCGGCGCGGGCATGGAGCCGCCCGAGGGCGCGCGTTTCGACGGCACATGGTGGCGCTATACGCCCGACCTGCCCGCCCTGCCGGAACTTCGCCTCGCCGCATCGGGCCATGCGGGCGCGTGGGACATCCGGACACCCGCGCGGACATGGGAACTCCGGGGCGCGGACAGCGCCCTCATCAAAGCCTGCCCGCCACAGCCTCCCGCGTCCGGTTCCACACCCGGCGGCGCTCGCGGCGCGGAATAAGCGCGAGCAGCGCCACGCTCGTCCCCAGCACAGCCGCCCCCATGACCGCATTCGAAAGCCAGGAGCTGAGCTGCATCTCGGTATAAAGGCTCGTCTCGCGCGCCCAGCCCTCGGACGATGTCCCCCGCTCGGCATCGGCCTTCGGCTCGTAGAGATTATCCCGCCGCGCCGGGTAGGCCGAGGCCGGCTCGTCGCTTTTCTGCGCCCGGTAGCCGATCGTCCGCGCGGACCAGTCGTAGAAGCCCGGCAGCACTTTCTGCACCGCCACCATCATGCGGCCCGAGCCGCCGACATAAATTTCCCGCGTCTCATGCTCCGCGCAGTGCAGGATCGTCCGCGCAACGAGGTCCGGCGCATAGCGCGGCGGGGGCAGCACCGGCGCCTCCTCCATGTAGGTGCGCGCGTGGTCGGGATAGGGCGTGTCGATGCTGCTCGGCTTGATGAGGGTAACGGCGACCGGCATCCCGCGCGTCGCGAGCTCGATGCGCAGCGTGTCGGTGAAGCCCTTGACCGCGTGTTTCGAGGCGACATACGGCCCCTGCAACGGCAACGGGATCTCGCTCAGGATGCTCCCCATGTTGATGGGCGCGCCGCCTTCCGTCATGGCGCCGATGGCCGCCATCGAGCCGTGCACCGTGCCCCAGTAATTCACGTCGAACAGGCGGCGATGGTCCTCGATTGGCACTTCGAGGAGTTCGCCATAGAAGGCGGCGGCGGCATCGTTGACCCACGTGTCGATCCGCCCGAAGGTTTCGACTGCATGTTTCGCGAGCGCATCGACCTGCCCCTTGTCGGCGACATCGGCCACGAAATAGCTGGCGACCTGGTTCGTTCCGTTGCCGCGCCCCGCATTGAGACGGTTCGTCTCCTCCCGCAGCGCATCCTCATTGCGCGACGACAGCACCACCTTCGCGCCGCGCTCGACCGCCATGCGCGCGGTCGCGAGGCCGATGCCGCTCGATCCGCCTGTGATGACTATGACCTGCCTGTCGAGTGGCTTCAAACTCACACTCATGCTTATCCTCCTCCGCCACCGTCCATGCAGGGTGGCCGCGCTGCTTCGAACCGGATAAGGAGGGGGAAAAGCCATAGTTCCGCCGCGAGTTCCGCTTTAGGTTGCCACGGTTCATGAAGGGGATTCGATGCAGGATCGTAGAAGCCGCCCCGCTTTTCGGATTTTGGCGGCGCTCGCAACACTCGGCTCCACGCTTGCAATTGCCGCATGCAGCTCGTCTGATCGTCCGGCTCGCCTGTCGCGCTCGCGCCGCGCCGCGATGGCGCGCCATCGGTCGCCATGAGCGTCGATGAGCCGGAGCTCCGCAAGGCGATCGAGCGGCACCGCATCACCAAGAAGCGCAACGAGAGCCCCGTCGAGTTCGCGGGTGCCGACCTCAACAGCGACGGGCAGGCCGAGGCCGTGGTGCTCTTCACGGGCGCCGACTGGTGCTCGCCCACAGGGTGCTCGCTCGTCGTCTTCGCCCCGAGCCAGTTCGGCTATCGCACCGTTTCGCACACCGTGAGCGTGAAGGCGCCTGTGGGCGTCGGACCGGGCAGCAACGCCGGCTGGCGCGATCTCATCGCGCAGAGCGGGGGCGGCGCGGCTCCGCTCAAAACCGTGCGGCTCCAGTTCACGGGCGGCGGATATCCCGTCAACGCGCTGCTTCAGCCGCAACCCGGCCCCGAGGTCACGTCACAGGCGGAGATCCTCCTCCAGGGCGGAAGCGCTGCGCCCGCCGGGGTCGCGCAACTGCCGCGCTAGTGTTCCGTCTCAGACATTTGCTTCCCATCGCGGCTCGGTTCCGAGCAAATGTCTGAGACATAAGGAACACTAGCAACCTCATGATTCTCGTGTTGCTTTTGTCACTGATGCTTGGCGTACCACCTTGCTGCAATCGGGGGCCAAGCGTCAGTGACGCAACACTAGGCTTTGCCGTCCGCCGGTTCGGCGCGCCAGGCATAAAGCCAGTCATTCCGGGCGAGCAAGGCTGCGGGCGGCGTGCGCGCGATCACCGCGTTTCGCACCAGCGCGCCCGGCTCGGGGAAGTGATAGATGCGCCCCATGAGCCCGGAGCGGTCGGCCACCCGCACAACCCGGGCGCGGCGCATCGCCTCGAAGCGCGCGTAGGCTCCGCTGGCCTCGCCGTGCGTTTCCGCGAACGCCCGCGCGAGCGCCGCCGCATCCTCCATGGCCATCACCGCGCCGGATGCGAGATAGGGCGCCATGGCGTGAGCCGCATCGCCGATCAGGCAGAGGCGTCCGCGATGCCACGAGCCGAGCGGCGGCACGGTTTCGATCGGCCAGGGCCGCCACGAACCCGCGCCCTCGACGAGCGCCCGCACGTCCGCCGCCCAATCGCGCAGCCGCGCGCCGAGCGTGCTCTCGGACCCGGCAGAGCCGCGCCAGCCGTCTTCCACGACGAGCACCGCGTTCACGAGCGCGCCGCCGTCCACCGGATAATGGACGAGATGCGCGCCGGACCCCATCCACAGGCCGATGGCGTCATCGCGAAACGTCACCGGAGCCGCGCGAAGGGGCAGCGTCGCACGCCATGCCACGGCGCCTGTCGGCAACGGCCGCGAACGCAGCGCGACGGCCTCCCGCAACGCCGAACGCAGGCCGTCGGCGGCGATCAGGGCGAGACCGCGCAGAACCTCGTTTTCCAACGCCACCGAGACGCCCGCGCCATCCTCGGCCACGGCCAGCACCGGCGAAGCATAGCGGATTTCCACGCCGAGCGCGGTTGCACGGGCCAGCAGTGCCTCCTGAAGGTGAGCGCGCAGAGCCGTCAGATAGGGCGAGCCATAGCGCCCGCGCGCTTCGCCGCCCAGGGGAAGAGCGTTCAGGCGGCGGCCCGAGCGCATCGCATGGAACCGCAATTCGAAAGGCTCGCACGCCCGGCCCTCAAGGCTCACGCCCCAGGCCGCCAGAAGGCACGTCGCGTTCGGCCCCAATTGCAGCCCGGCCCCGATCGCTTCGAGACGGGCCTCGCGTTCGAGCACGACAGGCTCGAAGCCCTGAAGCCGCAGGGCGATGGCCGCGCTGAGACCCGCAACGCCCGCGCCCGCGATGAGAATGCGCCTGTCCGCCTGGCCCGCCTCGCTCACCGCTTGTCGGGGTCTTCCGTGTAAAGGCAGTAGGGCGGATCGGTCTGATCGGCCCCGAGATTGCGATCATAGATGTAGAGCGTGGAGCAGTAGGGGCAGACGATCTGGTTGTCGGACCCCATGTCCAGATAGATATGCGGGTGGTCCATCGGCGGCCGCGCTCCCATGCACTGGAATTCCTTCACGCCGATATGGATTTTCTCCACGCCGATGTCGTTGCAGAAATGAGGTACGCCGGTTTTGGCCATGATGCGGTCCGATCTCGCCTGTGCTGGCGCATGCTTATCGGATTGCAGCGGCAGTGCAAGGTCTGGCAGGCAGGAGACAGCACAGTCCAGGCGGGATCTTCGCTTCCCTCGCAAGCTAAGCTCTGCGAGAGTTTTTGCGCATTTCACCCTCAGAGATCGCGATGACCACGGGCCACGACCTCGCCATTTACAAGGACATCCTCATCGTCCTCGCGACGGCGGGCGTCATCGTGCCCGTCATGCAGAGGGCGAAGATCACGCCCGTCCTCGGCTATCTCACGGCGGGCGCTCTTCTCGGTCCGAACGGGCTCGGCGCGCTCGCAGGAACCGTCCCGGGGCTCGACTCGGTGGTCATCACCGATGTGGAAGCGCTGTCCGGCATCGCCGAACTCGGCGTCGTGTTCCTGCTGTTCCTGATCGGGCTGGAGTTGTCGGCGCAACGCCTCTGGCGCATGCGGCGGCTCGTGTTCGGCCTGGGCGGCTTGCAGGTGGCGAGCGCCGCGCTGGCGCTCGGGCTGATTGCGCCGCTGTTCGGCAATGCGGTCGAGGCGTCGGTGCTGATCGGCCTCAGCCTCGCGCTCTCGTCCACCGCCGTCGTGCTCGAATGGCTCTCGCAGCGCAAACGCATCAACTCGGCAGCGGGCCGGGCGAGCTTTTCCGTGCTTCTGTTCCAGGATCTCGCCGTGGTGCCGATCCTGTTCCTGGTGAGCATCCTCGCCGCGCGGGAAAATGGCTCGGTCACGCTCGGCCTGCTCGCGGCGCTGGGGCAGGCCGCGCTGACCATCGGCCTCATCGCGATTGCGGGCGGGTTCCTTCTGCGGCCGCTGTTCCGTCTCGTCGCGGGCACCGACAGCCCGGAGCTTTTCATGGCCGCCACCCTGCTCGTGGCGATCGGCGCCAGCGTGGCGACGGCCGCCGCGGGCCTCTCCATGGCGCTGGGCGGCTTCGTCGCGGGCCTGCTGCTGGCAGAAACCGAATATCGCCGCGCGATCCAGACCGTCATCGAGCCGTTCAAGGGACTGCTGCTCGGCGTCTTTTTCATCCTGGTCGGCACGCGCATCGACGTGGCGGCGCTGCTGCGCGATCCGCTCTTCCTCATCGCCTGCGCGGGCGGCATCATCGCGCTGAAGGCCGCGCTCATCGTCCCGCTCGCCCGCGGCTTCGGCCTGTCCTGGCCCGTTACGGCGGAGATGGCCCTTCTTCTCGGCCCGTGCGGCGAATTCGCCTTCATCATTCTCGGTCTCGCGAGCGCGGGCGGCATCATGACCGGCGAAGTGGCGGGCCTTCTGCTGGCGGTGGTGGCGCTGACCATGGCGGCCATTCCCTTTCTCGGTGTGGCGGGCGAACGCCTCGCCGCGCGGATGGAGGCTCGCGATCCGGCCGCTGAACCGCCCCCCGAACCGATCGTGCAGCCGGAGGAGGTGCGCGCCATCGTGATCGGCGCGGGGCGCGTCGGCACGCTCGTCTCGGAGATGCTGAAGCGTCACGGCATCCCGCATCTCCTGACCGACCGCGACCCGGCGATGATCCGCAACCATCGCAGGAACGGCCTGCCCGTCCATTACGGCGACGCCAAATCGCCTGAATTCCTGAAGCACTGCCGGATCGTGGACGCTCATGCCGTGATCCTGACCCTCAATGCGCCGCAGGAGATCGACGCCATCGTCACCGCGGTGCGCAGCCTCAGGCCCGACATCATGATCCTGGTTCGCGCCCGCGACGCGGAGCATGCGCGCCGGCTTTACGCGGAGGGCGTGACGGACGCCGTGCCGGAGACCATCGAGGCCAGCCTGCAACTCTCCGAGGCGTGCCTCGTCGCGCTCGGCGTGCCGACGGGCCGGGTGATCGCCTCGATCCACGAAAAGCGCGACGAGTTCCGCCAGCAGTTTCAGGAGGCCAGCGTCGCGGGGGCAACGCCCGTGCGCGGCATCAGGACGCGGCAGGGCCGCCGCAAACGTGCCGGGTCGCGGTAGACGCAGAGCAAAACATAAAAAACGGTATACTACGTTTCGTTTTTCGTGCTAAACTCCACACCATATTCAAGAGGGAGGCGTGCATGCCGCTGATCGATACCGATGTTCATGAGAGCTTCGCGACCATCAAAGACCTCGTTCCCTATCTTCCCGAACCTTACAAAAGCTGGATCGCGGGCGGCGCATGGCGCGGTTTCAGCCAGCCTTTCGCCTATACCTCGCCGGGCAACGGCAACCGCGCGGACGTGAAGAACAAGGACGGCTCGGCTTCGGTCTCGGATTATGGCCTGATGCGCGATCAGATTCTCGACCGCTACGACATGACGAAGGCGGTGCTGACGGGCTATTTCTACCCGACGATGCTCAAGCTCCAGTACGGCCTCGCGAATGCGCTCGCATCGGCCTACAACGATTACGTGGTGGAGCACTGGCTCGCGAAGGACGAGCGCTTCATCGGCAGCGTGCAGGTTTTCGCGCGCGACCCCGAAGCCGCCGCCCGCGAGATCGACCGCATGGCCGCGCATCCGCAGGTGAAGCAGGTGATGCTGCCGGTGGTGGACGACATCGCCTACGGGCATCCGATGTACCGTCCCATCTTCGAGGCGGCCGACCGCAACCACCTCATGGTCGCCTTCCACCATACGACGTTCGCGCAGGGCCCCTACGGCATGGGCCTGCACTACATGGAGCGGCACTGCCTCATCCCCATCTCGCTCATGCCGCAAGTGATCAGCCTTGTCGTCAACGGCGTGTTCGACAACTTCCCGAACCTGCGCTTCATGATCCTGGAAGGCGGCTTCAGCTGGCTGCCCCATGTGATGTGGCGCATGGACCGCGAATACCGGCAGGGCCGTGTCGAGGTGCCTTGGGTGAAGAAGCTGCCGAGCCAGCATTGCCGCGAGCGCCTTCGCCTTTCCACCCAGCCCACCGAGGACATCACGACCGATCAGTGGACGAAACTGATCGACCTGATGGGCACGGAAGACATCCTCGTCTTCTCGACGGACTATCCGCATTTTGATTTCGACGACCCGAACGCGGCCATCCCGCGCGCGCTTCCGCAGGGCCTGCGGGAGAAGATCCTCTGGAAGAACGCGGCGGAGTTCTACGAACTCGACGTCCCGCCCGCGGCCCAGCGCATCGCGGCGGAGTAGCCCATGCCGCGCCAGATCGTATGCGACGCCGCCGAGCTGGAGGTCGGCAAGCTGACGCCCGCGGCCGTGGGGCGCACGAAGGTGCTTGTGTCGCGCCTGCCCAGCGGCGAAATCCGCGCCTTTTCGGGGAAGTGCCCCCACCATGGCGCGGACCTCGAATTCGGCTGCATCTCGGGCACGACGACCGCAGACCGGCCGAACGAGGTCAGCTTCGAGCGGCCGGGCGAGGTGCTGCGCTGCCCGTGGCACGGCTTCGAGTTCTGCCTCGTCACGGGCGAGCCGTCCGCGCCGCAGAACGACGCCGCGCCGATGCGGCTGCGCTTCTATGATGTCGAGATCGAAGGCGGCAAGGTCGTCGTTGTGACATGACGCGGATCGCCGTCACGGACCGCGCCGGGCGCTGTCTGCATTTCGATGCGGTGCCCGGACAGCGGGTGCTGCATGCGGGGCTCGCCGCAGCGCTGCCGCTTCCTTACGAATGCGCGACCGGCACATGCGGAAGCTGCCGCGCGACCGTGGAAAGCGGCGCGCCGCAGCGCCTGTGGCCGGACGCGCCGGGCGCGCGCAATTTCCGTTCGCAGACTGATGTGCTCATGTGCCAGATCGCGGCGGAGGAGGCCCTCGCGCTGAGCCTGCGCACCGCCTTCGGCGAGCCGTTGCCCATCTCTCCGCGCTATCATTCGGGCGTGCTGAGGCGGACGGCGGACCTCAGCCCCGATGTCTCAACCTTCGCGGTCGAACTCGACGAGCCGATGGCCTTTCAGGCCGGGCAGTTCGCGCTCCTCGCGCTGCCGGGCGTGGAAGGCCCGCGCGCCTATTCGATGACCGCCCATGCGAGCCCGTCGCGCACGCTGTCCTTCCTGATCCGCCGCTGCCCCGGAGGCGTCCTTTCGGATCGGCTCTTCCGCGGTTCGGAGGCGGCCAGCGGTGTGGAGGTGTTCGGGCCGCTGGGCAAGGCGGTGTTCGATCCCGCCGAGGGCCGCCCCTTCATCGCGATCGCGGGCGGCTCCGGCATTGCGGGCATACTCGCCATCCTCGATCATGCCGCCCAGGCCGGGCATTTCGCGGAGCATCCTTGCCACGTGTTCTTCGGCTTGCGCGACCCGGCGGGCGCTTATTGCCTCGATGAGCTTGCCGCGTTCGTGGAGCAGTCCGGCGGAGCCTTGCGGGTCACGGTCGGCTTTTCCGATGCGGGTATTCCCGCCAATGTCACGAGCCGCTGGCCGGCGCTCACCTTCTCGCATGGGCTGATCCCCGCCATTGCCGAGGCCGCGCTGCCGCAAGACGCCACGCCCGCCCCGCTCTATTATGTCGCGGGGCCGCCCCCGATGGTCGATGCCGCCATGCGCCTGCTCGTCGTCAAACGCAAGATCTCGCCCAAGGATATTCGCTATGACAAATTCGGATGACTTGGCGGGTTGGACGCTCGTCTGCGCCAGCACCGATCTCCCGGCGGGGGAAAAGCGCGAGGTCACGCTCGCGGACGGCAAGATCGCACTCGTGATCCGCACGGACGACGGGCTTTACGCCTGTTGCGCCGATTGCCCGCATCTCGATACCCCGCTGATCGACGGCCCGGTCGAGGGCACCGTGCTCACCTGCCCCGAACACTTCTGGCAATGGGACCTGCGCACCGGCGAGCCGATCGGGCTGGCGGAACTGCCTTTGCCGCTGTTCGAGACGCGGGAGGACGGCGGGGATATCTTCGTGCGCAAGACACGTCAGACATAATCATAAGGGATCATAAGGGGAGAACCATGAGGGCGGTTGGCGTTCGCGAGTTCGGTTCGGCGGAAAAGCTCGAAATCATCCCGAGTGACGTGCCCGTTCCCGGCCCGGGGGAAGCGCTGGTGAAGCTCGACGCCGCCGGCGTCAACTTCATCGATGTATATATGCGCTCCGGCATCTACAAGCGCTCGGACACCTACAAGACGCCGCTGCCGCTGATGCTGGGCATGGAAGGCGGCGGAACGGTCGCAGCACTCGGCGAGGGCGTCGCGGATTTCCGCGTGGGCGATCGCGTGGCCTATTGCCTGAGCCGCGGCAGCTACGCGGATTATGCCGCGGTGCCAGCGTGGCGTCTCGTTCCCGTCCCCGACGAGGTGCCGATGGAGATCGCGGTCGCGGCCATGCTGCAAGGCTCGACCGCCCATTACCTCACGCACTCCGCCTTTCCGCTGAAGCCCGGCGATACCTGCCTCGTTCACGCTGCGGCGGGCGGCGTCGGGCAACTCCTGACCCAGCTCGCGAAAGCGCGGGGCGCAACGGTGATCGCGACCGTTGGCAATGCGGAGAAAGCGGACATCGCGAGATCGCGCGGAGCGGACCACACCATCCTCTACCGCGAGCAGGATTTCCGCGAACGCGTGCTGCACGTCACCGATGGCCGCGGCGTCGATGTCGTCTACGATTCGGTGGGCAAGGACACCATCGCGCGCTCCATCCGCAGTCTGCGCAAGCGGGGCACATGCATCCTGTTCGGCGCGAGTTCGGGCGTCGTCGAGGCGATCGAGCCGCTTGAGCTGGCGGAAGCGGGCTCCGTCTTCTTCACGCGGCCCCACCTTGCGGATTACATGCAGAATGCGGATGAGATCAGGGGGCGCGCGCGCGACTTGTTCACCGCGATCCGGTCCGGCGCGCTGAGCATCACCATCGACCAGGTCTTCCCGCTCGCCGAGACGAGAACGGCCCATGAGAGGCTGGAGGCGCGCACCACGCGCGGCAAGATCCTGCTCGGGATCGGCGGGTGACGCAGGCTCGCCCCGCGCGCCTTTCACCCGGCCGCGATCGTCTGGGCGATCTCGTCCGCCGCGCGCCGCAGGAGCGGTACGGCTTTCTCGCCTGCCTGCTCGACGGTCATGCGGAAGATCGGCGCGTGGACAGCCAGCCCGGCCACGACTGTGCCGCGAACCGTGACGGGCACCGCCACCCCGATGAGCCCTGTCGTGAACTCCTCGCTGTTGACGGAAACGCCGCCCCGGCGAATCTCGCGCAGTTTCTCAAGGAGAACGTCCGGGTCGGTGATGGTGTTTGGCGTGTACCGGCTGAGGGTGAGACCGTCGAGCATTTTTCGCGCCTTGGCCTCCGGAAAGCTCGCCAGCAGAAGCTTGCCGACGGCGGTGCAGTGAATGGGCACGCGCGAGCCTGCCCGCAGATGCATCCGAAGCGGCCGGTCGCATTCGACACGTTCAAGATAGAGGATATCGTGACCGTCGAGAATGCCGAGGTTGCAGCTTTCGCCCAGTTCTTTCACGAGACCCTGCATGATGTCGCGCACGGCGGGCGTCCTCGCCAGCGCGCCGATCACGTCGATCGCCAGCGCGCCGAGATCGTCGCCCACCCCGAAGCGCTTGCCCAGCACATCGCGCTTAACGATGCCGATGTCCTCCAGCTGCTGCAACATCCGATGCGCGGAAGGCTTCGGCAGATGGGCCGCGGCAGCAAGGTCGTTCAATGACATGGGCTGGGGAGAGCGGACGATGATCTCCAGCAGCCGGAACGCCTTAGCGATGGCCGAACTCGGCGACGTCTCGATCAGGTCTTCTTCCAGCGTCTGCTCTTCGCTATCAAGGGCTTTCACAATCCGTCCCCTTCATGCGGCCCGGCGCTCCGCAGGCCGTCATCCGGGCCAAGCAAACGCGAAACGGCACCCCTCATGAATGCGCTCGCCCTCCCTGCCCTTCTGTCCATGGTCGCCACGCAAGCCCTGGTCGTCCTGTCCGCGTTCGCGGGTCCCGTTTTCGGAAAACAGGTCACGGACAGCCTCGGCGTGGCCCCGGAACTGATCGGTTATTACACATCGGTCGTCTTCGCCATCGCGATGTTCAGCTCGGTTCTGTCCGGTCCGCTCATAGAGAGATATGGGCCTGTCCGGGTGAGTCAGGCAACGGCCCTCATTGCCGGGATCGGCCTTTTGCTGTTGAACGCGGGCTCTGTCGCGACCGTGGCCCTCAGCGCCTTTCTGATGGGCCTGGCCTATGGCCCGGGCAACCCCGCCAGTTCCCAGCTTCTCGCGCGCACTGTGCCGCCGCACCGGCGCACCATGATGTTCTCGGTGAAGCAGACGGCGGTCCCGCTGGGCGTCACCGGCGCGGGCGTCGCCCTGCCGCTGCTGGCGCTCCCCTTCGGATGGCAGGGCGCGCTGCTGGCCGCGGCAGGCGTTTGCGCGGCCGTGGCGCTGGCCGTTCAGCCCTGGCGGCAGAGGCTCGACGCGCATCGCTCCGCCTCGCCCAGGCGAATTGGTCTGGCCGCACCCTTCAGGGCGGTTCTGGGTAAT
>CAZNAH010000036.1:0-4954 GCA_964570735.1 uncultured Hyphomicrobiaceae bacterium | reverse complement strand
TGGCCCTCGTCTGTTTCTGCCTTGCCTGCGTGCAATTCTCGTTCAGCGCCATCTTCGTCACCTACCTCCAGGAGGAGACCGGCGCCGCGACCACGACGGCAGGCCCCGTTCTTTCCATCGCGATGGCGATCAGTGTGGCCTCGCGCGTGCTGTTCGGCGCGGTGGCGGACAAGCTGGGCGGGCGCACCGTCCTCATCGCCATGGGGGTGGCCATGGTCGTCTCGGGCTTCACCCTCGCCGGTGCTGCGGGCCTGCCCTTCATCGCGCTCGCCACAATCGGGGTCGTTCTCGGGTCCGCTGCATTCTCATGGAACGGCATCTATCTCGCGGAAGTGGCCGAAGCCGCGCCGCAGGATGCCGTCGCCATTGCCACCGCCGGCACGATGTTCTTCGTCTTCCTCGGCGGGTTCGCGGGACCGGCGCTCGTCTCCTCCACCATCGCAGCGTCCGGCAGCTACGCCGCCGGCTTCCTCATCATGGGACTGTTCGCGGCGGCGGGCACGATCGGCCTCATCCTCAAGCCCAGCACCCCGGTCATGCCCGCCACGCTCGGTGATCCGACATGAGCGCGGTGAGGCGGTCCGCATCCACATGACGGTCGGCGCCGTCAAGAACGATATCGGGGCCATCGCGCCGCAAGGGCGTGCCGAGCAGCGTCGCCGTCGGCTTGAGAAAGCCGTTCATCTCACCCGCATTGTCGAGCCTCGATACGCCGACGCACGCCTCCATCCAGCATCCGAGATCTGAGGCCACGCCATTGCCCATCACAGTGCGCATGCCGAGGGAGCGGACGAGATCGAGGCCGCGCGCGAGCCTGTCGAGGCTGCCCATCTTCATCAGCTTGAGCTTGATGTAGTCGGCGCAACCGAGATCCGCCGCGCGCCGGATGTCGTCCTCGCCATAGATGGACTCGTCGAGCATCACCGGCATGGCGGCCGCCTTCTTCACAGCGACGGCCGCGTCCCAGTCATGGGCGTCGCACGGCTGCTCGACGAGTTCGATACCCTCCGGCGACAGCCTGCTGAGGAAGGCGACGGCCTCCTCCTGCGAAAAGCCCTGATTGCCGTCCACGCGCAGAAGCGCCCGCCCCGCCACCATGCTGCGGATCAGCGCGACGGCGGCGAGATCGGCCTCGACATCCCAGCCCACCTTGACCTTCAGCGTGCGATAGCCCTGTGCGATGAGGTCTTCGATCTCGGCTTCGAGCGCCTGCCGCTCGGAGGGCTTGCCGTTCACCGTGCCGAGCAGCGGCTGCCGGCCGGTCACGGCGAGGATCGGGTGGCCGCGCGCCTGCTCCAGGGCGGTCATGAACGCGCAGGCGGTAAACGCGGCCTTGGGCAAAAGGCCCTCAAGCTCGGCAAAAGCCTCGTCCATGGAAAGGGAGACGAGCCTCGGCGCGGCGGAAAGCGCCGTATCCCACGAACTCGCGGGCGTCTCATCCGTGTAGCCCGGAAGAAGCGCCGCCTCGCCCCAGCCCGTCCGCCCCGCATCGCTCGTCACGCGCACGATCACGCAATGGAAGCTGTCCTGGATGCCGAAGGCGAGCCGGTAGGGAACTTTGAGAGGCATTCGGATGGCCCAGGCTTCGATCTCGGCGATCGTGTTCGTCATGCGGATGATCCTCGGAGCCTCAGCGGACTACATAAAACAATACAACGCGTCTCGTTTTCTGCGAAGCTTTTATCATGGGGTCTCCCCGCCGCTTGTCCGGCCAGGCGCCTGCACACGATGGTTCCGCGCGTTCGCCGGCTCCGCTATAGTTCTTGTAAAGAAAAGCAGGGCACGGAGATGGAAAACGCTCGGACCAACCTGAACGAAGCAATCGACGCCTATGCCGACCGCGCCAAGACAATCGGCCTTTGCGCTGGCTACAGTTTCGGCTCGCTCTTGACGGCTACCGTGACGATGGCCGTGCTGACCTGGCT
Organism: uncultured Hyphomicrobiaceae bacterium; assembly: GCA_964570735.1. Lineage (GTDB taxonomy): Bacteria > Pseudomonadota > Alphaproteobacteria > Rhizobiales > Rhodomicrobiaceae > CAZNAH01. Next base: position 3,029 of record CAZNAH010000036.1, on the reverse strand, counting down.
ACCGGCCTACTGGTGGTCCATCATGCTGATGTGGTGCGTCGTGCATCTCTTTCTTCTGAAACAGGAAGTCATCAGCTCGGTCTACTTCCGCAGAGGAATAGAATCAGAGCGCAAAGTGCATGAGAAGGTTCAGATCGAGCTGGATATTTACGCGATACAGTCGCAAATCGACGTTCTCGCCCGGAAAATCTGAGGCCAGCCTGATCCTAGTGGAGCGAATTTGACATTTGAGTCCCGCATGCGGCCGGGCTGGTTCTCAAATGTCAAATTCAAAAGCTCCACGAGACTCAATGATTTCTAGTGGTTCTTACGATTCAAACATTTGCAAATGAGGGCGCTGCAAACGGGATGCAAATGTTTGAATCGAACCACTAGGCTGACCAAAACAGGAAACCCGTCAGCGAACGGCAACCGCGACGTCACGCAGGACGTTCGTTTCCATCTCCATATCGTCGAGACGGCTTTTCACCACGTCGCCGATACTGACGATGCCGATGAGCTTCCCCGCCGACATGACGGGCAGATGCCGGATGCGCTGCTGCGTCATGATGCGCATGATGTCCTTGACGTTGTCGTCGGGGGTGCAGGTGACAAGCGCCTTCGTCATCAGGGCGGATACGGGAGTGGAGAGCACGGCGGGACCATGGTCGGCAAGGTCGCGCACCAGATCCCGCTCCGAGTAGATCCCGTCGGCATAATGCCCATCCCGGCTCACGACGACCGCGCCGATGCGCTTCTCGCGGAGAAGCCGCGTCAGATCGAGGAGAGTGGTGGTCAAGGGAACCGTGACGACATCCGAACCTTTGGCCTTGATGATGCTCCCGACTTTGGTCATTGAAGTGTTTCCTCGCGCTATTTTTGGGTCACGCTCTGTGACATGCCGCCGGACCTTCCACTGCGGCATGAATGCTACAGTCAGTATAGCAAGGGTACCGGCACGGCGCGAGGCGGCCTACGGAAAGTGATCGGTGCGTGATAAGCTGCGGTCAGGAGCCGGGCGACACTTGCGCCGGGTTTGGCCGACACGCACATCTCTTGGCATGAGTAAGGTGCTGATCATCGCTGGGCTTGTGCTGATCGCGGCGGGCATTCTCTGGTTCGTGGCCGAACGCTTTGGGCTGGGCCGCCTGCCGGGCGACATCGTCGTCGAGCGCGAGAATTTCCGGCTCTACCTGCCGATCATGACTTCGATCCTGATCAGCCTCGTCCTCACGCTCATTTTCTGGCTGATCAATCGCCCTTGATCGCAATCGCGTGGACGCGCCCCTTGCGGACGGTAAGCCCCACTTCGCCCCGTTTCAAGGCCAGCGCGGTCTGTCCGAACGCCTTGTAACGCCAGCCACGCAAAGCCGGGATGTCGGCCTTGTCCGACATGGCGAGCTTTTCGAGATCCTCCGCGCTGGCGATGAGCTTCGAGGCAATGTTGAGTTCGGTCGAGACCGCCTTCAGGAGCACGCGGAGAAGCTCGATAAGCGCTGAAGGCGAACCGGGTGCCTCGCGCGGAAAATCCTCGCTCTCATCGGCTGCGGCGCTGCTCTCGATGGCCGAGGCCGTGATTGCGACGATATCCGCGCCGCGCAGGCGGGACAGATCCTTCGCACTCCGCAAGCGGCCCAGGGCTTCGAGCGAGTCCGGCGCGAATTTCGCGATATCATAGAGGACATCGTCCTTCAGTACGCGCCCGCGCGGCACGTTCTCCATCTGCGCCGTTTTCTCCCGCCAGGCCGCCAGCGCCTTGATGATGGCGCGCGCCTTGGCGGATTTGCCGCCGAGCTTGAGCCGCTTCCACGCATCCGCCGGATCGAAGGCATAGGTGCGCGGATCGGTGAGCTGTGCGACCTCCTCCGCCAGCCAGTCTTCGCGGCCGGTCTCCCGCAGCCGCTGATCCAGTTTCTTGTAGATGTCGATCAGGTGCGTCACGTCGCCAAGGGCATATTCGAGCTGGCGCCGGCTCATGGGGCGCGCCGTCCAGTCGATCGCCTGATAGGATTTGTCGAGATTGCGTTTGAGGAGCTTCTTCGCGAGCATGCTGTAAGAAACGGCCTCGCCGAAGCCCAGCGCCATGGCCGCGATCTGCGTGTCGAACAGCGGCTCGGGGATGATGCCCGCTTCCTGATGGACGATCTCGATATCCTGCCGCGCCGCGTGGAACACCTTCAGCACACGCCGGTTCGCCATCAGTTCGAAGAAGGGCGCAAGGTCCAGGCCCGGCGCCAGCGGATCGACCAGCGCTTCGAGGCCCGGCCCCGCCATCTGGATGAGGCAGAGCTTCGGCCGATAGGTCGTCTGGCGCATGAATTCCGTATCGACCGCGACGAAAGGACAGTCCGCCAGCCTGTCGCAAAAGGATTTCAGATCTTCGGATAAAGTGATGATTTGAATCATGCAATGTTGCATACAACAGTCTGCATATCTTGTCGCGAGAGCCCTCGCCCCATACCTTGACAAATGAGCAGGGTCATGGCCTGAGTTGGCGAACCCGAACCTTGTGATCTTAGGCGTCGTCGCGTCTCGCCGACCCCAATTCTCCTCGACTGGATCATCCGTGGAAAAGACCGCTCAGCGCGCACGCGCCAGTAAATCTCTTTCCGAAACAGAAGCTTCAGCCCAAGCTAACAAGAAGGCTGCGCCGAAGCGCAAGAAACAGTCTCCGGAAAGCAATGATCCGTCGCCTGGCAAGACGGTCGCGCCGGACTTACTCCCCCCCTATAGAACAGATACCTGTGGAGAACTGCGCAGGCAAGATGTCGGGCGGCGCGTCCGCCTGTCGGGCTGGGTGCATCGCGTGCGCGATCATGGCGGGCTCCTGTTCATCGACCTGCGCGACCATTACGGGCTGACGCAATGCGTGGTCGAGCCGGGCGAGCCTGCTTTCGAGGCGGCCGACAAGGTGCGCGCCGAGTGGGTTGTGCGCATCGACGGCGATGTCGTCGCGCGCGAGGGCGACACGGTGAACGCGGGTTTGCCGACCGGCGAGATCGAGGTCCGCATCGCCGCCCTCGATGTGCTCTCGAAGGCCGATGAGCTTC
>CAZNAH010000035.1:22392-22622 GCA_964570735.1 uncultured Hyphomicrobiaceae bacterium | reverse complement strand
CCAAAGCCAGCGCCCATGTGGTGGCCTGTGGCTTCACGGCCCCTTCGTCGAGCGCCGTGAACGCGCCCGCCGCGAACAGCCGGGCACGCGGCGCGACGCCCTGCAATGTCTGGCGCGCGGCGATGACACCGGCAATCGCCGTGCCGTGCGCGCCTCCGCGGCCGCAGCGCGCGGTTGCGTCCGCACCATCCGCCGCGTCGAAGCCTTCGGCAATCGCGCCCTGCAATTCG
>CAZNAH010000035.1:17975-22299 GCA_964570735.1 uncultured Hyphomicrobiaceae bacterium | reverse complement strand
GATGCGCAGAGCGGCGAGATTGTACTGGATGCGCTCCGCCGCGGGCGCCGTATTGCCGTCTTGCAGAAGCTCGTAGACGTAGTTCGGCTGAACCGAGAGCACGCGCGCGTCCGTCCTGAGCGCGGCGACGACATCGTCGAGGGGGCGGTTATCGGGCAATCTCAGGCGAAGAAGCGCCGCGCCTAGAAGAGACAGCGTGCGGGCTTCGTCGGCGATGAGGTTGTAATCGCGCATGAGCGCGAGCCGCGTCTGGTCCGCCCTGTCGGTTGCGACAAGCGCCATGATTTCGCGCGGGCGATGAGGCTTGTCCTGGAACAGCGTCGCCACCGCGCGGGGAACCTGCGGAGGCGGAGACTGCACGCTGCGCGATGGCGGCGGCGCGGGAGGGGGCGGAGTTGCGGCTTTGGCGCGCTGCGGCTTCTGCGGCTTATCGGCGATGCGCGGCGGCTTCGGAGCGGTGCGCGGAGGCACGGGCGCGACGTAAACCTTCGGCTTGCGGATGGGCCTGCGCTTCGGCTTTTCAGCAGCCGGACGATCAGGGCGGGTGTGCCGCCCCGGCCTGCGCGGCGCGAATTCCAGGATCAGCGGCACGCCCAGAAGCCCCTTGAGGCCCGGCCGCTTCCCCCCGCCGCCCTTGCCCCCGGTCTGCGGGCGGCTGTTCGGCGTCGTCGGCCTCTGCTGGACCGGTGAAGCGAGCATTTCGGGCTTCGGCGCGTGGATGAGGGGCGAGCGGGCGGCCGCGATGGCATCGGTCCGCGCGAGGAGCGTCATCAGGATTGCGCAGAGAACCAGCCGGATCATGGCGTGCCTGGCCCGTCATCGAAGGAATGTGAAAGGAGCATAGCACGAACGGCCATCGCGGGCATCCTCGCTATCGGGCGGGCAGGACGAGGGCGACCGCGTGCGAGCTTTGCAACGCGCGCGCGGCATCCGGCGCGAACCCTTTGGCGGGGTCTGCGGCTGCGAGCCTGTAGAGGCCGCCGGGCTTCGGCCCCTCCACGATCACCGCGCCGGTTACCTTCTCGAACTCCTTTATCACCTCCACCGCGGCGTTGGCGAAGCGGACGAGAAAACCCGGCCCCGCGGCCTGCTCGGCTCCCGGCCCGGACGCGGTGTCGTAGCGCGGTGCGTCGGCAGGTCCGGGCGCACGCAGGAGAAGCGCGCCGATGATCGCGGCCTGGGCGACGATGACGAGGACGGCGAGCGCGCCCGCGACCCGCCAGCGGGACGGCGCGGGCGAAAGCTCGAAAAGCCCTGCGACTCGCGCGCGCCACGCGTTCCCCTGCGACCGCTTGGCCGCGTCGTCCGCCACTGCATCCATCAGCCGGTGCAGCACGGCGGCGGAGGGCGCGCCCGCAGCCTCGTTCGCCTCGATGGTCGCGCCGGCTTCCTCGCGGATCTGGCGGACATGGTCCGCGAGCATGTCGTCTTCCCCGATCAGCCAGTCGAGGCGCGCCGCGTCCTCCGGCGGAAGCTTCTTCGTGACATACCAGGGGAGGAGCGCCGCGTCGCGGGCGCGCTCGCCGCCATTCTGATCGCTCATGGCCATTTCGCATCCACTCCCGCTTCGTTGAGGAAGTGCTGAAGCTTCTTCCTCGCGTAGAACATCCGTGTCTTGACCGTATTCTCCGGGATGCCCACGATGTCGCAGACCTCGCGGATCGACTTCTCGTGATAATAGACGAGGTCGATGATCTCCCGGTGCTCCGGGGAAAGCTTCGCGAGGCAACGGCGGATCGCCTCGCTCTTGTCGGCCATCATGGAGCGTTCCTCGGGCGAGGCGTCGCCGTCTTCCATCTCCTCGGCAGCGTCCTCGCTGTCCGGCACGCGAGCCCCGCGCTTGCGCAGCGTATTGACCGCCTTGAAGCGCGCGATCGACATGACCCATGTCGCTGGCGACGAACGCCCCTCGAACCGGTCGGCGCTCCGCCAGACCTCCAGATAAACATCATGCAGCACGTCTTCGGCCAAGGCACGCTCCCCAATCAGCCGCACCAGATAGCGGAACAGCTTCACGTTGTGCCGCGCATAGAACGTCTGAAAGGCGAGACGGTCCCCGGATGCGATTCTTCCCAGAAGCTCGTGGTCCGATGTGCCTTCGCCCATGACTGACAATGTGCGGCCCGATGTTTCGTCGTCACGCCGCGTGAAAAGGTTCAAAGAAAGCCCATCACGCATAAACTGCCACGCTTTCGTACGCAAAGGGGACCGTTTAAAATAACTGAAGAGGGATGAACTTTCGGTGCGGCGTCCTCGACCAAGCACTCAGAGGCCGGAGTTGTTTCCGGCATGCTTCGTCGTAAAGGAGGACACGCCATGCAACCGAGGACCGACGCGCCGAAGCGCGTTTCGCTGCTGACCACGCCCATCTTGCGGGACACCGTCCCCAAGGAGAGCGCCGGGAAGCGGTTCGATTTCATTCGCAAGCAGGAAACCGGCAAGCCCGCGCACGTCAAAGCCGCCCTGTTTCGCCTCGTTTCGGGGCTGCTGCTGTTTATTTTTCTGTTCGCGGCCGTGGCGGGGGCGCACGCGCAGGACGGCGTGCTCGCGCAGGGCGATGCCGTGGTGACCGGCTTCGCCGGGATCAAGCCGTCGGACGATCCCGTGCCGCCGGGCGGCGATCCGCTGGATGAGTTCCTCATCGATCTCGACGGCCCGTCGGCGCAGATCCTGTCGCTCGCCGCACCGGGCGGGCCGCCCCAGGGACAGTTGATCTCGGCCCCGCCTAAGCTCCAGATCAAGGCCGGGCAGGTTGGCCAGGTCTTCGCCGTCACGCTCGACGATGGCCTCGGCGCGAAGGTGCCGAACATCTATCTCGGCGCGGCCTCGGCCTATGGACTGCACATCGTGCTGCCGGATGCGGACGGCGACGGACGCCCCGAGCGCGTGAAGACCGGCCACCCCAATGCGGAGTGGATGTCCGGGCAGTTCGGCGCGGAAGCGGGCGGCGGGCCGGGCTCGATCTGGCGCGTGGACGGCAAGACGGGCGCGGTGTCGCTCTTCGCCACGCTGCCCGGCAACAGCGGGCCGGGCGTCGGCGATGTCGTGTTCGACAAGGAGAGTCGGCAATTCTTCGCCTCCGATCTGGATAGCGGCCTGATTTATCGCATCGGCGAAGACGGCGCGGTGATCGACGAGTTCGACCACGGCGTCGATGGCCGCCCGGCGAAGGGCCTCGCCCCCGCCGCCGATGACGGCAAGACCGCCGACATCAAGAACCCTGCCTTCGACACGGAGAAGCCGGAGACCTGGGGCTACAGCCCGGATGAGCGCCGCGTGCATGGCCTCGCCGTGCAGAGCGGACGCCTCTATTACGCGGCGGGCGGGCAGGTCTGGTCCATCGGCATCTCCTCCGATGGCTTTGCCGAGGATGCCCGCTGGGAGCTGGACGCCGATGCGCTCCCGGGCAACGGCCCCATCACCGACATGCTGTTCGACAAGCAGGGACGGCTCTATCTCGCCCAGCGCGGCAAGCCGCTCGGCAGCTACGACTATTCGCGCTTCGCCGAGCCGGAAAAGTCGGCCGTCGTGCGTTACATGCGCGAGGAACCGGATGACCCCGCGACCGAAAGCGCATGGGCGCCCGAGCCGGAAGAGTATGCGATCGGCCTGCCGCCCGAACATCGCCACGCGGAAGGCGGCATCGCGCTCGGCCTTGCCCATGACGAAAGCGGCGCACAGCGCTATGGCGCGTGCGGTGAAATGTTATGGTCCACGGGCCATCGTCTGCGGCCCGGCGCGCTTGCCGAAGACGGCGAGGAAGCGGCGGAGGCCGACGTTCACGGCCTGCAAGGCAACGCGATCTCGCTCGTCCGGCCTGAGAATGTGCCGCCGCAACAATCCTATTTCGCGGACTACGACAGCTTCTTCGGCGATGCGGCGAAGTCCGGCCATATCGGCGACGTGGAGATCTGGCAGCCTTGCGAGGGTTCGCCCGACTTCGCGGACTACACCCCCGATTACGGCGAATTGCCTCCGGGCTTCCTGCCTCCGGGCGAGCTTCCGCCGGACCTGCCGCCGGAGTTTCCGCCGGACTTCCCCTTCGAGACCAATCTGCGCCTGACGAAGTGGGCCATGCCGAAGACCTGCGTCTCGTGGGGACCGGGCTGGCTCTGCCGCTACACGGTGCGCATTCGGAATACGGGTCCGGATGTCTATGCCGGTCCGCTCATGGTCTCCGACGCGCTGCCCGCGGCTCCCGCCGGCGCTCTGATGGGCTTCGCCAACACGCCGCCCTGGAACTGCTGGGCGACGGGACCGGCCGCCTATCGCTGCCTGCGGCCCGTTGTGCTGATCCCCGGCGCCAGCGTGGACCTCAAGGTCG
>CAZNAH010000035.1:15658-17965 GCA_964570735.1 uncultured Hyphomicrobiaceae bacterium | reverse complement strand
ATGTGCCCAAGACGTATGAGAAGTGCCATCTCGTGAACGGCGCGGCCATCGAATGGGCGCCCGGCGGCAGCCAATGGAACACGAACCCCGCCGACGACGCGGATTTCGCCGTCGCCCACATCCCGGCGAAGCATTGCGACGACGATCCAAAGCGGAAATCGAACCTCAAGATCAAGAAGACCGTGGCCAACGACAGCTTGTGCCAGATCGGCGGAGGCGTGGACTGGTGCAACGTCTTCAGGATTACGGTGACGAGCACCGGCCCCGACAGCTTCAACGGGCTGATCAAGGTCACCGATATCGCCCCGGCCGGCCTGACGGTCAGCGCGAATGGCGCGGGCTGGACCTGCGTGGGCGCGACCTGCGTCACGAACCCAGCTGTGACCTTGCAAAAGAACCCGCCTTCGGCTGACAGCGCCTCGTTCATCGTGGTCGTCAGCGGCACGGCGGCACAGGCGCGGGATCTGGACTGCAAGCTCACCAACAAAGCGAAAATCGATGCGCCACTCGGCGCGCCGAAGAACATCCTTGCCTCCGACGACACGGATCAGATCACGGTCGGTCTGCCCGAGAAGTTCTGCAAGGAACCGAAGACCAACCTCAAGATTGAGAAGAGGGCCAGCCCAAAGCAATGCGAGCAGCAGGGCAACGGCTGGTGGTGCACTTACCTGATCCGCGTCATCAACACGGGTCCGGGCGACTTCAACGGCCCCATCGAAGTGGAAGAAGCGCTTCCCGCAGAACCGCTCGATGCGAACTGGAACGCGCCCTGGACCTGCCAGGGGACGGGCGGCGCCGGTGCGGTCTGCAAGCATCCCGTAACGGCCATGGCGCCCAACAACTCAAAAGTTCTGACCCTCAAGGTCAAATTCTCGAACACTGTGGTGAAGGACAAGGGATGCAAGCTGCCGAACGTCGCGAAGATCAAGCGGCCTGTGCCCGGCAGCCCGAAAAACACGAACGCCGGCGACGACATTGCCGGTGACACGGCGCTGGTCCCGGAAAAGTTCTGCGAGAAGAAACCGTCCAACCTGGAGCTGCAAAAGTATGGCGCGCAGCCCCAGTGCAACATCGAGGGCGGCAAGTGGCGTTGCCCTTATGGCGTGATCGTCAAGAACACCGGCCCCGGCATCTACAAGGGCAAAATCGTCGTCAAGGACTGGCTGCCGCCCGCAGCATCCGGCGCGACGATGGAAGTCCTGGCTCCCTGGGTCTGCGACGGTAACGCACCCGCCATCACCTGCACGCATCCTTACGTCGAACTCAATCCGGCCCAGCAGGTTCTGATGCAGGTCTTCGCCTACGTTCCGCCATCCACGCAACTGCAATGCTCGCTGCTCAATACGGCGCGCATTCTGGAGGCGCCGGGCGGTTCGATGCAGAACCAGAACGCGGGCGACGACGAGGACTCGGCCACGCTGCAATTCCCGCCGCTGCTCGCGGACGGGCAAGCCTACTGCACCCCGCCCGAGCCCATAAAGCCTTGCCCGCCCGGCTTCGAGTGGACCGGCGACCGCTGCGTGCGCATCGGCATCGTGCCTCCGCCGCCCCCGCCGAGCCGCGATTGCCCGGCCGGGTTCACCGGGAACTATCCTAACTGCAAGCGGATCGTGGATCCTGCCCCGGAATGCCCGCGCGGCACCGTCGGCAAGTATCCGAACTGCCGGAAGATCGAAGACCCGACACCGGAATGCCCGAAAGGCACGATCGGGCGGTATCCGAACTGCCGCAAGATCGTCGATGAGACGCCGGATTGCACGGGCGGACGCATCCTGCGCGGCGGGCGCTGCATCTGCCCCGGCCGCAGGATCTGGGACGGTCAGCGCTGCGTGCTTCGCGTCTGCCCTCCGGGGACGCGCGGCGTGTTCCCCAACTGCCGCAAGATCGTGACCGATCCGCCGCGGCAATGCCCGAAGGGCACGGTAGGGCGGTTCCCGAACTGCCGGCCGATCATCCGGGTGTGCCCGCCCGGCACGGTGGGACGGCCGCCGCGCTGCCGCAAGATCGACAGCGTCCGGCCGAACATCCCCACGGTGCGGCCCAGCCAGCGGCCGAATACGCAAGCGCCGCGATAAATGAAAACAGGAGGGGCCGGCTGTGCTGGCCCCTTCGCCTCTCGCGTCGCCCCCGCCCCCTTTACGCGGGATGCTTGAGACCACCCCCCTTCGCCCCCTTCCTCCGCGCGGCGAGCGTCTGCGACGGCAACTCCCCGAACATGTCGCGGTAGCGTGACGAGAACCGGCCCAGCTCGAAAAAGCCGTGCTTGGTGGCCGCGCCCGACACGGGGGCCTCCTCGCGCATGAGGTC
>CAZNAH010000035.1:12415-15648 GCA_964570735.1 uncultured Hyphomicrobiaceae bacterium | reverse complement strand
ATCGCGCCGGACCGCGGACAGGCGGGCGAGTTGCAAGTACTGCCCCGGGCTCATGTCGAGCAACCGGCGAAACGCGCGCTCAAGGGTGCGCCGCGTCACGGCCAGGGTTTCACAGATGTCGCGGACCGTGGGCATGTCCGCGTCCGATGAGGTCAGGATGTCTTCGACGCGGCGCAACAGCGCGGCATCCGAAGCCGCCGACAGGGGGCGATCGTCCTCGATCCGGTGCTGGAGCGCGTCGAGCAGCCCCTCCATCAGCACACCGGCGGGCGACGCCGCGGCATCCGGGACAGTGGCGCTGCCCCGCTTCGGGCTGGCGAGCGTCGCGAAGGCGTTTCGCACCAGCTCGGTAATCCGCTCCCGCTGCAAAGGGTCGAACCTGTATCGCGAGGGATGGATCAGCAGCGGGGCAAGGCCCGGATGCTCCGAGGCAATGCGCCGGTCGACCACATCGCGCGGCATGGCAAGGAGTGCGTATGAGCGGTCCCCCGGCCCGAAGATGATGTCGAGGTCCGAAATCTCGGGGAAAACGGCGATGTCGCCCGGCAGAGTGTCCAGCCCCCACAGCGTGCAGCGGCCGGACCGGGACAAGAGGACACCGAAACCCATCTCGCCGTGGGCGGTGCGCCCCCGCAAACGGACTGCACCCGCGAAATCCATCCGGGTCAGGATCGTTTCGCCTGAAAAAGAAACGATAGCGCTCCCAAGAGGGCGCGTCTTACCAAGCTGTACAATATTGAGGTTAGCAACCCTGACAATCGGCTCAAGGTCATCTATGGACTCTATTAAATATTTTCTCATACCAGAACTGCCGCGCTTAGGCTTTATACACCAGATCGAATGAGAAAAAGTGTCGCAAAACGCATATTCAAATTACATACAATATCGTACTCTTTGATCGAAATTTAACTTATTGCATCGGTAAATATTAACCGCCAGACTCAAACATTAATAATAGTATTGGGTCAATTTTTAAGAATAATTATTGGCAGACACCGAAACAATTTGCAGAGCATGTTGATTGTTGAGATGTTCACTTGAGCATCGCAACCCGAATTCGAGACAAGAGGGGGAACCGTGCACTTGAAAGTCTCATTCCATTGCAAAACCATCGACCCCAGCCGCGTTTCACGCAACGGCTTGATTTCGCGATCCTGCCATCACGCCCCTTGACTGAACGATGCGCGCCCCTCTCCACGGCACCGTCCGCCGCGTTCGGACGCGAGTGCCCTCAGCAAGCCTCAACCAACGGTGATTGTCATGCGTCCAGTCTTGAGTCCGGATCAAACGCCAGCGGGCGAGCGCGATAACGTCATCCCGTTCCCCAAGTCGCGCGCCATCCGCGACGACGTGCAGTTCCTCATGTGCAAGCGCAAGCTGACGAACGCCCTGTTCGAGCTTTATGACTACATGGATGCGACCGCGATGCGCGAAGTTCTGGCCTGCTTCGACGAAGTGTTCAAGACGGTTGAGGAACTCGAAGCCGACGGCCAGTATTTTTCCGGATCGGAATTACAGAGCCATTGGGACCGCTACTCCCAGGACACCGGGACAAACGGCGGATAACGCAGTCTTCCGCGTTCGCCAGACCCGCGATTTGCGCGGCATCCTGAATTTGTTGATACTACGGCGTGACGGCGGCCTTCATCGTCGTGTATAACTGCGACGGTAACGTCCGGGGTCCGCGTTTCTGCGGGGCATGAAGTGGCGTCGGATCTCTCGTTTATGACTTTGTAAAATGAGTGCGAAAAGCATTGCCGATGCCGATTCACTGGCTAAGCTCGAAAACCTGCGCAAGGATGTCTTGCGGACGGGCGCGGAAATCGAAAGCCGACTTGGCAGCCAGGTTTCGGTTTTTGTCGACGATGTTTTGAAGGAACTGGAAGCGCATACCTGCCGCATCGCCCTGGTGGGCCAGATCAAGGCGGGCAAAAGCTCTCTCGCGAACGCGCTGATCCGCCGGCCTGGCCTGCTTCCGACCGACGTGAACCCTTCCACGGCCGTGGTGACGAAGGTGTTCGTCGGAGCGCCTGCCGAGAAGCGCAACACGGCTTTGTTCCATTTCTTCAACGACACCGAGTGGGAACGGCTGATGCGCGGCGGGCGCTTCAACGCTGTTTCCGACGGCGCGACCGAACGCCCCTTCGCCGAAGCGAACCAGAAGCTCGCCGAGTTGAGGAACCGCGCCCAGACGCGACTGGGCAGCGACTACGCCAAGCATCTCGGCCGGCATCACCTCTTCAACGCCGTGACACCGGCCCTGCTTGAGCAATATGTCAGCGTCGGGGACGACAAGGCTTCGCACGGCGGCGAGAAGCAGCCCCTGTTCTCCGACATCACGAAGGCGGCGGAGGTTTTCCTCGACGAGTACCCCTTCGCCTACCCCACCGTCATCATCGACACCCCGGGGACGAACGACCCGTTCTTCGTGCGCGATGAAATCACCCACGCCTATCTCTCTGGCGCGGACGTCTATCTCATGGTCCTGACCGCGCATCAGCCGCTTTCGGAAAGCGATCTCGCCCTTTTCCGCATGCTGAAAGGCTTGCAGCGCGACAAGATCGTGGCCGTGCTCAACCGCGTCGATATCCTGGAGACGGCGGCGGTCAATGCGGACGAGCTCGCGGCTTCGGTGCGCATGGCGCTGCAACGCGAGTTCCCCAATACGATCATCCCCGTCGTACCGGCAAGCGCGCTTTGGGCCAACGCGGCCATCGAGGGCATGTCCGGCGGCAAACTCCCGGCGTTCAACGAGGCTGCGGCGCGCCACTGCGAGCGCGGCGGCCTGCTCAGCCCTTCCGAAGTTTCGCAATGGCGCGCCGGCGACGCATCGGCGGCCGGGCGCATTGCCGCGGTGCTCTATACGGCATCGGGCGTCCCCGCCGTGATCGGGATGGTCGCCCGCATGATCGGCAATGCGGTGACGGAGGAGCAATTGCTGCCCAGCACGTCAACCTTGAGCGCGGTGACGGAGAATACGGCGATCTCGCTCCGCTTCGGTTCGCAAATGCTGGACACGAGCCGGACCAGTTTTCATCTCCGGTCTCCGTCCTATCAGGTCATCAAGAGCAAAACCGAAGGCGCCTTGATGAACATTGAAGTTTTTTTGAGTTATGTTGACACGATTTTGAACAACGCCGACAATAACATTAATCAAGCAATTGCGGAAGATTTCCAGAACATTGAGAAATATATGTTCTACACCGTCAACAATTTTGCCGAGGTCAACGGAG
>CAZNAH010000035.1:0-12405 GCA_964570735.1 uncultured Hyphomicrobiaceae bacterium | reverse complement strand
CTTGGCTCGAATTGGTGCATCACCAAGCTTTCTTGAGAATTTCAGCCGGGAGACGTTGCGATTGCGTTCTGAATTGGCTGAAGACTTTGCCAACCATTTCGCGAACCTCTGCCGCAGTTTCCAGGCGGCCCTGCGCGACGCGGAAGCCGATCTGCGTCAGACGGCCAAGAAAATCCTCCCGAATCTCGATGACGTGCTGCATTTCGGGGTTCCGAACAACCGCATCCCGCCCGTCTCCGTGATCTCGCTCAGCCGGGTCACCGCATTCGATCTCGATGACTTCTGGCACGGAACGCTTCTGAGGGAAGGCGGAGGCTTCGATCAGGCCCATACGCTGAAACGGCTGGTGAAGTCCGAGTTCATTTTCATGTTGCGGGAGCTTTTCCACACCGCACAGGCGGATATGAAACGGCAACTGGACATCTCATTGAGACGCTTGCGCTTTGTCACATATAGCGCGATCTTTCCTTTTGTGAGCCAGTTGAAGGAGGCCGCCAACCATTACAGGGAAGTTGTCGCGGAGCGTCCCGACGGTGCGAAACTGCCGGACGATAATCGCCTGAAGACCATCCTGGAGCGGTGGCGCGCCGATATCGCTGCATATGAGAAGCTGTCAGGGCATATGAAAAATCTCAAGAAGCAGTGTTTTCTGATTGCCGCGGGTTAGTGACATGTCTGGCGTGGAAGCGACGCTGAATCCGTCAGGCTGGAGCTTGCGGGATGGAATACCAAGTCTCTTCGGGACCGTCGGCGCCATGTCCCAGAAAGACATCAATCGCGTTGACCGTCTTCTGACCGTGCTGTCACGGCCCATTCGCGTGGCGATCGTCGGCGAACCCGGCTCGGGCAAGACATCCGTTCTGAATGGGATCCTGGGCGGGCGCCTGCCGCCGAAGCATTTGGGCTCTTCGCTTCTGCCAACCCTCGTGCGGCATTCCACAGACGTCGTGGCTTTCGCGGTGAGCGAGAGCGGCGCCCGCAGCAGGCTGACATCGAAAGCCGTGACCAAGACCTACAGCGTGCGCGACACAGCGCCCATGCCGTCAAGGGTCGTGTATCAGGCATCGTCCAAAGGGCAGGACCGCACCGACAGGCCGCAAGACGGCTCGGAAGGTGCTCGCACCAGCCATATCGAGCTGGGCTTGCCCGACCCCCTTCTCACGACCGTCGAGTTTCTCGAAGTTCCGAGCCTCGCCGATCACCGGCCAGTGTCCGCGAAAGCCTCGGCGCTGCTCCGCTCCGCGAGCGTTGCTCTGTGGTGCACGGTCGCCTCGCAGGCGTGGAAGGAAAGCGAGCGGCGAAGCTGGACGCGCCGATATGGCCATTTCGATCACGCCATGCTCATCGTGACCTTCAGGGACGCGCTCGCCGGCGCACCGGAGGAGGCGAAGCTCAACGCCCGGCTCGACCGCGAAACTCACGGTCTTTTCAATGCGCGGTGCCTCGTTTCCCTCTGTCAGTTGAAAGACCACGAGGGCGAGGAAGTCCAAGGGTTGCGCAGGACGCTGGGGCAACTCGTGGCGCGCGCGACCGAGAGACGGCTGGAGCATGTGCGCCGGATCGTCGAAAGGCTCTCCACCCGCACCCGGGCGGACAAACGCGCGAGGCGACTCCCGGCTTCCGCCCGCCTCGTTATCCCTCGATAATCGCCCCGTATTCATGCGAGAGCCTTGATTGTCTGTGCGACGGAGCGGGGCACTTCGAATGCCGGCTAAACTGGAAAGATGTGCGACATGCAGGTTTTTCTGCCAGGACAGCGATCCGGAGAGCCGCATGTATTTCGATGACAAGAGCGGGGAATGCCGCCGTTCGCCCCCGCGCGATCACTTCACGTGGCAGAGAACGCGGTCTTATCATTGGTGCGGCGAGTGGCGGGCCACGGAAGACGACAAGCCCGACTGGCAGAAACTCGCCACCCACAAGAAAGACGCCAATCCGGTTCTGCTGTACCGGAAGGACGCGCTGTGCCGGCAGTCCGGCATGATCGTCGGATACTGGAACTCCGCCTTCAACAAGTGGCACGACGACGGGGATCGCCTTTTCGACTTCACCGAATTCACGGACTGGATGCCGCTGCCCGCTCCGCCGAAACCGAAGACATAAGGCGCGGGATGACTTTCGCGGCGGCAGCCTTCGCATCGGTCTTCGCGGCAGCCGTGATATGGGCGGGCATATCGGACGCGCGCGGCTTGCGCATCCCCAATCAGGTGCCGATTTTGCTCGCCGTCGCCTTCGTCTTCTATGCAATTCTGCCCGGCACCGGGATCAGTCTCTTTCCGCATGTCGCGGTTGGTATTGCGGCTTTCTCGGTTTGTTTTGCCCTCTTCTTGCTTCGGGTGATTGGTGGCGGAGATGCGAAGCTTATCGCGGTCCTCGGGCTTTGGATGGGACCGGACCACATGGCGAGCTTCGTATTCGCTTTCGCGCTGATCGGCGGAGTGTTCGCGCTCGCCCTCGTCGCTCTGAAAAGGCTGCTTCGTGTCCGTCCGGCTTTGGCAGCCGGTCCTCCCCTACCGGCCGCCGTCACCTGGGCGCAGCGCGGCATCCTGCCTTACGGTATCCCGATTGCACTGGCCGCGCTACTGCATGTGCCGGCCCTGTTTCTGCCCGCATCCTGAGCTTGCGCTTCCCCGCTTAGCCGCTGGTCCTGCCGCCGGACGCTTTCCAGCTTTCGAGCGTGGCGAGGTTGTTTTTGACGAACGGGTTCGTTGGATCCTGCTCGTAGGCTTTTCGGAGCGTGCGCTCGGCGCTCTCAAAATCGCCTTTCAGCATGTAGTGATAGCCAAGATTGTTGAGGACGATCAGGGTCGGGCCGACCATCTTCATGACGGTCTTGTAAGCGCGGTCCGCGTGGTCGAACCGCTTCAGCCTGTCATAGGACGCCGCAAGGCCGAGCCAGGCTTCTACGTTTTCCGACCGCTCTTCCATCGCCTGACGGTAATAGCGTTCGGCCAGTCCATAATTGCCGTTGCGGTATTGCTCCTTGGCCTTTGCCACCCACACCGTCTCGGGCGCGTTGCCAAAGCTCGATGCGACGGAAAGCTCGCCCTTCGCCTCCGCGAGCGCGTCTCCATCGCCTTCCAGCGTCTGACAAGCCGGCAACGCCGACACCGCAGCCAGCGCACAGAGCACCCTGACTTTATTTCCAAGCATGACAACCTCCCCCGAAACACTAATTCAACAAGGACTCCCGCATGCGCAGAACAACGGGCAGCAGAATGACGACGAGAATGACGGGAAAGACATAGACGCCCAGCGGTATGACCAGCTTCACCGGCAAGGCGTGGGCGCATTCTTCCGCGCGCACCAGACGCTTGTCGCGCATCTCGTCGGAAAACACCCGGAGCGCGTCCGTGATGCTGGTCCCGAGTTGCTCAGTCTGCTGGAGCAGCGTTCCGAGTCTGACAACTTCATTGATGCGGATGCGCCGCCCGAGGTTCGTGAGCGCTTCGTGCATCGAGCTTCCGGCCCGCAATTCCAGGCTCGTCAGATACAAATTCGCGCCCAGGAACGGGTAAGTCTGAGCCAGTTCGCGGCTGATGCGATCGACGGCGGCGCGCGGGCTCAAACCCGCTTCCGCGCAGATGACCATCAGATCCATGAAATCCGGGAAGCCTTCGCGGCATTCCTGCTCCATGCGGTCCTGCCGCTTCAGGATATACCGGCTCGGCAGGATGAAGCCGACACCAGCGGCGATGACGATGATGAGTATTGTGGTCCCGAGCGTCAGCGCCGGCGCAAACCAAGTGGCGAGAACGAAAGCCGCCAGGCCCAGACCGATCGTCAGGAACGCGCGCGTGCCCTGATACCACAGCACCGCGTTTTCGCCGAAGAAGCCCGCACGCAGCAGCTCGCGGCGGATTTTGGAGGACTCCGTCTCCCGCTCGCCGGCACGCCGCTTCACATCGCCGAGAAGCGCGGAGGTTGCAGCAAGGCTCTGCGACCGAAGAGAACGCGATGTGGATCGCCACGACTGGTTCGGCGTCTCCGGTTCGATGGGCAAGCCGATGTCCAGGAGCGCGCGCTTACGAATGTCGCTGCGCCGCCGGGCCGTGTCGAGCACGGTCAGCACCAGGAAGAACACCCGCATGAAGGTCAGGAAAACGGCGGCCAGCAGAGCCAAACCCCCGGGATCGTATAAGCCTGTCGCCATCGTCGGGTCCGCCATCACACCTTCAACCGGACCATGCGATACATGACCCAATCTCCCAGCAGCATCCACGCGACGGCCGCTCCAAGCGCGGGCTTCACGACGGGGTTGCTCCAGATGTCGCCGTAATAGTTCGGGGCGATGATCCACAGCGTGCCGAAGAGGAGGATGGGCAGAACGCTCAGCAACACCGCCGAGAGCCGCCCTTCGGCCGAAAGAGCGCGCGCCTTGCGGCGCAGCTTGAAGCGCTCGCGTATGACCCGCTACAGATTGCCCAGGATTTCCGCGAGATTGCCCCCGTCTTGGACTGGATCGAAACCGCGACGGCGATGAGCGCGAGATCGCCCTGCCCGACGCGGGTGCGCAGGTTGACCAGCGCCGTCTCCAGATCGAGGCCATAAGCCAGTTCACCGGCCGTGATCGCAAATTCGCTGCCGATGGGGTTCGGCATATCCCGGGCGACGGCCGTAATCGCGACCGGCACGGCGTGTCCGGCCTTGAGGCTGCGCACGAGAATGTCGATGGCGTCCGGCAGCTGCTCCTCGAACCTCTGCTGACGCCGGTCGCGCATTTCGCGCAGCGTCCATATCGGCACCGCCAAGCCGGTGAAGAGTGTCGCGGCAAGCGCGAGGCCGATGCTGTCCGTCAGAATGCTTCCCGCGACAAACCCGCCGAGTGCCAGGAAGGCCATCAGAGCGAGCCACACATAGAAACCGAGCGTGGACCCCGATTGCAGCACGAGCCTGTTGAGCGGCGTGAACGGGACGAGGTAATGCCCTTCGGAGGACAGGCTGCGCTTGCGGCGAATGCGGACGAGTTCCTGCTGCGTCCCGATGACGGGAGCGTAGGCGTTGAGCCGCCGCGAGATGCGGCTGCGGGTCACGGCATGGCGCGACGCGGATAACGCCGTGGCGGCAACCAGCAGGAAGACGGCCACGAATATGGTGGCCGCAATAAGAATTTCTTCTGAAAAACCCAAGTTGCTCATTAGGAAATCGGATCAAAGAAGTCGTTTGAGAAGGCAAAGCCCTGGACCTGCAAGTCTTCGATGAAGCGCGGGCGAATTCCCGTCGCTACATAATCGCCGCGCACCTGTCCCTTGTGCCCGGTGCCGATCCTGACGAATTTGAATATTTCCTGCATCTGGACGACCTCACGCTCCATGCCGGTCACTTCCGATATGCTGACGATGCGGCGGCGGCCGTCGGCGAAGCGTTGCAGTTGAACGATGATGGTGATGGCCGACGTGATCTGCGCGCGGATGCTGAGTTCGGACATGCTGAGACCCGCCATGCCGACCATCTGCGCGAGCCTGGCGATCGCATCGCGAGGGCTGTTGGCGTGAATGGTGGCCATCGAGCCTTCGTGGCCCGTGTTCATGGCCTGGAGCATGTCGAAGGCTTCCTCGCCGCGGACTTCGCCGATCATGATGCGGTCGGGGCGCATGCGTAGGGCGTTCTTGACGAGTTCCCTCTGACGGATTTCGCCGCGCCCCTCCATGTTCGGCGGTCTCGTTTCAAGCCGCCCGACATGGGGCTGCTGCAACCTCAGTTCCGCGGCGTCCTGGCGGATGAGCCGGTTGCTCTCGGCGACAGTTTCGAGTTCGGCGAGGCGGCGTTCGACTGCGACCGTGCCATCGGCATCGGTGCCCCTCGCCTTGGAGGGGTCTATCTGCTTGTTCGGGTCTCTGACGAACCGATTGAGCATCTTCCGCGACTTTCACTCACGCATCATGCGGCACGAAACGCAGCGCTAAGGCTTGTCCGCGAACACGATTTCAGCCGGCTTCTTAGCGAGTTTGCTGCCGGGGCTGACCTCGGAGAGGGGAACCCCGCGATTGATGGCCTCCTGAACGCTGCCGCCGCTTTCCGGAATGAAACCGGCAAGGCGCACGCTCAGCAGCCTCTCGGCATTCTTGCGGATGAGGCCGGAGCTGAACAGAGGCTCGTGAAAACGGTTCACGATGACCGAAACGGACGTGTCGATCGGCGCCTTCGCGGCCACGGCGTCGCTGACGAAGCGCGCGTGACGCAATCCCGGCACCGTGAACGGCGAGACGACGAAGATTTTGTTCGAACCCCAGATGACGTTATCGGTCCAGGGATACCAGTTCTTCGGCAGGTCGATGATGATGTTATCGAAGGACTTGGACAGAAGGCCCAGGACGGAGGCGATCAGGCCCTCGCTGACCTCGATGTATTTTGCGGGAACGCGCGGCGTCGCGAGAACCGCCAGCCCTGAACTGTGTCTGGTGAGCATGACTTCAAGGAGTTGCCGGTCGAGCCGGCCGGGCGTGTTCGACAGCTCCTCGATCTTGAAGGAGGGCACGAGATCGAGATAATCGGCGATGGCCCCATCCTGGAAATTCAGGTCCACAAGACAGGTCTGATCCATCTTGCGTTTCTTCTCGGCGACCAGGAAAGCCGTCTGGATCGCCAATGTGGTGTTGCCGCAGCCTCCCGCCACCGGAAAGAAGGAATAGCAGACGGCGTCGCGTTCCTCTCGGAGGCCAAGCGACGGCGTCCTGAGCGCCCGCTCGCACGATTTATAAACCTCGAAAGCGGTGGAATCCTTGGGCAACCAGTCATCGATCCTGATGCGGACGAGGCTGCGGACGACATCCTGATCGAGGTAGCTCGACAGGACGATGACCGGAATATTCGCAAAGCGCGAACGCTTGATCCGCTCCAGGGCATCGACGTCGGCGACATTGGCGGTGTTGAGATCGACAACAAGGATCTCGGGAAGCGTCACGAAGGCCAGTTCGTCTTCCGTGTCTGCCGGGCGCCCCTTGATGGCCCGCAGGGCGAAGTGGTTTTTCTCGCGAAACGTGACGAGCAAGCGCTCCCGCAAATCCGCGTCCTGGGTCAGGAGCAAGACATCGACCTGCTGATCGGAGCGCAATGTCCCTTTGATCGTCATCTCCGCGCTGGCGTTCTGCGGAAAGCTTTGTCGCGCACTTCCCGCTGAAACCACATTCTCCCAAAACAGTTCTGTGCTTTCCACTGAAACAAATCCTAGTTCAAAACGGTACCGTTACTCGGGATTGCACCAGCGTTATTTCTGGATCGCCATATTGGCCTGCGCACCCGGCCCGGCTTGCTCGGAGATCGTCGTGGTGTTCAGCCCGCGAGGCGGAATGGATTTATTCTGCTGGTAACGCTGCACAGCGATGCCCAGGCGTTTTCCATCCACGTCGATGTGGGACTGCCGCGCGTGAGCGGGCCAGGGATCGACCGTCTGCGTGGCCTGGTTGACGGCGACGGCATCGCCTGCGCCAAGGGTCACGGTGTCCCGGCGCGCGTAATAGCTGTCATCGAAGCAGCCGGCCAGTCCGAGGGTCGCCAGGCACAGCCCCGTCAGGCGCGCCGCCTTGTATCCGTTCCGCATCAATTGCCCCCCTTGTAGCTCAGCGCCACCGGCCCGCCGTCATAGTCGAGGATATGCCCGCTCATCTGTTCCGGCTTGTTGATCGTGATTTCCTGGCGCATGCCGAGGAAGAAATCCTTGTCGTTCGCGGGCACCGAATTATCGAGCGGGGTCGCGATCTTCTGGCCGGGCACGCGCGGCTTCACGAGGCGCGGCGTCACGATGATGACGAGGTCCGTTTCCTTCTTCTGGAAGGATGCGCTGCGGAACAGGGCGCCCACCACCGGAACCTCGCCGATCCACGGAAGCTGGCGCTCTCCGCTGGTGTGAGACCCCTGAAGCAGACCCGCCACCGCGAAGCTCTGCCCGTCGCGCAACTCGACCGTCGTGGATGCACGGCGAACGACGAGGCTCGGGATCTCGGTGGTCCCCACTTTGATGAAATTCGTCGGATCGAGTTCGCTCACCTCGGGCTCGATCTTCAGGTTGATTTGCCCCTCGGCCAGCACGGTCGGCGTGAAAGCAAGGCCGATACCGAATTTCTTGAACTCCACCGAGACCTTGTCGTCTTCCTCCGACACGGGGAACGGAAATTCTCCGCCGGCGAGGAAGCTCGCCGTATCGCCCGACAGCGCAACGAGGTTCGGCTCGGCGAGGCGGCGCGCGAGCCCTCGTTCTTCCAGGGCGCGGACCACGACATCGGCCTTGACGCCATTATCCAGCACGCGCCCCACCAGGGTGCCGAAGGGGATGGCGTTTGAGGCCAGCCCCTGGGTCAGGCTGAGGGTCAGGTTGTTTATGAGGCCCTCCTCGGACGAGACGATGGAGCCGCCGGTGATCGTCTCCGCCCCGGTCGCGCCCGCCACGTTATCGCCGCCGAACACCCAGTTGACGCCGAGCCCGCGCTGGGCCGTGCGGCTCGCCTCGATGAAGCGCACTTCGAGCATCACCTGCTGCGGTGCGGCCACCGACATGCCGTTCGTGACATCGCCCGGCGCGAGCTGCTCGGCGAGCATCATGACGCGCTGCATCGCCACGGCATCCGGCGCCGTGCCCGTCAGCAGGAGCTTCCCGTTGACCGAGGAGACTTTCACATCGGCGAACTCCGGGTAACCCGCCAGCCGGTCGCGCAGCATGTCGAGATCGTAGGAAACCTCGATATCGACCACGCCGATCACCTGTTTCTGCGGATCGAGCAGGGACAGCCGGGTGACGCCGATTTTCTTGCCGAGGATGTAGATCGAGCGGTTGGTCAGCGGGACAACATCGGCGATCTCCGAATTGCCCACCAGCGCCTCGGTAAAGGGCGTTTCGACCTTGACGTTCTCCGATTTGTGGATCGTCACGCGCACATGGATGCGGTCGCCATCGGTGTCGATGTGGTAGACGGACAGAGGCTGAGGCTTGGACTTGCCCTTCTCCGCGGCGCTTTTCTGGGCAAAGGCGGCCGTTCCGCTCGCCAACGCAAGCACAAGCGCAGCGCAAACCATGAGAAATGCGCGGCCCGGGCGCTGAATGCTGCTATTTCCGGGTGGGCTTGCCCCCAAACCCTGACTTCGTCTGCCCATGAATGCCCCCGCAATTCATACTCATTATTTCGTTTAAGGCCGAAGATGCGGCCTCTCTCTGCAAATCATGGCTCTATCGGCTGATCTCTTCCGGCAGCACACGATATTCCTTGCGCTCCACCGATCGCGTTACCCCGACGACCGGCGTTTCCGGTACGCTCTTGATGGGCGCGGTGTCGGGGCCGGCCTCGACGAGATCGTTCAGTTGGATGACCCCGGTCACCCTGTCGAACCGCGCGCCGTCACGGTTGAGCGTGAGCGAGAGCTGTCCGATGGCCGACCCCAGAACCAGCTTCTGCGCGTCCTCTGCCGTCACCTCCAGCGTGACGGCCTTGGGAGGCGTGGCCTTCTCCTTGCGCTGCATGCTTTGATCGGCGGCGAGCACGCGCACATTCTGCACGAGCGTCGCGGTGTAAGCCTTGGCCGGCCCGCCGGATTCCGCCCGCGCATTGGATTGCGTGAGCAGCACATCAACCCTGTCGCCTGGCTGCGCGAAGCCCCCCACGCCCGAATCTTCCGAGACGCGGATCGTCAGCGCGCGCATGCCATCGCCGAGCATGGCCGATAACGGCCCGCTTTCCGCGAGGCCCGAGACCTTGCGCGGCAGGAGCGGCTCGTTCTCGACAAGGCTTTCGAGCACGATCCGGTCGGCGGCCACCTTGAGCAGGGCGCCCTTGTCGAGGAAGGCCCCCTTGGGCAGCGTTTCGGCCGGCCAATCGATCTCGCGGAGCATGTCCGCGCCGAGCTTTTCGCCGGCCTTCACGTCGCGGGCCGCCACCACCAGCTTCCGGGTTGCCCTGGGCGCGCTCTGGCTCATGGCGGCTTCATCCTGATAAGTCTTGCGTTTCAGCAAGGTATGGATCAGGACGGCCGCCGCCGCGGCGCAGACGAACGCCACCAGCAGCATGATGGTTGTGCTAGCCCGCATGTTGAAAAACTTAAGGACGCGGAGTTGGCGCGGTGGCAGTGTTATCGCGGATGACGTCAAAATAATCCGCGATGTTTCCGCCGAGAGCCGTGATGATGAGAACGCTCACAGCTGCAATGAGACCGACAAGCAAGCCGTATTCCACCATGGTGGCGCCGCGTTCATCGCGGCGGAAGGCCGGAAGGTGGGCCATGAGAAGTGTCAACATGTGTATCACCCGCAGCACATAAAAATTGAAACCCGGATCGGGAAGCGAGTGAACGCCGCCGCCATCCCCCCAGCTTGCATGAGTATCTTTTCGCGTTGCATGCAAACCGTGGCTGGAGCTAAGCGCACATTTCCATTTGTGTGCAGTATACTCAGAACTGCATGTTTTGCGACGCTACAACTGAAGGATGCGCACCATAAACTCTGCATCTTATGGGCATAATCCGTTCAATGGGACTGCTAGATGCAATCGGTTGTGTATACGCGGCGATTTCGCTTCACCTGCCGCCATGCGCCGCGCGGCAATCACCAAAACAATCCAGCGCCGGATCGGCGGAACCGATAGTTGTATAATTGCGACAGTAACAAGAATTGTTCGTGTCGCGATACTTTTTTAGATTATTTGAATGGCAAAGCTCGCGCTGGCTTGCACAAAAATGCGTCGCGCGCGCATCAGCGACTCGCTCAATCCAGCTTTTCGACCGCGATCCCGAGACGCGGCCGATAGAATGCCTCGACCGTGAAGGTCACCCCGCTCAGGAGATAGGTGCCGACGGCTGGAACGAAGGTGTAGCTCGTTTCCGCAAGGATCATCGTCGTCGTCCCGTCGATCAGCCCGGCGGGAACCGATATCGCCTCGCCCGGCACGCGCGCGGCGAGTTTCGCGCTGCCGTGGCTCCATTGCACGATGGCTTCGCCCTCCTCGTTCAGGCCGATGCTGCCGACCCGCACCCCCAGCGGCTCATCCGCATAGGGCCGCATCATGACCTCGCCGATTCCGATGACATCGTTCAGGTTCGCGCTGCTGATGCTCGCCGATTGCGCGACGAGGTCCGCGACGCTGCTGGCCACGGCCTCGACCCGGCGGCGCACGCTGAAGGCATCGGTGAATTCGACGAGAGCAAGAAAGATCACGAGGAGGATCGGCAGCACGAGCGCCGCCTCGACCATCACTGCGCCGCCCTCGCCAAGGCCGCCGCGCCGCACGGTGTTCGTCGCGCGCCGCATGGTCAGAACGGTTCGCTGCGGAACACGGATGCCGCCTGCAAAAGCCGGCTGTCGCCGCCCGCCATGTTTCCGATGCTGTAAGCCGTCGCAAAATTGATGAGCGGCCATTCGTAATAGGTCGTCAGGAGCACGATGGCCTGCGGCCCGGCGGGGGCGAACGTCAAGCTGGCTTTGAGGTTGCCGTCGCTGTCGAGCGGGTTGGGAGGCGTGACAGCGTCGAAGGTTCCGAAAGTCCGGAGGTTGACGCGCAGCTTCGATGCGCAGTCGCGCAGCATGGCGACGCGGCCGCAGATCACGCCGCGTAATGCGGTTTCGCTCGAAGCTTTTTCATCACCGACGCGCACGAGACGCGCGGCATCTTCCGTCGCGTTTTCAAGCTCGTAGGTTCCCCAGGCGACGAAGCCCACCTTGAAGATGCCGAAAATGAGAACGAAAAACGGAACCGCGATAATGGCGAATTCGAGCATCGCGGCCCCTCGCTCGTCTCGCCGCACGCCTCGCACGGAGGTCAACCCTGCGCGCCACAGAAGGCTGCGGCCTGACCGGCTTTTAACCCTCACGCATCGCACTCACCGCAAAACTCTCACGGCATGCCGCCCGGATGGCTTGAGCCTGAGCATGGCCGCCACAGGGTGTGTCCTATCGCGAACCTGGTGTGCAACTCTTTGGTCTCTGCATGCGAAGCATGACCGCGTTACCAGAGTGCTGCAAGGCTGCATACAGTTTCCTGTGGTGAACGCGTTCCGTTGTCTGTGGGGGCACGGATGTTGTGTCGTGGATTTCGAGCCGCGCCCCGGTTCCGCCGGGATGAGCGTGGCGTTGTTCTCGTTCTTTTTGCCTTGCTGGTTTTGCCGCTGCTCGTGGTGACGGCGGCGACAACGCTTGCGGATATTCACTTCGCGCCCGCCGACGCCGAGGACTTCGTGAAGATCGGCCTGGTGCCGTTCACCGCGGCCGTGAATGTCGGCACGGCCTATGCCAGTGCGAGCTGGATGGACACGACGGGCGCTTCACCGCTGATGGGCGAAAACGTCGATCTCGTGACCGACGAGACGCTGTTCACCCTGTTCACCCGCATCCCGAACCTGGAGTGGGGCGGCGGCGTGCGGGCCCGCCCGGAACCCTACGACACGAACGACACTCCGCCGGACCCATCCAATCGGAACACGCTTTTC
>CAZNAH010000034.1:21262-22640 GCA_964570735.1 uncultured Hyphomicrobiaceae bacterium | reverse complement strand
GCTGCAATCCTTGCGTGACGCGCAAGCACGGGCCGAAGCCGCCCGCGATGAAGCAGCGGCCGCGCGCGAGACCGCGCAGATGGGCCTCGATGAAGCGCAGCCCGTTGATGCGGCAGAAGCCGAACTTACGCAGCTCATGCGCAATGTGGCGGAGCGGCGCTCGGCCTACACTGAGGCCAAAGCCGCACTCGATGGGATCGACCGCGAAATCCGTATCCGCGCCGAGAGGCTGAAAGCCATCTCCGCCGAGCGTGACCGCTGGTTCCAGCACTCGAAAAGCGCGAGCAGCCAGATCGCGACGTTACAGGAACGGCTCGGGGCGATCCGCGAAGAACTCGCCGAGATTGCCGAGCTTCCGCAGAAGATTGCCGAGCGGCGCAACCGCCTGCTCAACGAGATCGGCTCGGCCGAAACCGCCCGCAAGGCTGCGGCAGACACGCTGGCGGACGCGACGAACGCCCTGCGCGATGCAGATCGCGCGTTGCGGGAGGCGCAGTCCGGGCTTGCGACCGCGCGGGAGGCCAAGGCGCGCATCGAAGCGCGGCTCGAAGGTGCGCGCGAGCGCCGTGCCGATCATTCGCGGCTCATCCGCGAAAGCTTCGAGTGTCAGCCCGAAGACGTGCTAAAGGCCGGCGGCATCGAAGATGCGAGCAAGTTGCCGGCGCTTCACGAGGTCGAGCAGCAGATCGTGAAGCTCAAAGCTGACCGCGAGCGGCTCGGCGGTGTGAACCTGCGCGCGGAGGAAGAGGCGGGCCAGCTCACGTCGGAATTCGACACCCTCGAAGCGGAACGCAACGACCTTCAGGAGGCTGTGGCCAAGCTGCGGCAGGGGATCGCCAACCTGAATCGCGAAGGCCGCAAGCGGCTGTTGGAGGCGTTCGAGACCGTGAACGGCCATTTCCAGCGGCTGTTCAGTATCCTTTTTGCGGGTGGTGATGCGGAGTTGCTGCTGATCGAAAGCGATGATCCGCTCGAATCGGGCCTCGAAATCCTTGCGCGCCCACCCGGCAAGAAGCCGCAGGTGTTGACCCTGCTGTCGGGCGGCGAGAAGGCGCTGACTGCGCTCGCGCTCATCTTCGCGGTGTTCCTCACGAACCCGTCGCCGATCTGCGTGCTGGACGAGGTGGACGCGCCGCTCGACGACAGCAATGTGGACCGCTTCTGCGCGATGATGGAGGAAATGTCCCGCTCCACCGATACGCGCTTCCTCGTGATCACCCACCACCCGATGACCATGAGCCGCGTGAACCGCCTGTTCGGCGTGACGATGGCGGAGCGCGGCGTGAGTCAGCTTGTGTCGGTGGATTTGCAGGCTGCGGAGCGGTTCCGCGAGGCGAGCTAGTCACAAAAGATACAAATTGAACTAATAATTTATACA
>CAZNAH010000034.1:0-21241 GCA_964570735.1 uncultured Hyphomicrobiaceae bacterium | reverse complement strand
ATACAAATGAGTGGAGGGTTTCATGTACCGTTTTTTTGCGCTTCTCGTTGTTATGTCCCTACTCGGTCTGTCGACGCTCAGCGCGTTCGCACAACTCAAGACCCTTGATGAGACATGTGGAAAAGATCCGTTAGTCACCGCTTTGAGCGAGCATGTTGAACTGCCTGAGTTAGTGGCTTTCATAACGATCAACAAACCGACCCCGCAAGTCATCTCCTCACTGAGGAGCCAGACTGCCTCTAAACAATCTAGTATGCTATCAAAGTACGAAGGAGTGCTTTGTCAGGATGGTGTCAATCAAACTGTTGTCTATGGGCTTGACTCAGCACTTCACTATTTTGCGCCGGAGTTTGCGAATGAAAATTACATAAGAAACAATGAACATTACCGGTATTTAGAGAGCGACCATATTAATTTCAATAATTTTGAATACCAGACTTATAGTTCGGATGCGCATGAGCCAAACAACTGCAAGGGCTTTCATGCCTTTTACGAGTTTTGGTACACCCATTCTCGTTTAGAGCGCGAGGGGGGAGATATCGGACGTTATTGTCGAAAATTCTTCAGTTCGAGTGCAAGCGGCATCTTCAGCGTTACACCGAAACAAAACGGTGTGACTAACTTTAGTTTTGTGCGCCTGTTCAATGGTCCGGTATCAAATGGTGAGATACGCAGATATATAGAAGAAACTTTCGATAAAAGCAAAGCTGCTCGTAAGTCTACTATATTCAAGTGCTGATAGCTGGCGTCTCGATGGGAACGCCTTCCGCGCGCTTCGCAAGATAAAGCTCAAGGTTCACATATTCCGGCGAACCGTAAGCGAATTGGACAGCGCGGACGCCGAGCGAGCACGCCCGCAAGCGCCGGTGCAGGGAGCCGAGCGCCTGCCATTCGAGCCTGTAAGCCGGATATCCATTAGGCAGGCCATGGCTGATCGTGTCGCCGCGCAGGCGCCGTCCGGCATTGTCCACATGGCATTGCGCGCAGGAGAGGTTGAGCTGGCCCTGCCGCTGATGGAACAGCGCTTCACCGGCTTTATAGAATGGCGCGGCCGCACCCTCGATCGACACGGCCATCGGCATTCCGAGCGACTGGCGCGCGATGAACGCCGTGAGGCTCAAGAGCGCCTCGGATTCGTAAGGGAGCGGCTCCGCCTTCTGGGCGTGCTCGCGGCACAGGTTGATGCGGCCCTCCAGATTGACCAGTTGCCCGCCCGCTCCGACAACGGGATAGCGCGCGGCGACGCCTGTCATGCTGTCCTCGGCGCGGCCGTGGCAGGACGCGCAGGCTTTGTCCGCCCTGCCCGCCGCCTCATCCCAAAGGCGCGCGCCCTCGCTGACCCACAGCATGCCCGGATTGGCCGCTTCGTCGGCCTGCTGCGCCCTCAGACCGTCGGTGAGGTAGGCCGTGCCGGAAGGCAACGGTTCGGCGCGCGGACTTGTGGCCAGACCGGCCACGGCAAGCGCGGCGATGAACGCGCGGATCATCCCGTCACCGTCAGCGTCTTGCGGACGGTCACCGTTTCGCCCGTGTCCTCCTCCCAAGTGAAGACGAGTTCGCCGGTCTCGGTCGCAACCGTCGAGAACGCGATGAACGGGTTCGCCGCGACACCCTGGGTCAGGTCCATGCGCAGAATGTCCTCGCCCGCATAGGTCACCGTGAAGTGCCTTATAATCTTTCGGGGGATCGGCTTGCCCACGGCATCGACCCGGTACCCCGTTTCCATCGGATGCCGGATGAGCGTCTTGATCTCGATGATCTCGCCCTTTTTCGCTTCGGAGGGCATGGAAACGCGCGCATTCGCAAGGGCCATCGCTCCCTCCTATCCGCCGTCGATGCAGGCGGCGATCGTAACGATCACATCCTTCCGGTCGCGCCAGAAGGAGCCGTCGCTCATCTCGGCGAGCGCCGTCACCTGCTGCGAGGCCGCCAGCCTGATATTGGTCGAGACCTTCGCGACGCCCGCGCGCGGGCCGAGGTGGAACGTCATCAGATGGGCGATGGGGTTCTTTTCGGAGAGGATGTGAATGGCGCGGACGTGATCGGCCGCCGTCATCGGGCTCTCCACGCTGACGGTGGTGTAGACCGACAGGCCGTTTTCCGCCACAGCGGGGATGGTCAGCGTCACCCGGCCGTCCTGAACCGCCGCCCCCTTGGTGAGGTCCGCCAGGGCCGCGTCGCGCATCTGCGGCGTGGCATAAGCGCGCGCGCCGATGAAAGCCGCCCCCGCAGCGGCGCTGACGCCCATGATGATCTGTCGGCGTGTCGGCATGTCTAGTGTTCCGGTTCCGACATTTGCTTCTCCCTTGCAGCACCCTCGAGAGCAAATGCCGGAACCCGAGGAACACTAGCAACTCTATGATTCTCGTGTTGCTTTTGCATCTGACGCTTGGTTGCCTACCGAGCCGCAAGCGGGAACCAAGCGTCAGATGCGCAACACTAGTCCGTCAAGCTCATGAGATAGGCTACCACATCTTCGATGTCCTGCGCGTCGAGCGCGGGCCGCCCCGCATATTCGGCCGCGACATTGTTCAGCCCATCGACCCGGTAATAGGGCGGCATGATCGTCTCGGTGTTGATCCGGCTCTGATCGATCAGCCGGAGCCGGATCTGCCCTTCGCTCAGCCGCGACGCAACTCCGGCCATGGGCGGGCCGATGTCGCCCTGGAACGGCTCATCCGCGATGGGAAACGCATGGCAGATGAGGCAGTTGCCCTTGCGCCGGTCGAGCACAGTGGCCCGACCGCGCTCGGGATCGCCCTTCAGCCCGCCGAGCGGTTCTCTCACCGCGTCGCCCGTCACCGCGAAGGGGAGAAGCCCGCTCCCCCCTTGCGGCTGAGCGTTTGCCGCGTGCGGAGCGATCACGCAAACCAGCGCTATGGCGATCCGCCTCACGCCTTGCTCAGGTCGTGGTGCTTCAGCGGGAAGTCGCGGATGCGCTTGCCCGTCGCCGCGAAGATCGCGTTCAGCACGGCGGGCGCGGCCACCGCGATCGTCGGCTCGCCGACCCCGCCCCAGAACCCGCCGGACGGCATGACGAGCGTCTCGACCTCCGGCATCTCGTTCATCAGCATCATGGGGTAAGTGTCGAAATTCTGCTGCTCGATGCGGCCGTCCTTCACGGTGCACTCGCCGTAGAGCAGCGCCGACAGGCCGTAGACGAACGAGCCCTCCACCTGCGCCTCGATCCGCTGCGGATTGACGGCATGGCCGCAGTCCGTCGCCGCCACGATGCGATGGATTTTGAGCTTGCCGTCCGTCACCGACACTTCCGCGCAGGCCGCGGTGTGGCTCGCAAACGAGGTGCATTGCGCGAGCCCGCGGAACACGCCTTCAGGCGCGGGCTTGCCCCAGCCTGCGCGCTCCGCCACGGCCTTGAGCACAGCCACGTTCTTGGGGTAGTTCGCCATCAGCTTGAGCCGGAACTCCAGCGGGTCCTTGCCTGTGGCGTGGGCCAGCTCATCCAGGAAGCATTCCATGTAGATCGCGTTCTGATTGACGTTAACGCCGCGCCAGAAGCCGGGCGGCACGTGCGGATTGCGCATGGCGTGGTCGATCAGCAGGTTCGGAAACGTGTAGCTTATCGAATGCTCGCCCTGCGGCAGAAGGGCCTGGAAGGTGATCATGTCCGCGCCGTTGGTGAGACGCTGCGGCATGACGGTCGCGAGGATCGACTGCCCCGCGATGCGCATGCGAAGCCCGGTGATGTCGCCGTTCTCGTCGAGGCCGGCGGTCAGTTTGCATTGAGTCACGGGATGATAGGCCCCGTGGGTCATATCCTCCTCGCGCGACCAGAGCAGCTTCACGGGCGTTCCGGGCATTTCTCGGGCGATGAGCACGGCCTGGCGCACATAATCGTGGAACGCGCCGCGCCGGCCGAACCCGCCGCCGAGATGCAGCTTGTAGACCTCGCATTGCTGCGGAGGCAGTTCCGCCGCCTCGGCCGCCGCCGCGAGCGCCGCCTCGCCGTTCTGCGTGGGGCACCAGACCTCGCAGCGGTCTTGCGTCCACTTCGCGGTCGCGTTCATCGGCTCCATGGTCGCGTGGTTCTGGAAGGGGTAGGAATAGACGGCTTCCACCTTTTTCGCGGCTTTCGCGATGGCGCCGTCCGCATCGCCGACCTTGTTGCCGACGAAAGCCTGCTCCGCGGTCAAGCCTTCCCTGACGAACTCGGCGATGTCCGCGCTCGTCACCTTCGCATGCTCGCCCTCGTCCCAGGTGATGGGCAAGGCATCGAGCGCGGTCTTCGCCTGCCACCAGCGCTCGGCGATGACTGCGACCGCGTTCTCGCCCACCCGCACGACCTTCTTCACGCCGGGCATGGCCTTGACCTGCGCATCGTCGAAGGTGCCGAGTTTTCCGCCGAACACCGGGCACTGCTTGATGGCGGCGTTCAGCATTCCCGGCAGCTTCAGGTCCGCGCCGTAGATCTGCCGGCCCGTCAGCTTGTCCGCCGTGTCGAGGCGCTTCAGCGGCTTGCCCGCGAGCTTCCAGTCCTTCGGGTCCTTCAGCTTGACGTCCTTCGGCACCTCAAGCTTCGCGGCCGCCTCCGCCACCTTGCCGAAGGTCGTCGAGCGGCCGGACGCCGCGTGGGTGATGACGCCGTTTTCCGCTCTGCACTCCCCGGCCGGGACGCCCCATTCCTTGGCGGCGGCGGCGATGAGCATTTCGCGCGCTGCTGCGCCGCCCTGGCGGACGTAATCGTGGCTTTCGCGGATGCCCCGACTGCCGCCTGTCGAAAAGCTCTGCCACACGCGGCCGCGCTCAAGGTTGCGCGCAGGCGTCGGATATTCAGTCGTGACCTTGGACCAGTCGCATTCCAGTTCTTCCGCCACGAGCTGCGCGAGCCCGGTGAGCGAGCCCTGCCCCATCTCGGAGCGCGCGATGCGGATGATCACCTGCTCGGCGGGCTTCACCACGACCCAGGCGTTGATCTCGTCCGGGAAGCCGGCCTGCGCGAGCGCCTGGCCGGCGCCGAAGGGGATGCGCAGTCCGAGCGCGAGCCCTGCCGCCGCGCTGCCGATCACGAAATTGCGCCGTGTGATATCGAGTGCCGTCATGATCGCCTCCCTCAAGCCTTGTTGCCCGCCGCGAGATGAATGCCCGCCCGCACGCGGCGGTAGGTGCCGCAGCGGCAGATATTCGTGATCTCGGCGTTGATGTCCTCGTCGGTCGGTTTCGGCGTCTTCGCGAGAAGCGCCGCGGCGGCCATGATCATGCCGGTCTGGCAATAGCCGCATTGCGGCACGTCGAGTTCCGCCCAGGCCTTCTGGACCGGGTGGGAGCCATCCTCCGACAGTCCCTCGATGGTGACGATGTCGTCCGTTTCGGCAACAGCGTTCAGCGGCAACACGCAGGCGCGCTGAGCCTGTCCGTTGACATGAACCGTGCATGCGCCGCACTGGGCAATGCCGCAGCCATATTTGGTGCCCGTAAGGTCGAGATATTCGCGGAGCACCCAGAGCAGCGGCGTTGTCCCGTCCGCATCAACCTCGACGGTTTTTCCATTGACCGTGATTTTCGCCATGCTGCGCGCCTCCAGAGCCAAACGACATTCACCGCACGCGCCAGGTCGTCTGGCGCGGCGGCTTCCATGGATACGACTTTAGGCGGAGCGGTGAGAGGATGTCTTTCGCGAAACGGGCGAAATTTTTGGAGCGGTTCCAAGTTCTGCGCGCCACTTGCCCGGAGGCAGCCCCGTCTGGCGGGTGAAAGCGGCGGTGAAATGGGCCTGATCCGAATAGCCAACGGCCCCCGCGATCTCCGCGAGCGGCTGCCTGCCCTCGGCGAGCAGCGCCTTGGCGCGCTCCATGCGCACGGTGGAGAAGTAGCGGAACGGCGCGGCGCCCACGCTTTTCGAGAAGGCGCGCGCGAAAGCGCTGACGCCGAGCCCCGCCTCGGCCGCGAGGTCGGTCAGGGTCAGATCGTCCGCCATGCGGTCATGCATCATCTGGAGAACGCGGCCGAGCGCGACCGGATCAAGGCCGCCGCTTTCCGTCAGCCGGCCGTTCGCGCGGGTCATGTGCTTGACGAGCGCGAAGGCGAGCGTCTGGAGGTGAAGGCGGGGCGCGCCGTTGAGGGTCGCGTTTTTCAGGGCATGGGCGGCACGCAGCAGCCAGCCGTTTCTCATGTTCTGCGTGATCGGCAAGGACGGAGTCCCTGCCCCCGATTCCGCGCCGACCCGCAGAAACTCATCGGAAACCAGCATATCGAGGATGAGAAAGTCGATATCCTTGAGCAGCACCCTGCGCCGCACGCCCGCGGGCACGATGGTCACGCAACCGGGCCTGTCCGGGCGGCGCACGGTGGGGTGATGATCGGCCTCCGCGATCGTTGCCCGCGTATGCCCCTCCAGGGTGATGAAGACGCGATGCGCCTCCTGATAATGCTCGAACGTCGCTTCGCCCTCAAACGAGGTGCGGGCCACCTTCGCCTGAAACCCGTCGAAGGCAACGCTTCCGAGGGTTTCCGCAGGTGCCTTGAAGACATTGAGGAATTCGGCCATGGCCCCCGTTCAAGCTGACGAAGCCCCTTTGGCATCGTGGTCGCGGGGCCGGCGCACGATAAGTTGTGATCGCTTGACGGCATGTCGAGTCGCAATTGCGTGATCGCCCGGACGATCCTATAACGGAAGCGCAAGGCTCATCGCATCAGGAGCGCGCCATGTACAACATTGCCCCTGTCACGGACTCTCTTTCCGGCGTCGTCGGCCAGGCGGGTAACGACGAGCAGGCGGCCCTGGACGATCTGCTCGACCTTCTGGGCCTCGAAGACTATCTCGCGATTTCCGGCGTGGAGATCAGCCTCGTCAAAGGGCGAAGCCGCGAGGAGGTTCTGGAAGTCCTCAAGGCCCACAACGTCGATCCGGCGAGGCTTGGCGAGGAGCGGCTGGCGCAGCTGATCGCGGCTTGACGCCGGTAGCGACGTTCGTAATTGCGACCAATCTATTCTATTCCGGGACAGTGAGACGGGCCGGCTTTTTCTCGACCCGGAGACGGCCGCAGCGTCATCCCCGGAGCAAGACGAACTTCCTGCATCGAGCAATTGACAAGAGAAGATGGTGGGCACGACAGGGATCGAACCTGTGACCCCCACGATGTCAACGTGGTGCTCTACCGCTGAGCTACGTGCCCGCGAGCCTCGAAGCCCGCGCCTGCCGCTCCATCATGCCGTTGTGGCGCAGGCGTTAACGCCGAACGCAACCATAGCGGACGATGACCGGAACAACCGCAAGATCCATGCGATATCATGGCCGGAAGGACCATTCAAGCCGCTCCGTCACGCGATCGCGCAGAACCCGCACGGCGAATGCCCGACACGCCGGCGCCGGACTGAGGAAAAGGGGGCCCTGCCCATGAATTTCAACACCGTCCCGGTCGAACCCCTTCTCGCCCTCGCGGCGGGTATTCTCATTCTCGTCAAGCCGCGCGTCCTCAATTATGTGGTCGCGATCTATCTGATCTTCATCGGCGTGATCGGCCTCAGCACACAGCTTTGACACGCAACCTTGACCGCCGCCGCGTGTTTGCCGTCCATCCCATGACAGGAGGAAACTTATGAGACTCATTCTCACGGCGGCACTGCTCGGCTTCGGTTTCGCGGCCTTCGCGCAGCAAGCGCCGTCCCATGTTCCGGATTGCCCGCCCGCGGAGAGTTCGGCGAAGAAACAACCCGCCGGCGAAGAGGTGCGGACCCTTCCCGAGGAGCGCAGCGCCATTCTGCCCGCAACACCCCAGAATATCCAGTCGGCGGCGCCGACCGTGCAGCAGGACGGGACGCCCGTCGTCTCGGATGCCACCTGCCCCGGGGCGGAAAGCCCGAAGCCGAAATCATAGGGCTTGGGACAAAGGACCGCGTCAACATTACGGAGGGAACTCCAGCACAACTAGCTTTTTAACTCCGGGCGAGGCGCGTAAGCTGTTTCAGTCCTGGTGCGAAACCTGAGGCGGAGGCTATGATGCTGTCCGATATCGACGCCACCCTGCTTGCCCGGATTCAGTTCGCCTTCACAGTGGCGTTCCATATCATCTTCCCCGCCTTCACCATCGGGCTGTCGGCGTTCATCGCCACGCTGGAAGGGCTCTGGCTGTGGCGCAAGGAGGAACGCTATCACCGCCTCGCGCGCTACTGGACGAAGATCTTCGCGGTCTCCTTCGCGATGGGCGTCGTCTCGGGCATCGTGATGTCCTACCAGTTCGGCACGAACTGGAGCCGGTTCTCCATCGCGGCGGGCAATGTCGTCGGGCCGCTGATGGGCTATGAGGTGCTCACGGCCTTCTTCCTCGAAGCGACCTTCCTCGGCGTGATGCTGTTCGGCTGGAACCGCGTGCCCCCCTGGCTGCATTTCTTCGCAAGCCTGATGGTGGCGCTGGGCACGCTGATGTCGGCTTTCTGGATCCTGTCCGCGAACAGCTGGATGCACTACCCCACGGGGCATGTCATGCGCGACGGCATCGCGATCCCCGTGGACTGGTTGCAGGTGATCTTCAACCCCACCTTTCCGCTGCGCCTGGCGCATATGGTGGGGGCGGCCTATCTCACCACGGCTGTGGTCGTCCTGGCGGTCGGCGCACGCTATCTGCTCGCCAACCGCTACCCCGAGGAGGCGAGGACGCTGGTGCGCATGGCGCTGGGTATGATCATCGTGCTCGCCCCGCTGCAACTCGTCATCGGCGACATGCATGGGCTTGAGACGGCGAAATACCAGCCCGCGAAGCTCGCCGCGATCGAGGCGCATTGGGACGGCTCGAAACCCGCCGATCTGGTGCTGTTCGCCATCCCCAACGAAGCGGAAGAGCGCAACGATTACGAGATCAGCATACCCGGCCTTGCGAGCCTGATCATCACGCATCAATGGGATGGCACCTTTCCGGGTCTGAAAGATTTTCCGCCGGATCAGCGGCCTTCGGTGGCGTTTCCCTTCTTTGGCTTCCGCATCATGGTCGCGATCGGCTTCTGGTTCATCGCGCTCGCGGCGGTCGGCGGCTACCTCTGGTGGCGGGGACGCCTGTTCGAGAGCCGGCTTTACCTGCGCGCTGCCGCGCTCTCATGGCCGCTCGGCTTCATCGCGATCCTCGCCGGCTGGATCACCACGGAGACCGGCCGCCAGCCCTGGGTGATTTACGGCGTTCTGCGAACCGCCGACGCCACCTCGCCGGTGCCCATGCAGAGCGTGGCAACCTCGCTCGCCCTGTTCTTCCTGGTCTACGGTGTCGTCTTCAGCGCCGGCATCGTCTACATCAACCGCCTCATCCGGAAAGGTCCGGTGCTGCAAGCGCCGTCCGGCATCGACCATGGCGTGCCAAGCCGGCCGATCACGGGCGCGACCGAAAGCGGCCCGGAAGGGTTGGATGAGGCCGCAC
Organism: uncultured Hyphomicrobiaceae bacterium; assembly: GCA_964570735.1. Classification (GTDB taxonomy): domain Bacteria; phylum Pseudomonadota; class Alphaproteobacteria; order Rhizobiales; family Rhodomicrobiaceae; genus CAZNAH01. The sequence continues at coordinate 11,879 of CAZNAH010000034.1, read as the reverse complement.
AGGCCGGGAGGACATGATGGGCCCCGCCGATCCGATCGCCTATTGGCTGCCCGTGATCTGGGCCGCTGTCCTCGGTCTCGCCGTCGTGCTCTACGTGATCCTCGACGGGTTCGACCTGGGTGTCGGAACGCTGTTCCTGACCGGCAAGACCGAGGAGGAGCGCGACCACATGATGAACGCGCTCGCGCCCTATTGGGACGGCAACGAGACGTGGCTCGTGCTGGGCGGCGGCGGTCTTCTCGTCGCGTTCCCCCTCGCCTACGGGCTGATCCTGCCCGCGCTCTACGTTCCGTTCCTGATTATGCTGCTTGCGCTCATCTTCCGCGGCGTTGCCTTCGAGTTCCGCTTCGCCTCGAAACCGCATCACCACTGGTGGGACCGCGCCTTCGCCATCGGCTCGGTCACCGCGACCTTCGCGCAGGGCCTCGTGCTCGGCGGCTTCCTTCAGGATATCGTCGTGAAGGACCGCGCTTTCGCGGGCGGCGTGTTCGACTGGGCGACGCCGTTTTCCATCCTGTGCGGGCTCGGCCTCATCGCGGGTTATGTGCTGCTCGGCGCCGCATGGCTGATGATCAAGACGGACGGCGAACTCGCCGAACGCGCCCGGCGGCAAGCCCGCGTCGCGCTGCTTCTCACGCTCCTGTTCATCCTCGCGGTCAGCCTCTGGACGCCCTATGCGTTCGAGCGCATCTCCGAGCGCTGGTTCGCCCGGGAACGCTTCGTCTATCTCTGGCCGATCCCGATCGTCACGGCGCTCATCGGATACGTGGCGTGGCTCGGTATTCAAAAGGGTTCGGGCACGCAGACCTTCCTCTCCGCGATCGGCTTGTTCCTGCTCTGCTTTGCGGGTCTCGGGGTCTCGACGTTCCCCTATATCGTGCCGCCGACGGTGACGATCTGGGATGCCGCCGCCGTGCCGGAGTCGCAGATCTTCATGCTGATCGGCGCCCTGTTCCTTTTGCCCCTGATCCTCGCCTACACGGTCTTTGTTTACTGGACATTCCGGGGCAAGGTGACCGAGGGCGGCGGCTATCATTAACCCATCGCGGGGTTCCGCCCTTCGCTTGAAACAGCGGCGCGGCAGCGTCACATAACTCTTACGGCCGACCGGCACCGAGAGGAGTTTCAATGTTTTCCGCCCGTATTCCCCTGTTCTCGCTGCTCGGCTTCCGCATCAGCATCGACCTCTCCTGGTTCCTCCTCGCCTTCCTCATCATCTGGTCGCTGAGCGCAACCCAGTTTCCGGCCGCGCTGCCGGGGCTCGAAACCAGCACCTATTACGTGATGGGGACGCTCGCCGCATTCGGCCTCTTCGCGTCGATCATCCTGCACGAGCTTGCCCATTCGGTGGTTGCGCGCGGCTTCGGACTGCCCATCGGCGGCATCACGCTCTTCATCTTCGGCGGCGTGGCCGAGCTTCAGGACGAGCCGAAGACGCCGCGGGCGGAATTCTGGGTCGCCATCGCCGGGCCTATCTCCAGCGTGCTGATCGCCGCGGTCTGCTATCTGGGCGCCTGGGGTCTCGGCGCGCTGGCCTGGCGCGAGGGCCAGGTCGTTTTGAGTTTCCTCGCGGTCATCAATACCATCCTCGCCCTCTTCAATATGGTGCCTGCCTTCCCCCTCGATGGAGGGCGCATCCTGCGGTCGATCCTGTGGTGGCGGAACGGCAACCTGAAGCGTTCCACGCGCATCGCGGCTTACTTCGGAACGGCGTTTGGCGCAATTTTGATGGGGCTCGGTGTGTTGCAGCTCTTCACCGGCAACCCCGTCGGCGGCACATGGCAATTGCTGATCGGCTTCTTCCTGAGCGGAGCGGCGGCCCAGGCCCGGACGCAGGTGGAGTTCACGGAGGGGCTGAAAAACGTCACCGTCGCGCGCGTGATGAACGCCAATCCTGTCACCGTTTCGCCCGATGCCACCCTGCAAACGCTGGTGGACGATTACATCTACCGCCACCGCAGGAAGTTCTTTGTCGTCGTGGAGGAGGGCAATGCGCTCGGCTGCATCGGATCGGCCCAGGCAAGGAAAGTTCCGCGCAGCGAATGGGGCATGACCTATGTGCGTGCGATGATGCAGCCGATCGACCATCGCATCACGATCGGCCCGCAGGAGACAGCGCTCGAAGCCATGCACAAGCTCCAGGGCTATAACGCCGATCATCTCATCGTGCTTGAGGGATCGAAGCTGCGCGGTCTCGTGACGCAGCGCGATATCGTCGATTATTTGAGCGTGCGCGAAGCCGTAGAAAGCGGCGAACGCTGACGGAGCGGGCCTGCCCTGCCCCGTTCAGGCGGCGAGCATCCGGTCCACTTCGCGCACCAGATCCTTCAGATGGATGGGTTTGGAGAGGACGCGCGCATCCTTGGGCGCCTGTGCATCGGGCTGGAGCGCGACGGCCGCGAACCCGGTGATGAACATGATCTTCATGTCCGGGTGAAGGGCCGAGGCCCGCTTCGCAAGCTCGATGCCGTCCATCTCCGGCATGACGATATCCGTCAGAAGCATCGTGTAGGGCTGCTCCTTGAGCCCTTCGTAAGCCTCCGCGCCATTGCCGAAGGACGCCACCTTGTAACCCGCGCGCTCCAGCGCTTTCCCCAGGAAACGCCGCATCGCGTCGTCGTCTTCCGCCAGAAGGATCGTCTGCATGGGGTGACTCATCACTGCTTCCCGTTCCATCCCTAACGCCCGCGACCGGACAACGCGCCCGACACATTCCTATCAAGGCGCCGTTGCCCAAGATTTAACTGGGCTGGCGGCGATTTCGAGGCTCACCTGCTTTTAACCTTACTCCGCTCAAGTCTATGAACATGTTGCGGATTTTCCCGCGCCTCTTAACGCGGCCGCTTGCTCAGGCCCCGATAAAGTCGAGTTCGAGCCGGCGCAGATGCGGCGCGCGGCGGTGTTCGATGAGATAAACCTCCTGCCAGGTGCCGAGTGCGAGCCGTCCGCTCCGCACCGGGAGCGCGAGGTGCACAGCCGTCAGCATCGCCTTGATGTGAGCGGGCATGTCGTCCGGCCCCTCCATGGCGTGCCGGTAGGCCGCATTCTCCGGCGCGAGGCGGTCGAGGGCATCGAGAAGATCGCACAGCACGTCCGGGTCCGTGTTCTCCTGGACGCAGAGCGAAGCGGATGTATGCGCGAGGAACACGTTCAGAACGCCGTGGCGCGCCTGCATTCCGGCGAGCGCCGCGCCGATCCGCTCGCCGAGGCGGACGAAGCACCGTCCGCGGGTTTGGATGCTGAGCGTTTCGGAGCGATGAAGCACGGCGAAGTTATCCCTGGACATCTCCAAAAGAACACATCGGATGCGTCGGTAAAACAAGCCTCAGGAAATTTTCCTTTATTTTACCGGTTCTTTACCGCCCGTTTGCATATCAGGAGCAAACTTGAGGGTAGGAGGCAAAGGCGTCTCGCGTAGCGACCTTTGCGATCTTTTGGGTAGGGCAACTTTTCCGACGACGGCTGCGGCCCCGCATCGCGCGGCGGCGTAGCCTGGCCGACTGGACCTGGCAATGACAGCGAACAGATTTGCGCAAGCCGGCCGCTTCACCTTCGGCGACCTCGACCTGGAACGGGCGTGGCGCGACCTTTCGGCTGACCTGCGGCGGCATCGGCCCCCGCTGTTCGAGCCGCAGCCGGTTCAAGCCGGCCAGGGCGCGCTTCCTCGACAGGCGGTTGCCCCCCTGCCGTTCGGCGCCCTCCGGTCCAGCGCTGAAGCGCAGCTCTACGATTACCTCGAAAGCGTGCGCGCGGCCTCGCAAGGGCAGCGCCCGTCTCCGCTGGCCGCCCTCACCGAGAGGCTGGGTGAGCTGACGGGCCAGGCCCCGGCCGATTCGGCGCGCGGCGGTTCGCCTTCGGCGGCGTCCGCACAGGCCGAAGAGACGCCGGCCCAATCCCAGCTTCAATGGTTCGACGAAAAGTTTGCCGAGCTTCGCGCGCTCGTCACGTCCCGCGAAAGCGAAACCCGCGAACTCGTCTCCATCAACGAGCGCCTCGCCGAGATCATCGAGCGGGTCGATACGCTCGCGAAGTCATTGCCGGGCGAGCCCGCGATCCAGAACATCGAAACCCAGCTCGCGAACCTCGCGGTCACGCTCGATTCGATGCGCGCGGCGCAGCGCGACGGGTCGGACGAGGTTCGCAAGGCCGCTCACGCAGTGAACGATGCGGCCGGCCGCATCGAGAATTCGCGCATCGCCGTCGAGGCGTCCGCGCAGGCGGCCCTTGAGCGCGTCGCGCAGGCGTCCGAGGCCGCGCAGTCGAAGTCCGTCATCACCGCCGAGCAGATCACGGAGGCTCTGCGCCGGGCGATCCCGGAAAGCAACGTGTCGCGCCTCGAAAACGAGCTTCGCGCGCTCAATGCCCATACCCGCGAGACCGGGCACCGGACCGCCGAGACGCTCGAACGCGTTCATGACACGCTGCGCGATTTCCTCCACAAGGTCGAGCGACCGGCCCGTCGCCCCGCCCCGCCGATGGCGCAGCCCTTGAAAAGGCTCGGCGTGCATATGCCCATCACGGCCGGCGCTCAGAATTTCGCGCGGTCTGCGAAGGGCTTCGGGTCTGCGAGCGCAGCCGGGTCTGAACATCACCTGCAAACGCTCATCAGCCGCGACGACCGTGGCCGCCCTCACCCCGCCGAGCCGATGCCGCTCCTGCCCGAGATGGAGGTGGACGATCCCAAGCGGCCCGCGAGCCCCATTCCCGCCTTTCTCAGGAAGACGCACGCCTTCGAGGGCGACCGCTCTGCGGAGGCGCGTCAGAGGCCCGTCCGCTCACGCCTGATGATCGACAGCGACCCCTCCGTGCCCCTCATCGGGATCGGGCTCGTCGTGGCGATCCTGATCCTGGCGAGCGCGGCGCTGGTCTATCTTCATGTCACATCGACGGGACCGCTTCCCGGCTCCGCCGCGAGCACGCCTCGCGTCTCATCGCACAGCAGCACCGGCGCGCTCTTCATGGCCGCCACGCTGCGCGCGGACGATCCGGACCGGGCAGGCACGAACAACGGCCCCAGTCCCGCAACGCTATGGGACACCATGCTGACCCAGCCCGCTCATCTGATGCAGGCGTCCGCGCAACCCCCCGAGTCCGCGTGGACACCGCACGGGCAGGCCGAACCCGCCGCGCTCGCGAGCGTCAATCCCGCCGCGCTTCCCTCCGACGACGTTCAGAAGCTTGCCGTGGCCGCAAGCCGTGGCGACCGCGACGCGCAATACCGGATCGCGCGCCGGTTCCTGGCGGATGCGACCATCCGCAGCAATGACGAAGCTGCCGCACGCTGGCTCGCGCGCGCCGCAGAGAACGGCCATGTCGAGGCGCAATATCTGCTCGGATCGCTGTACGAGCAGGGCCTCGGCGTCGGCAAGGATGATACCGAGGCGCTTGCGTGGTATCGCCGCGCGGCCGAGGGCGGACACCTCAAGGCCATGCACAACCTGGGTGTGCTCTACACGGGGCAGCATGCGGTCGCACCGGATTACCAGCGCGCATCCGAGTGGTTTTCGCGCGCCGCCGCCCACGGCGTTTCGGACAGCCAGTTCAACCTCGCGATCCTGTACGAAAACGGTCTCGGCGTGGAGCGCAGCGAACGGCTCGCCTATTTCTGGTACGAGATCGCGGGCCTGAGCGGTGATCATGAGGCGAAAGTCCAGGCCCAGCGCCTGCGCCGCGCGCTGACGCAAGAGGCGCTCGTGAAAATGGACGCGGAAATCGCCGCGTGGAAACCCGCGCCATCCGCGCCGCGCAGCGAGGCATTCGGGGAACGCTCAGCCTCGCCGAGCTGAGCCCGCCCGGATGTGGCGCCTGCCAGCCACACTTGAGCCTCATTGTCGTGAGCCTAGCTGCACAGCGGCCGAGCGCACGAAAAATTTCGCGACACATGACCCCGATATTTGGTAGGCCGTTGCGGGAAAGCGTGCTCAACGACAATGCAAATCTATCTTCCTATCGCAGAGCTTCCGGTCAACGTTCTGTTGATTTCTGGAATGGGAGCGGCCGTGGGCTTCCTTTCGGGGATGTTCGGCGTCGGCGGCGGCTTCCTGCTGACCCCGCTTCTCATTTTCGCAGGGATCCCCTCGGCGGTGGCGGTGGCGACGGGCACGAACCCGCTGATCGCGTCGTCCATCACCGGCACGATCTCACAATGGCGTCGCCGCAACGTCGATCTCAAACTCGGCACGCTCCTGCTGATCGGCGGGGCGACGGGCGCTTTCCTCGGCGTCCAGGTGATCCGCAGCCTGCGGCAGGCGGGACAGGTCGATCTGTTCGTCTCCCTGTTCTATGTCGTCTTTCTCGGCATCATCGGCATGCTGATGCTGGTGGAAAGCGTTCGCGCCATCCGCAAGAGGCGTCAGGGCCGGCCCGTTTCCGCGCGCAGGCCCGGACAGCACTCCTGGATCCACGGTCTGCCGTTCAAGACGCGCTTCAAGACCTCCAAGCTCTACATCAGCGGCATCCCGCCCCTTGCGATCGGCTTTTTCGTCGGTTTCCTGTCCGGCGTGATGGGCGTAGGCGGGGGCTTCATCATGCTGCCCGTCATGATCTACATGCTGCGCGTGCCGACCAGCGTCGCCATCGGGACATCGCTGTTCCAGGTGATTTTCGTCGCCGCGATCACAACGATCCTGCACGCGGTCTATAACAACGCGGTCGATGTCGTCCTCGCCTTCATGCTGATGATCGGCGGCGTGATCGGCGCGCATTTCGGCGCGATCGCCGGGCAGCAGCTTCGCGCGGAACAGCTCCGCCTTCTGCTCGCGCTTCTCGTTCTCGGCGTCGGCGTCCGGCTCGGCTTCGATCTCGTGAGCACGCCTAGGGACGTATTCAGCTATGGCGGGAGTTGAACCGATGCGCAGGCGTTGCCTCGCCGTGCGGGTGATTGCCGCCCTGGCCGCCGCAGGCACGCTGCTCTTCGCGGGCGTGACGCCCCGCGATGACGCGCGGGCCGCCGAGATCGAGATCGGCGCATCGGAGAACTACGTGTTCATCGAGCCGGACTTCACGGGCACGCGGGTGGTGATCTTCGGGGCCATCGACCGGCCGCGCCAGCAGGCGCCGCGCGCGGAGCCCTACGACATCGCCATCACCATCCGCGGCCCGTCATCGCAGAGAACCGTGTGGAAGAAAGACCGCGTCGCGGGCATCTGGGTCAACGACGAGAGCGTCACCTTCGAGAATGCGCCGAGTTTCTACCTCGTTCTCTCCACGAAACCATTGAACGATCTCGCCCCGGTCTGGGAACGCGAGCAATACGACCTTGGCCTCGATGCGCTGAACCTTGAAATCACGGCATCGGAGACCTTCGGCCTCAACGAAGCGCAAAGGAAGGACTACAAGGACGCTCTGGTCCGTCTGAAGAAGGATCGCGGCCTGTGGAGCGAACAGACCTCGAAGGTCGAATTTCTGGGGGACCGGCTCTTCCGCGCGGATGCGGACATCCCCGCATCGGTGCCGACCGGGCTTTATCGCGCCACCGTCTATCTCATCCGTGACGGCCGCGTCGTTGGCCGCTCGGCGTCTTTCATCCGTTTGCAGAAGATCGGCATCGAGCGGTTTCTTTCGGCGGCGGCACAGGAGCAACCCTTGCTCTACGGCATCGGGGCCGTGCTCGTCGCCGTGGCAATCGGCAGCCTCGCCTCGCTGATATTCCGCCGATGACCTAGGCCGCCTGATCCTCAATCAGCTGGCCCGATGCCACGGGCAGCACACGGTCGTTGCTGATCAGCCAGACGAAGACGCCGCTGCGGCCCAGGAGGGGATCGAATGCTTCCTGAAGCACGTTCACGCCGGCCGAGTAATCGCCCATAGCGGGCAAAACCATCCGCATCCCGTTCGAGACGAAGCACCGCCCGCGCATCGTGTGGCCGTACTCATTGATCTGCGCGACAGGATGCAGCGCGCCGGCGATCTCGTTCGCGATCGGCGCCCGCAGCGGCTCGGCGCGGAACTTGATGCCGCCGAGCATCATCTGGGGCACCACGATCCCGTCGATGGCGTCGGGCTTGAGGTTCGCGTCCTGGCTCATCACCCAATACCACTCGCGCCCGTCCATCATGTCCTGAATCCAATCAAGCTGATGGGTGCTGAGCCACGGATTGGAAAGGCCGGCGAAGCTGTTGCCGAGCGCGACGACCCGCGCGGGATCATAGCGGTCCAGCGCCTCCTCCAGCTTCTCGAAAGCCGATGCCGTATCGTAGGGCGGCAGAACCACGTCGTCGCCGTCAAGATAGGAGCATTTGGAAAGCTGGAGGTCGGCCACGATGAGAGTGTCTTCGGCGGGCCAGTACAGGGCGCCGGTCGGGTCGGCGTGAAACGCCTTGCCGCACATGAGGATGCGGGCCGAGGTATGGTCGTATTCGTCTTCGTAGGGGTCGCGGACAAGCGCTGCGGTCTGCATGATGGGTTATCCTCTGACGGCGGGTGGCGATCAACTCAAGCTCACCTCGCGACCGGTCCGGAACACCGCACATCAGACCGGCACATGCTTTATGAAGTCATCATGCCTGATTCGAGAAAAGCATGTCACAATAAAACAACAAGTGAGGCTGTTTTACTTCGTGACTTTTTTGCGACTTTTATGCGGCAGCCCCTAGACCGCGATCCTTGCGCGCGAAATACGGAATAAGCTTGAATTGCGCGTATGGCAGATAGTGCTGGTTCTGGATGAGACCTTCGAACTGCGTGAGTTTTTCGAGGATCGCATGAAGGCCAGCGGCATCCGTGCCCGACGTCGCCCCGCACAGCGCACGCACGACGGCGCGCTTGTGATCCGGCTGCTGATTTTTCAAATAGATCTTCGTGTCGAGCGCGCCCGACAGGTCGGGCGGCAGGTCGCCCGGATATTGCGTGCCGATCGCGATGCCGACACCGAAGGCGCGCCCCTCGCGCGCGAGATTTTCGAGATGGGTGCTGGAAGCCACGCGCCACGCCTCGTCGAGCACGAGCAGCCGCGTCAGCTTGCGGGGCTGGGCGCCGCGCACGAGCACCCCATGCAGCCGGATGATGATGAGTTCGGCCAGCGCGGCCTTGATCTCGTCGGTCGGCAGCGCGAAGAGCGAGAGCACGAGCCGCTCGCTCAGCATCGCCTCGAACGGTACGCCCAGTTCATGAGAGCTTGGGAACAGGCCCAGCTCGAACAGCGGCGCGATGCGGTCGAGCAGGCTGATCGCGTGCTGGTGCTTCGCCTCCTTCTGCTCTTCGAGGATGGCCACCACGTCGTCAAAGCTCGGCGCTTTCAGCGTATCGGCCTGCACCCATTTCTGCGGGTTGATGCCGCGCTTCTCGAACGCCTCCTTCATCGCGTCGCGCAAGGTGGCCGCCTGGCGGTCGCCGAGTCCGAACACGCGCTTCAGCACGCCCGTGATGGTGAAGATATGCTCGATCGGCTGCGCGAGGCCGTCTTCGCCCGCGCTCGGCATCAGCGGATTGAACGGGATGCCGTTGCGGCGCACGTCATGGACACGCAGCCTCAGCGCGTCCACGAAGGCGCGCTCGGAATAGTCGTTCTTGAAATCGAAGATGCAGACGGGGAAGCCCATGCCGATCACGCCGTCGATCAGCACGTTGAGCGTCTGCGTCTTGCCCGAGCCGGGATCGCCCGTGACCAGCACGCCGAAATTCAGAAGCTTCGCGTCCGTCTCGAACGGAGCCCAATGGACACGGCCGCCGTCCACATGCTGGCCGAGCATCACCGCCTGACCTGTCGGCTCGCGGCGCGGCGGCTTCGGCGCAAGCGCGGGCTTTTCAGGCTCCACCTCGTCCAGGGTCAACTGGCGCGCATAGGGGAATTGCAGGATCTCCGCCAGCGACGCGGTCTGGGTGAGCGGCCGCGTCTCGCGCTGCCATTCGCTGAACCCCGCCATGTCGCAGAAATTGCGGAAGAAATGCCGCGCGGTCTCAAGGCGCTCCCAGGAGATCATCTCGAACTGGGGAACGATGATGGCCTCCCGGTCCTCCGCCTCGCGCAGGAGCGGCGCGACGAAGCGGCCCGTGCGCGGCAGGCGTCCGCCGCGCGGGCGCACCAGTACGGGGCGGGCGCCCTGGCAGGTACGCAGGAAGCCGCGGATTTCCTCGGCCAGCGGCGCGCCGCGGCCCTCGTTGCACAGCGCGATTTCGCGGCGCTCGATGCTCTGGCCATCCTTCTGGAAGTCGGCCTCGATCACGACCGTGCCCGAGCGCCCGCGCACGCTGCGGCGCGTCTTGATCTGCGTCACCCCGTCGATCTCGGCGGCGGCGGCCTGCATGGCCCATTCGAGGATTTCGGCCTGCTGGATGCCGTTGCTCACGGCCGGCGAAACCGCCCGGCTCGCCAGTTCGCCATGCCATTTGTCATCGAAGCTGACCGAAGCGGCAGCGGAGGACGCGATCTGCGCGGGCGGCTCTTCATGGGGAGGCGGCATGTCGTCGAGTTCCGGCAGCTCGCCCGTCGCCACGTAATGCCGGCGGAATTGCTGCACCATTTCGAACACATAGCGCGAGGTTTGCCCGCCAAGCTCGTCGATCAGCCATTGCGGGAAAGGGTAGAGCGGCTTGGCCGGGTCGGGCTTCACGCCGCAACGCGCGTGAAGCTCGGCGAGACGGCGCTTCAGAAGCGCCTCCACATGACGGCGCCCGAGCGGCTTCAGATGCACCGGCAGCACGCCGAAGCGCTCGATGCGGTCGCGGATGGAACCGTCGATGCCCGCCGCGATCGTATCGTACAGCGCGGGCAGCACCGCGAAAGCCACGCTGAGAGAGGGCAGCGTCTCGGCCAGCAGCGCCCCGCGCGAGATGAGGTGCCGCAGCCGCGCTTCCCAGCCGTCGAGACGGCTTTGCTCAAGCTGATCGAAGGCGAGAAAGAGCGCGCCGCCCGTCATGCCGATCACATGGGCCAGCGCGTCGATATGCGCGCGCGGCACGTGCTCGTCCTGCGTCTGCGCAAGCCGCACACCGCCGAGGCTCGCCGCCACCGGCTGCCCGCGCAGATAGCACAGCGCCTCGTCGTCGCCCGCTGCAAGCCCGAGCAGCGCGGCGAGAAAGGCTTCCGACGGGCTCGTCAGCGGCGAAGCGCGCTCAAGCCCCGACCGGATGGAGATGACGAGCGGCCGCAGATCGAAATCGCGGATGTCGCCGCCCGCCTCGATCACATCGGAGCGGAAGGACGCAGCCAGATCCTTCTTGCCGTAGGACAGGAGACGCTCGGCCAGCCTAATCAACGGGGATGGCTCGCCGTGCGGCACGAGATAGCGCTCGGACAGCCGCGTGATGAGCGCGCGCAGGAGCCACGCGTCCAGCTCCTTCTCCGAAACCGGATCGACCATCGGGAAGATGGCCGCATAAACATCGCCATCGCGATGCATCTGGCGGATGGCGGTCAGCAGCGTATGGGTCTTGCCCGTGCCCGTCTGCCCGCGGATGAGAAGGAGGCGCGAGGCCGGGTCCGGGTTCTGGCTTTTCGCGCTCGCGGCGATGGCGCCTAGCGCCGCGTCGGCCTCGCTCTCGATGTCGGGCACGTCGAGACGCTCTTCGTCCGCAGCGCCCGGAAGCGAGGCGACGGCGCCGAAAATGCGGTCGAATTCGGGGCTTTTCAAAGCCTCAAGCCGATGATCCATCATGCTCCCGGACGGCTAAATCCACTGATTGACGATGAAGTGCCGCTCGTCCCGGCCGAGGCGGGTGCGGGAACGTTCCTTCAGGGCTGCGTCGAACGGCCCTGCGATGTCGTAGCGTTCGAGGTCGAGCAGGCTCTCGCGAGCCGCCTCCGCGAGGCGCGCCTTGAAGTCGTCGAGAGAGCCGAGCGGAAGGCCGCGCTCCACAGCCGCATCGTAGACCTGGGCGATCGCGACGCGCCCCTTGTAGGGCTTCGTTTCGAGTGTGCGGGCGATGCGGCGCACCTCTTC
>CAZNAH010000033.1:16575-22789 GCA_964570735.1 uncultured Hyphomicrobiaceae bacterium | reverse complement strand
CGGGCCGAGCGCCCGCAGGGTGGTGGCGGGATGGAACGTGCCCGCCCCCACCTCCATGTCGTAGGGCTGGAGAATGACGCAGCCCTGCTCGGCCCAGAAATGCTGAAGCGTCAGGATAAGATCCTGAAACGACCGGTCGGGACGCAGCGAGGCTGCCGGCTTGACATGCTTCATGGCTGGGGCGCTCAGGGCGATTGTCAACTCATCCGCCCATTACGGGCATGCCTCCTGAACTTTCTGAACCGCCTTGGAAATCCCGATGAGGGAGTATTGATCCGTCGTATCGGTGCCGCGCGCCGACGTCGCCTTCACGACCATCGTGCTGCCCGCGAGCATCGCCTGCACCAGCTTGCGCTCGTCGGCGGGGTTCTTGATGAAAGCTTTGTCCTCTCGCGGAAACATCTCGAAATTGTCCGATCCCACCGTGACGGTCGGCGCACTGTCGGCCTTAAGCGTATAGCCGAGCTTGACGCTGACTTCGTTCTTCACGCCGTCCTTCTGCCAGGTGGTGACATAAAAATAGGCGGGCGCCCGTTTCGCACCCTTGGGCTGGGTATCCTTCGGCAGCGAAGACGCAAAACACACCTTGCCGTCCCCCCCTTCGTGTACGAACACGGTCCAGTCGTCCACCTTTTCCAGAAGTTTTGCCTTTTCGGCATCCTGGGCGCGCGTTTGCGCGACGGCGGGTGAAAAGATCGTGAAGGCTGCGATGACGAGCCCTAAGGCGAAGGCCGATATCTTTAGCATCATGATGGTTCCCGAGCCTCGATTTGGGGTTGTGTTACCGTCTCATATCTCGGTTGACCAGACCTTGAGGCGTGCGCGAAGCACCGGCGTATCCGGACGAAGTGAATTACGGCGACGGTCAGTTCGCCGTTCGGGTCTTAGGCTTACCGAAAACAGGCGAAGGTCTCAACCCTTGCTCGCCATTGAAAATGGCCGATCGCGGAGGAAAATTGCCCAGAGAGCGGACGCGGTCATACATCAGGATCGCGCCGGCCATGGCGACATTGATGCAGAACGCGGTCGGGATTTTCACCACATGATCGCAGCGGGCGAGCAATTCGGGCGAAAGTTCGCCGCGTTCGGGACCGAGAATATAAGCGGCATGAAGCGGGTGGCGGAAGCTCGGCAGGTCTATGGCGTCGTCGATCAGTTCGACGCCGACCATTTTGCATTTTTCCGGCAGAACGATCTCGCTCCCGCTCCGCCAGTGATAGACAGGGATGTGGAGAACCGCCTTCGACGTATCGGAATGCGCATCGAACGCCTTGCGGTGCGCGCCCACCGTGAAGAAGAACTTCGCGCCGAAGGCATGGGCCGAACGCATGAGGTTGCCGAGATTCATCGGCTTTGAGATGCGCTCGGCGCCGATGGCGAAATATCCCCGCATTCCATGGATTGCCGTTGTTGAACCTTACGCATTGAGAGGTATCGAATGAAGGCTGTGCTGTGCAAGACCCTCGACGGCCCGGATGCGCTCGAAATCGCCGAGATCGAGCGGCCTAGCGCCGCGCCGGGCGAGGTGGTGGTGCGCGTATCGGCCGTCGCGCTTAACGCCTTCGATACGCTCATCACGCGCGGCAAATATCAGTTCAAGCCCGATCTGCCGTTCTCGCCCGGCGGCGAGGTGGCCGGCACGGTTCACGAAACCGGCGCGGGTGTGGACGGCTTAGCCATCGGCCAGCGGGTCATGGCCTTCGTGCAGTGGAACGGCTGCCGCGAATTCGTCGCGGTCCCCGCGGGGCGCGTGACGCCAATCCCGGACGGCGTCGGCGATGCGGCCGCAGCGGGCCTCACCATCACCTATGGCACGGCCATGCACGGACTCGCCGATCGCGGGCGGCTCAAGCCGGGGGAAACGGTGCTCGTCCTCGGCGCGACGGGCGGCGCGGGGTTGGCGGCGGTTGAAATCGCGCATCTTCTCGGTGCGCGCGTCATCGCGGCAGGCACCTCCGACGACAAGCTCGCCATGTGCCGCGATTACGGCGCGGACGAGCTTCTGAACCTCGCCACCTGCGGCGACCTCAAGGACGCGCTGCGCAGCTTGACGGCAGGCGCGGGCGTCGATGTGGTCTATGATTGCATCGGCGGGCCTTACGCCGAGCCTGCGCTGCGCGCGACCGCATGGCAGGGCCGCTATCTCGTGGTGGGATTTTCGGCGGGAGAAATTCCCCGCATCCCGCTCAATCTCCTGCTCTTGAAGGGCTGCGAGATGGCCGGCGTGTTCTTCAGCCGCTTCGCCGAGCTCGATCCGCCCGCTTACCGGACCCATACGGCGAGGCTGCTCGACTGGTGCAGGGAGGGCAAGCTGAAGCCCCATATCGACCGGACTTTCCCCCTTGATGAGACGGCGGACGCCCTTCGCCTCCTCGATCAGCGCAAGGTTAAGGGAAAAATCATCGTCACGGTGTAGTGTTCCTTATGTCTCAGAGATTTGCTGGGAACCTGGCCGCGATGGGAAGCCAATGTCTGAGACGGAACACTAGCCATACCTTTTGCGTGCTTGCCGCAACCGTTCCCCGTGGCTAAACGGGTGCGCGAGAGAGGTTTTGTCATGCGTATTGTCCTCACCTTCGGCGCTGTTCTCGGCGCCTGCGCGGTGCTTGCCGCGCCATCCGCCCTTGCCCAATGCTTCCCTGTCACAGCCGATATCGTGAGCCTCGGCGAGAAGACGGCCATGGCCTATGCCCGGCGCAGCATGTCGCGCGGCATCGCGGATGAAAAGGAGCGCATCGAGAGCACGGGAAGCAGCGTCGCGCGGGTGACGGAGCCCGCCATCGATTGCAAGCCCTTTCCGAACATCCTCGGCGCGGACGAGTGGCGCTGCACCGGCTCGGCGAAAGTCTGCGCGAAATAAGCCTGAACGGGCGCTGCGATGACACCGGCATCCGTTCCGCGCCACCTCTTCGTGTACGGAACGTTGAAATCCGGCTTCCAGAACCCCTATGCCCGCATGTTGCGCGCCCGCGCGCAGCTCGTCTCCACGGCCTGGGTGCGCGGCCAGCTTTACAACCTCGGCGCCTATCCGGGGCTCGTCGCGGCCGATGACACGCGCTCGCGCGTCCATGGCGAGCTATTCCGCATCGAGCCTTCGGCGGCGGGGCTCCTGAGCCTGATCGACCGCTATGAAGGATGCGACCGCGATAGCCCCGAGCCCCACGCCTTCATGCGCTGGCCAGCCGTCGCCCATCTCAAGGACGGCACGAAGCGGCTCGCCTGGGCCTACTATTATACGGGGAGCACGGCGGGGCGACCGCGCATCTCTTCAGGCCGGTTTACGCGCCTGTAGCCGTTTCAGGCTCTGGCTAGACGCCGGCTAGTGACGTATCAGGTAATATCGATTTTTCTTGTTTAGGGGGTAACATGTTTCGATGCAGCGTTCTCTTAATCATTGCCATCCTTCTCGCTGGTCTGTTTCAGGGCTGCGCAGAGGAAACGCCAAGCCTCGCGGTTGGGGAAACGCGGTTGCCGTCCGGCACCGTGGTGAAAGGTGGCGAGCCTACAGTCTCAACCGCCGAAATGATCAAGGCTATCTTACGCGAAAATTTCTCAGCAGACGCGACGACCACACCGGAGCAAGCACAAGACGCAATAAAAAGATAGCAGAAGTTAAGGAGTATGCGATTAAGCTTGCAGTGGTAACGTCTTCACAAGATGCCAAGCCAATTGCTATCTGCGATGAATTTGTGTCTTCTGTTTTACAAATCAGCATAAGGATGGCCCCGAGCCTAACAAAATTTGTTATTCATCTTGAAACAAAGCAGTTGCCTCAACCTCATATCTGCGAGTATAAAATTGAGAATGCATTGTTTTTGCGAGTTGACGGATCGCCTGTTCCAAAAGCTCAACCCACTTTCGAAATCATCCGTTCAGACTCTTCAGCCGAACTGACAGTCGCGGCATTTTCAATGACTCAGACGCCGCTCCTCCCGTATCCCGTGCAGAACGTGCTGATACCGTCCCTGTTCGTTGCGTCGGACATCGCGAAACTTGCGTCTTCTCTCAAGCAAGGCGCGGTACAACTCTACGACAGATCGAGATATCGAAATAAAATCATCCGCTTCCTCGCCGCTCAAGGCGATACGCTTCACTATTTCAAGCTGCCGCCTTACGTGGTCATGGCCATCAATGGGCCCGAAAATAAGATAGTCCTTGTGGAGGACATCAAGTATCAGACGACTATGCTTACCCCTAAAGACGGCGGCGACAGCATCGTCAAGAATTTCATTAATATTCAAGCGTTGGACCCAAAACTGATGCGGGCGCTCGCGTCAGGGAACGCCGATGAAGCCTATAAAGCATATATGCGGGACGGCCTGCACGAATATGCGGCAGAAATTGTCGAAACAGCAGGCAAGTACGCGGCGGACGCGTTCAATGCATCCGAAATTATCGTTAACTTCCGAGCCACAATTCCATCTTCCGGCTTCGGTATAAACATCCCTGTTACTTTCACACGTGATAACGGCACCTGGAACATCATCAACAATTCAAACCCGGACGACGGCCGAAAGAAGATCTAAAACTCGACAATCTCCGCTTAACCCATGCTGCTGTGGCGGGGAGATACCTGCTTCCGACGGTGTCGGTTGTGTGATTTCGGCGTTTCCGTTAAGAGAAGTGGTCCGGTGGGTCGACGCTGAAATTGCTCCGGTTACGCTTGGGGTAATTATAGAGCGCGGGCGAAAGAATGCGGCTCACATATGGCGCTGAAATAAATAATGTTACTGGGACACCTCATGCCGACCCGCATCATCTACGACCTCGTCATCAACACGCTCGAAACGAACATCAAGCTGGCGGAAAGCCTCGCGGGTTTCATGACCGGCGCGCATCAGAAGGGGGCGAACGGCATGGCAGGCAACGGCCAGGAGAGCGGCGAACCGGCCCGGCGGGCGAACGGCGCACCGGTCGGCACCGCAGCGGAAACCGCAGTCCCCGGCCCGGCGAAGCGGGTTTACCGTTTCGGCGCGGGGCTCGCGGATGGCGCGGCCCACATGCGTGATCTGCTCGGCGGCAAGGGCGCAAACCTCGCCGAGATGGCCAATCTCGGCCTCCCCGTGCCTCCCGGTTTCACCATTACGACGGCGGTGTGCAACGCCTATTACCAGAACGGACGCAGGATGCCGGACGGGCTCGCGGAGGAGGTCGAAGGCGCGCTCGCCGCGATCGGCGAGGCCGTGGGCGCCCGCTTCGGCGACCGTGAGAACCCGCTGCTCGTGTCGGTCCGGTCCGGGGCGCGCGCCTCGATGCCCGGCATGATGGACACCATCCTCAATCTCGGCCTCAACGACGAGACCGTGGAAGCGCTCGCCGCCCAATCCGGCGACCGGCGTTTCGCCTACGATTCCTATCGCCGCTTCATCCAGATGTATTCGAACGTGGTGCTCGACATCTCGCATCACGCCTTCGAGGAAGTGCTCGACACATACAAAAGTGCGAACGGCTACGACCTCGACACCGACCTCTCCGCGCCGGACTGGGTCGAGATCGTGTCCCAATATAAGGAGACGGTACAGGCAAAGCTCGGCCGCCCGTTCCCGCAGGACACGAAAGACCAGCTCTGGGGCGCGATCGCCGCCGTCTTCGACTCCTGGCATAATGCCCGCGCCGTGAGATACCGGCAGTTGCACCATATCCCCGAAAGCTGGGGAACGGCCGTCAACGTCCAGGCCATGGTGTTCGGCAACCGCGGGGAGACGAGTGCCACGGGCGTCGCGTTCACGCGCAACCCCTCGACCGGCGAGAACCGGCTTTACGGCGAATTCCTCGTGAACGCCCAGAGCGAAGACGTGGTGGCCGGCATCCGCACGCCGCAAGCCATCACGGAGGCCGCGCGGATCGAGTCGGGCAGCGACAAGCCCTCGCTCGAAGCGCTGATGCCGGAGGTCTTCGCGGAGCTGACGCGCATCTACCACAAGCTCGAAGCGCATTACCGCGACATGCAGGACATCGAATTCACCATCCAGGACGGCAAGCTCTGGATGTTGCAGACGCGGTCCGGCAAGCGCACCACGAAGGCGGCGCTGAAAATTGCGGTCGACATGGCGAATGAAGGGCTGATCTCGAAGGAGGAGGCAATCCTCCGGATCGAGGCGACTCAGCTCGACCAGCTCCTGCATCCGACGCTCGACCCGTCCGCCGAGCGCAAAATTCTCGCCACGGGCCTGCCCGCTTCTCCCGGCGCGGCGTGCGGCGAGATCGTCTTCTC
>CAZNAH010000033.1:15286-16442 GCA_964570735.1 uncultured Hyphomicrobiaceae bacterium | reverse complement strand
CCGTGGTGGCGCGCGGCATGGGCCGCCCCTGCGTGTCCGGCGCGAGCGGCATCCGCATCAGCCAGGATGCGCGGACCATGACGGTGATGGGTCAGACCTTCAAAGAAGGCGACATCATCACGATCGACGGCTCGACCGGGCAAGTGCTTGAGGGCGAGGTCGCGATGCGCCAGCCCGAACTGACCGGCGATTTCGCCACCCTGATGGAATGGGCGGACGGCATCCGTCGCATGGCAGTGCGCACC
Organism: uncultured Hyphomicrobiaceae bacterium; assembly: GCA_964570735.1. GTDB lineage: Bacteria > Pseudomonadota > Alphaproteobacteria > Rhizobiales > Rhodomicrobiaceae > CAZNAH01. The sequence goes on along the minus strand of CAZNAH010000033.1, from coordinate 16,197 downwards.
AACGCCGAGACCCCGCGCGATGCAGCGCAGGCCCGGCAGTTCGGCGCGGAAGGCATCGGGCTCTGCCGCACCGAGCATATGTTTTTCGACGCCGACCGCATCATGGCCATGCGCGAGATGATCGTGGCGACGAGCGAACTCGGCCGGCGCGCTGCGCTCGACAAGATCCTGCCCATGCAGCGGCAGGACTTCATCGAACTGTTCGAGATCATGGCGGGTCTGCCCGTGACGATCCGCCTGCTCGATCCGCCGCTGCACGAATTCCTGCCGCAGCGCGAGGAGGAAATCGGCGAACTCGCTCAGATCATGAACCTCGACCCGGCCGCCCTGCGCGCGCGCCTGCACCAGCTTGAGGAAGAAAACCCGATGCTGGGCCATCGCGGCTGCCGCCTCGCCATCAGCTATCCCGAAATCGCCGAGATGCAGGCCCGCGCCATCTTCGAGGCCGCCGTGGAGGCCGGCCGTCGCACCGGCGCACCGGTGGTGCCGGAAATCATGGTGCCGCTTGTCGCGCTGAAGGCGGAACTTGAGCTTCTGAAGGGGCTTATCGTGAAGGTCGCTAAGGAGGTCGAGACGGCCAGCGGCGTATCCATCGACTATCAGGTCGGCACAATGATCGAATTGCCGCGCGCCGCGCTGCGGGCCGGCGATCTCGTCGCCGGCGAAGGAGGCGCCGAGTTCTTTTCCTTCGGCACCAACGACTTAACTCAGACGACGTTCGGCCTGTCGCGCGACGACGCGGGCTCGTTCCTCGGACATTATCTTGCGCAGGGCATCCTGGAGACCGACCCGTTCGTCTCGCTCGATACGGCAGGCGTGGGTGAACTTGTGCAACTCGCGGCCGAGCGCGGCAAGGCGACCCGCCCCGGCATCAAGCTCGGCATCTGCGGCGAGCACGGCGGCGACCCGGC
>CAZNAH010000033.1:12138-15275 GCA_964570735.1 uncultured Hyphomicrobiaceae bacterium | reverse complement strand
TCCATCGCCTTCTGCGAGAAAATCGGGCTCGATTACGTGTCGTGCTCGCCGTTCCGGGTGCCGGTGGCGCGGCTCGCCGCAGCGCAGTCCGCGATCCGCGCGGAAGTGCCGGCCTCGGAGGCGTGATCATGACTGCGGCCGAAAACGCGACCGTCATCCCGGTCTTCCGCAGTTTCGACGAGGCCAAGGCGCGGGAGTTCTATGCCGGCTTTCTGGGCTTCGCGGTCGATTGGGAGCACCGGTTCGAGCCGGGCCTGCCGCTCTACATGCAACTGAGCCGCGGCGGCGTTCTCATTCATCTCAGCGAGCATCACGGCGATGCGACACCCGGCGGCGCCGTCCGCATCAGAACCGCCGACATCGACGCGCTGCATGCCGAGCTCGTCGAAAAGCCATACAAATATTACCGCCCGGGCGTCGAGCTGATGCCCTGGGGACTGCGGGAAATGCGGGTGGTCGATCCCTTCGGCAACGCCCTCATCTTCTATGAGGAGCAAGCCAGTTGACGCCGTGCGTCTGAGCGAACTCAAGGCCGGGAGCAAGGCGGCCGTCGCACGGGCCTTGACCGCCGTCGAGGAACAGGGCCGCTCCGACGACGTGCTCGCCCTTCTCGACGAAGCCTTCGCAAATCCCCGCGCCCATGTCGTCGGCGTCACCGGGCCGCCCGGCGCGGGCAAATCCACCCTTATCGACGCCCTGCTCCGTCACTGGCGAGCAACGGCTCTGACCGTCGCCGTTCTGGCCGTCGACCCGTCGTCGAAAACCTCGCGCGGCGCGCTGCTCGGCGACAGGGTGCGCATGCGGACCGATCCGGGCGACGAGGGCGTCTTCGTGCGCTCGCTCGCGGCGCGCGGCAGGCTCGGCGGCCTCTCCGACATCGCCTATCCGGCCGCGGTGCTGATGCGCGCCCTCTATGATCGCGTCATCGTGGAAAGCGTCGGCGTCGGCCAATCGGAAACCGACATCGCGACGGTTGCCGACAGCGTGGTGCTGTGCATCCAGCCGGGCTCGGGCGACGCGCTCCAGTTCATGAAGGCGGGCATCCTCGAAATCCCCGACATCGCGGTCGTCACCAAGGCCGACATGGGCGGAGCCGCATCGCGCGCGCTCGCCGACCTGAAGGGCGCGCTGCAACTCGCCGGCCGCGATGACGCCGCATGGGAGCCCGCCTGCCTCGCCGTTTCCGCCGCAAACCGAGATGGCCTCGCCGAGCTTGCTGCGGCGCTCGCATCGCACTGGGCATGGCTCGCGCAGGACAGCCGCTGCGCCGCAACCCGCGCGCGCCAGGCGCGGCACTGGGCCGAGGGTGAGATCGAGGCACGCTTCGGGCGCGAGGGGCTTGCGCTCGCCGCGCCTCTGCTCATGGGACTGACAGGCGCACCGTTCCGCCCGGCTGGAGAAATCTCAAGGCGGATCAAAGTTTCCCTTGCGCCCTGACCGTTTGCGAACGCCGCGCGCGCCATCCAATCGCGAAATGTCCGCAATTTCGACACTTCCTGCGGCTTAGGTCATGTCCCGGTCACGCTCGCGGTAATCCTCCATTAACCGCAAGTCGATAGTCCTGTGTAGAGTTTGGACGTGTATGTCGATGCGACAGAGCGAAACGCCTCTTGCCCCTACCCCATCAAGCCGGGCGCTCGTCGTGCAGCCCCGCCCGGCCGCAATGGCGATGTGGCATCACCTTGTCGTGCGCCCGCCCGAGGGAGCCGTGCCGTTCACTCAGCGAACGGGCAGCCGGCTGTCGCGCTGGTTCGGCATTATCGCCATTCCCGTTGTGTTCGCGGCGGGCGGATATCTCGCCAACGATCCTTATGTGCGCCGGGCCGCCGATTTCCAGGCCACGCTGCTGACGAGCGGCGGCATCTCAACGGCCGAGCCCACGGCCGATGGCGGAGATCTGGCGCTGGGGCCGATCCCGCGCCACGCCTATTACCTGTTCGAGGAGGGGCGCAAAGGCCCGCGCGCCGACCGGCATTATGCCTCGCTGGCCGCCCTGAACAACGCGACCGAGGTCGAAAAAACGGGCACGCCGGCGGAAGGCGATGACCGGCTCTCCGCGAATGGCATCCGGCGCGGTGCGAAAAGCGCGTCTCTGGCATCCGGCGTCGCGGTGCAGGACGAGGAAGGCGCGCGGCCCGAGAATGCCGGCCTGATGGCGAACGCTTCGTTTTTCGTGATGGCCTCCCCCGCCGGAGACGGCCTCTTCAACGCGCTCGCGCCGGGCGGAGGGACGGAGAGCGGCGATGCCGGATGGGGCGAACTCATCAAGAACGCACGGCTTTCGCCCGAGCAGCCCAAGACGATTTTCGGCGGCCTGACGGAGGAGGAATTCCGCGAGCGCGAACTGCGCTGCATGGCCACCGCCGTCTATTTCGAGGCGCGGGGCGAGCCTTATCGCGGGCAGGTGGCGGTCGGTCAGGTCATCATGAACCGCATCCGCAGCCCCATCTACCCGAAGACGATCTGCGGCGTGGTCTTCCAGGGCCATCTCAACCGCGACGCCTGTCAATTCTCGTTCGCCTGCGACGGCAAGCCGGATCGCGCGACAAGCAAGGAGCAGTGGGCCACGGCGCTGAAAGTCGCGAAGCAGGTTCTGGCGCGCGATGTCTGGCTGGATGAGATCGGCTACGCCACCCATTACCACGCCGACTATGTGAGCCCGGATTGGCGCAACCTCTATCAGCGTGTCGCGAAAATCGGGGTGCACATTTTCTACAAGCCGCCGCCCGGCGGCGTGCAGGTGGCCTTCGCGGTCGATGACGCGCCGGCCGATGACCTGACCGCCGCCCTCAGACCTTGACGCCCGAGTGGATTGCGGCGATCCCGCCCGAGAGATTGCGGAACTGCACGCGGGAGAACCCCGCCGCCTCGATCATGCCTGCGAAGACGCGCTGGTTCGGAAACGCCTTGATGCTGTCCACGAGATAACGATAAGGCTCGGCATCGCCCGCCACCGCGCGGCCCATCGCGGGAATGACCCGGCTCGAATAGGCGGCGTAGACCGCGTCGAGGATCGGCATCGACACCTGCGAGAATTCGAGGCAGAGGAACCGCCCGCCGGGCTTGAGCACGCGGAACGCCTCGCTGAGGGCGCGCGCCTTGTCCGGCACGTTGCGGATGCCGAAGGCGATCGTGTA
>CAZNAH010000033.1:10829-12115 GCA_964570735.1 uncultured Hyphomicrobiaceae bacterium | reverse complement strand
AAGGGCAGCGCCTCGGCGTTTCCCTGCACGTAGGACAGACGGCTCACGGCGCTATGGCCCGCGGCGCGCGAGGCGCCCTCCTGCATCATGGCGAGGTTGATATCGCAGATGACGGCCGTGGAGCCCGGCCCCGCCGCCCTGAGGAAACGCTGCGCGATATCACCCGTTCCGCCCGCCACGTCGAGGAGATGCATGGGCCGCGTCGGCGACGGCGCGAGCCAGGATATCAGGGCGTCCTTCCAGAGCCGGTGAAGGCCGCCGGACATCAGATCGTTCATCAGGTCGTAGCGGCTCGCCACGCGGTCGAACACGCTGTTCACGAAGTTCTGCCGGTCTGCCGTCGCGGTGCTGTCGGGCATGCGCATGGTTTACACTATGGCACGAAACGGGCTGAGGTTCTCGACGTTTTTCAGGGCGAGACCGAAGGCGGAGTGCCCCCGTTCACCTGCCCGGAGGGTGTGCCGCTATGCGCTCCGCCGTTCAGCCCGAGGCGCGGAAGCTGCGAGAACTCGGCCAGAAGCTCCTTGCCTTCGCCGAGCAGAAACGCCCAGAGCTTGTCGGCTGCGGGCATCAGGCGGCGCTCCATCCGCTTCACGACGAACCACTGCCGCCGGATCGGCGTGCCCTCTACGGGCAGGATGGCGATCCGCCCGCTCGACGCTTCGGCCGTCACCGTGTTCGCGGAGATGAGCGCAATGCCGAGACCCGCCATGACCGCCTGCTTGATCGTCTCGTTGCTGCCGATTTCCATGCCGACACGCGGGTTGAGGCCCGTCTCGGCCAGGAAACCGTCGACCAGCGTGCGCGTTCCCGAGCCGCTCTCACGCATCAGGAAAACCTCACGCGCCAGCGCATCGCGGGGAATGCGGCGCTCGCCCGCGAGCGGATGATCGGGATGAGCGACGATGACATGCGGGTTCTCGCCGATGGCGGCCGTGTCGAGATCGAACTCCGTCGGCGGGCGGCCCATGATGGCGATGTCGGTCTGAAAGCGGCGCAGGCTGTCGATGGTCTGCTCGCGGTTGCCGACCGCGAGAGAAAGCTCCACATCGGGATAGGTCCGGGCGAACGCGGCGAGAAGGCGCGGCGCGAAATACTTCGCGGTGCTTACCACGCTGACGCTCACCTTGCCCGCCTCGATGCCCTTGAGCGAGCCGATGGCCCGTTCGCAATCGTCGAGCGCGGCCTGAATGCGGTCGGCCGCCAGCAGAAGCTCGCGCCCGGCGTCCGTCGGCCGCCATCCCTGGCTCGTGCGTTCGGCGATGGGCATTCCGACCGCTTCTTCG
>CAZNAH010000033.1:10445-10745 GCA_964570735.1 uncultured Hyphomicrobiaceae bacterium | reverse complement strand
AGGTCCGGAGTTGTTTGAGGCTGATGTTCCGCATGGAGAGACTTTAAGTCAGACTGAAAGATCTGCAAAGAAAATTCAAATTTACTTGAAGGACGATATCCCTCAGATTGTGTGAAACGCAGACGAGATCACTTAAGATCAGCTTTCAAAGAAATCGTCGCGGGAGGATCGCCGAATGGCAATGGGACAAAGGCTTGCAGAGGCCCTGGAAGACGCTTCCAGCCCGCTGAAAACCGAAAAAACGCTCGCCGGTCTCATTTTGCGACTTTCTGACGCAGGCAGGCAAATCGCCAATCTGAT
>CAZNAH010000033.1:0-10385 GCA_964570735.1 uncultured Hyphomicrobiaceae bacterium | reverse complement strand
CGTGCAGAAGGTGCTCGACGTCAGGGCCCATGAGCTTGTCATGAGCGCGCTGCAAGACGCAGGCGTCGCGGCGGTCGCCTCGGAAGAAGAGGACGAGCCGGTCATTCTCGATGAGCGCGCGCCTTATGTCGTGGCCATGGACCCGCTCGACGGCTCATCGAACATCGAGACGAATTTATCGATCGGCACAATCTTCGCGATCCTCCCTCGCGGAGAGCACTCCCCGGCTGCGGCGCTTTTGCAGCCGGGGACCGCGCAATGCGCCGCCGGCTTCCTGATGTATGGGCCGCAGACGGTGCTGGCCCTCACCCTTGGCCGGGGCACGCAGATCTTCACGCTCGACCCCGAGACGCGCGAATTCCTCCTGACGAACCCGGCGGCGCGCGTTCCGGCGCAGACCAAGGAATACGCCATCAACTCATCCAACGTGCGCCACTGGGAGCAGCCCGTCCGCAGCTACATCGTGGACCTGAAGGCCGGAAAGGACGGTCCGCGCGGGCAGGACTATAACATGCGCTGGATCGCCGCGATGGTGGCGGATGCCTTCCGCATCCTCGTGCGCGGGGGCGTCTACCTTTATCCCGCGGACGCCCGCAGGGGATACGATCAGGGCCGGCTGCGCCTCACCTACGAGGCGAACCCCGTGGCCTTCCTCATCGAGCAGGCCGGAGGCCGGGCGACCGATGGCACGCGGCGCATCCTCGAAATCCAGCCCGAGAGCATCCACCAGCGCATCCCGCTCGTGTTCGGCTCGGCGAACGAGGTCGAGATGGTCGACCGCTATATCAAGACGGTGAGCCTCCACGGCGAGCGCTCGCCGCTCTTCTCCGAGCGCAGCCTGTTCCGCAGCTGAAGGGGCGTCTCATGTCGGTCAAGCATCCCATCATCTCCGTCACGGGCTCGTCGGGCGCGGGAACCACCTCGGTCAAGAAGACGTTCGAGCAGATTTTCCGGCGCGAGAGCATCGCCGCCGTCTACATCGAGGGCGACGCCTTTCACCGCTATGACCGCGCCGCGATGCGGGCGCGCATGGCCGAGGAACAGGCCGCGGGCAACCATCATTTCAGCCATTTCGGCCCGGAAGCGAACCTGTTCGAGGAACTGGAGGACACCTTCCGGCTTTACGGCGAAAGCGGGCGCGGCCGCACGCGCCACTATGTTCATGACCGCGACGACGCCGAGAGATATGGCGTCGATCCGGGCTGCTTCACGGAATGGGAGGATTTCACCCCGAACTCCGATCTCCTTTTCTATGAGGGCCTGCACGGCGCGGTAGTCACCAACAGGGTCAACGTCGCGCGCCATGCGGATGTCAAGATCGGCGTCGTTCCCGTCATCAATCTCGAATGGATCCAGAAAATCCATCGCGACAAGTCGGCGCGCGGCTATTCGACCGAAGCCGTGATGAACACCATCCTGCGCCGGATGCCGGATTACATCCGCTACATCTGCCCTCAATTCACCCAGACCGACATCAACTTCCAGCGCGTGCCGACCGTGGACACGTCGAACCCCTTCATCGCCCGGTGGATTCCCACGCCGGACGAGTCGATGGTTGTGATTCGCTTTCGCAATCCGAGAGGGTATGACTTCCCATACCTGCTGTCGATGATCTCCGGCAGCTTCATGTCGCGCGCCAATTCCATTGTCATTCCGGGCGGCAAGCTCGATCTGGCGATGCAGTTGATCCTGACGCCCACCATCCACCGGCTCATGGAAATGAAGCGGCGCCAGCTCTAGGAAGGACGATTGCGATGACCCTTGCAGCGCCCCTGCGCAGCACCGACAACGCCGCCCCGGCGGCCGAGGCCACCCACGCCGAAATGGCGAACGCCATCCGCGCGCTCGCCATGGACAGCGTCGAGAAGGCGAAATCCGGGCATCCGGGCATGCCGATGGGTATGGCCGACGTAGCGACCGTTCTTTACACGCGCTTCCTGAAGTTCGATGCAAGCGCGCCGGACTGGCCGGACCGCGACCGCTTCATCCTCTCGGCAGGCCACGGGTCGATGCTGCTCTATGCGCTGCTCTACCTCACCGGCGCGCCCGGCATGACCATCGACGAGTTGAAGCGTTTCCGCCAGTTCGGCTCGAAGACGGCGGGTCACCCGGAATATGGCCACGCGCCCGGCATCGAGACCACGACCGGGCCGCTTGGCCAGGGGCTCGCGAACTCCGTCGGCATGGCAATCGCGGAGCGGATGATGAACGCGCGCTACGGCAATGCGATCGCGGATCACCACACCTATGTCATCGCGGGCGACGGCTGCCTCATGGAAGGCATCAGCCACGAGGCCATCGACCTCGCGGGGCATCTGCGGCTCGGCAAGCTGATCGTGCTGTTCGATGACAATTCGATCTCCATCGACGGGCCGACGGATCTTTCCACCTCCATGGACCAGTTGCAGCGATTCGAGGCGGCAGGCTGGGCGGTCTCCCGAATCGACGGCCATAACCCGGCGGAAATCGAGGCGGCCATCGCAGCGGCGCGCGAAAGCGACCGGCCTTCGCTCATCGCCTGCCGCACGCTGATTGGCTTCGGCGCGCCCAATGTGCAAGGCACTGCGGCGACCCACGGTTCTCCGCTCGGCGCAGCGGAAGTGGAGGCGGCGCGCGCGCATCTGGGCTGGCCCTATCCGCCCTTCGAGGTGCCGGAGCCTGTCCTCGCCGCGTGGCGCAGGGCAGGCGAGCGCGGCGCGGCGGACCACGCCCGCTGGACAGCCGACGTGGATGCGCTCCCCGAGGAAAAGCGCGCGGAATTTCACCGCACGATCGCAAAGACGCTTCCCGATACGCTGCCCCGCGTGATCGCCGGTTTGAAAGCGAAATGGGCGGCGGACAAGCCGAAGCTCGCCACGCGCCAGTCGAGCCAGCAGAGCCTGGAGGCCATCACCGCCGCCATGCCCGAACTCATCGGCGGATCGGCGGACCTGACCGGCTCGAACGGAACGAAAGTTAAGGCGCAGAAGCCCGTCACACGCGGCGATTTCTCGGGCAGCTACATCCATTACGGCGTGCGCGAGCACGGCATGGCCGCCGCGATGAACGGCATCGCGCTGCATGGCGGCTTCGTGCCCTATGGCGGCACGTTCCTTGTCTTCTCCGATTACTGCCGCCCGGCGATCCGGCTGTCGGCGCTCATGCACCAGCGCGTGATCTACGTGATGACGCATGATTCCATCGGGCTCGGCGAGGACGGGCCGACCCACCAGCCGGTCGAGCATGTGGCGAGCCTGCGTGCGATCCCGAACTGTCTCGTGTTCCGCCCGGCGGATGCCATCGAGACGCTCGAAGCCTGGGAATGCGCGCTCGCTGCGGCGGACAGACCCTCCATCCTCTGCCTCACCCGGCAGGGGCTGCCCGCCCTGCGCGTCGATGCGGGCGAAAACCGCGTCGCCAAGGGGGCTTATGTGCTGCATGAACCGGCCGCGCCGCGTCAGGTCACGTTCCTCGCAACCGGCTCCGAGGTCGCCATCGCAATGGAGGCTGCGCGCCTGCTCGAAGGCGAAGGCATCGCGGCGGCGGTCGTCTCCATGCCCTGCTGGGAGATGTTCCGCGAGCAGCCGCAAGGCTACCGCGCATCCGTGCTCGGCAAGGCCCCGCGCGTCGCCATCGAGGCGGGTGTCGCCACGGGCTGGCACGAATGGCTCGGCCCGGACGGTCGCTTCGTCGGGATGCAGAGCTTCGGCGCGTCGGCTCCATACGAAGAGCTTTACAGCCATTTCGGCATCACTCCCGAGGCGGCTGCCGACGCGGCGCGCGCGCTGATCCCCATACCAACATAAAAGACCAGGAGGCTCCCAATGGATACCATCGACGCAGGCAATCAAAGCCAGACAGTCCGGGGCAAGGACCGCTACAAGGCGGGCGTGCTCGAATACAAGAAGATGGGCTATTGGGAGCCCGACTATACGCCGAAGGATACGGACATCATCGCGCTGTTCCGCGTGACCCCGCAGGATGGCGTGGACCCGATCGAGGCGAGCGCGGCGGTCGCGGGCGAAAGCTCCACCGCAACCTGGACCGTGGTCTGGACCGACCGCCTCACGGCCTGCGAGAAATATCGCGCGAAATGCTATCGCGTGGACCCGGTGCCGAACGCGCCCGGCTCCTACTTCGCCTATATCGCCTATGACCTCGACCTGTTCGAGCCGGGCTCCATCGCCAACCTGACCGCGTCGATCATCGGCAACGTCTTCGGCTTCAAGCCGCTGAAGGCGCTGAGGCTCGAAGACATGCGGCTGCCCATCGCCTATGTGAAGACCTACAAAGGGCCGCCCACGGGCGTCGTCGTGGAGCGCGAGCGGCTCGACAAGTTCGGCCGCCCCCTGCTCGGCGCGACCGTCAAGCCGAAGCTCGGCCTCTCGGGCCGCAATTATGGCCGCGTGGTCTATGAGGCGCTGAAAGGCGGCCTCGACTTCACCAAGGACGACGAGAACATCAACTCTCAGCCTTTCATGCACTGGCGCGACCGCTATCTCTACTGCATGGAGGCCGTGAACCGCGCGCAGGCCGCGACCGGCGAGGTGAAGGGCACCTATCTCAACGTAACCGCTGGCACGATGGAGGACATGTATGAGCGCGCGGAGTTCGCCAAGGAGCTTGGCTCGGTCATCGTGATGATCGACCTCGTGATCGGCTACACCGCAATCCAGTCCATGTCGAACTGGGCGCGCAGGAACGACATGATCCTGCACCTGCACCGCGCGGGCCACGGCACCTATACTCGCCAGAAGTTGCACGGCGTGTCGTTCCGCGTGATCGCGAAATGGATGCGTCTGGCGGGCGTCGATCACATCCACGCGGGCACTGTCGTCGGCAAGCTCGAAGGCGACCCTCGCACGACGCGGGGCTATTACGACATCTGCCTCGACGAGTTCACGCCGGTCAACCTGGAGAACGGCATCTTCTTCGACCAGCACTGGGCCTCGCTCAACAAGGTGATGCCGGTCGCGTCGGGCGGCATTCACGCGGGCCAGATGCACCAGCTTCTGCATCATCTCGGCGAGGACGTGGTGCTGCAATTCGGCGGCGGCACGATCGGCCACCCGATGGGCATCCAGGCGGGCGCGACCGCGAACCGGGTGGCGCTGGAAGCCATGATCCTCGCGCGCAACGAGGGCCGCGACTACATGGCGGAAGGCCCGCAGATCCTCCAGGACGCCGCGCGCCATTGCACGCCCCTGAAGCAGGCCCTCGATGTCTGGGGCGACGTAACTTTCAACTATGCCTCGACCGACACGCCGGACTTCGCGCCCGTCGCGACCGCCGCCGCCTGATCCGCGCCCAAGGAGAGAACCATGCGCATCACCCAAGGAGCTTTCTCGTTCCTCCCCGATCTGACCGACGAGCAGATCGCGAAGCAGCTTCAATATTGTATCGACAAGGGCTGGGCCGTGAACATCGAGTTCACGAACGACCCGCACCCCCGCAACACCTATTGGGAGATGTGGGGCCTGCCCATGTTCGACGTGACGGACGCGGCGGGCATCCTCTATGAACTGAACGAATGCCGGAAGGTCTATGGCGACCGCTATATCCGCGTCTCGGCTTTCGATGCGAGCCACGGCTGGGAATCGGTGCGGCTTTCGTTCATCGTGAACCGTCCGGCGAACGAGCCTGAAATGGAGATCGTGCGCCAGGAAGTGGACGGTCGCGCGATCCGCTACACCACGACGATGAGCCGCTAAGCGATGGGGACTGCAATGGACCAGGCCGCACCCGCGACACAGGACGGCACGCAAGGCACGGCGCCCGCACCGGCGGCCATCGACCTGCGCGCCGAGTTCCAGTCCTCCGGCGTGGCTGAAGTCATTGCGGAACTCGACCGCGACCTGATCGGCCTCGCGCCGGTCAAGCGGCGGATCAAGGAGATCGCCACCCTTCTGCTGGTGGAGCGCGCGCGCAAGCAGCTCGGCCTCGCCCACGAGACTCCGACGCTCCACATGAGCTTCACCGGCAATCCGGGCACCGGCAAGACCACCGTCGCGATGCGCATGGCGAGCCTGCTGCATCGCCTCGGCTATGTTCGGAAGGGCCACCTCGTCAGCGTGACCCGCGACGACCTCGTGGGGCAGTATATCGGCCATACCGCGCCGAAGACGAAAGAGATCTTGAAGAAGGCGATGGGCGGGGTGCTGTTCATCGACGAGGCGTATTATCTTTATCGGCCTGAGAATGAACGGGATTACGGCCAGGAAGCCATCGAAATTCTTTTGCAGGTGATGGAAAACCAGCGCGACGATCTCGTCGTCATCATTGCGGGCTATGCCGACCGGATGGATAAGTTCTTCGAAAGCAATCCCGGTTTCCGCAGCCGCATCGCCCACCACGTCGACTTCCCGGATTATTCCAGCGGGGAGTTGTTCGAGATCGCGGGCAAGATGCTGGAGCGCCAGAACTACAGGCTCGGCGACGACGCGGTCGATGCGCTGAAGCGCTATATCGAGGCGCGCCGCGCGCAGCCGCATTTCGCCAATGCCCGCTCGATTCGCAACGCGCTCGACCGCGCGCGCCTGCGGCAGGCGAACCGGCTGTTCGAGAGCGGCGCCCCCGTCGGCGCGGATGACCTCATGACAATCCGCGCGCCGGATATCCTGGCAAGCCGCGTGATGAACGGCGCGCCCGCCGCCGGCACGGGAGGCTGACCCATGGCCGATGTTCTCATCGCCCCCTCGATCCTCTCCGCCGACTTCGCCCGTTTCGGCGAGGAGGTGCGCGCCATCGACGAGGCCGGCTGCGACTGGGTGCATGTCGATGTGATGGACGGCCATTTCGTGCCGAACATCACCTTCGGGCCGCGCCTCGTGGAATGCATCCGCCCATGGACAAAGAAGGTGCTGGACGTTCACCTGATGATCGCGCCCGCCGACCCGTATCTCGAAGCCTTCGCCAACGCCGGCTCGGACATCATCACGGTGCATGCGGAGGCCGGTCCGCATCTCGACCGCTCGCTGCAAGTGATCCGCGCGCTCGGCAAACGCGCGGGCGTCTCGCTGAACCCCGGCACCCCGGAAAGCGCGATCGAGTTCGTGCTCGACAAAGTCGATCTCATCCTGGTGATGACGGTCAACCCCGGCTTCGGCGGACAGGCGTTCATCCCCGCCATGTGCGAGAAGGTGCGGCGCATCCGCAGGATGATCGGCGCGCGGCCCATACACCTCGAAGTGGATGGCGGCATCGCGCCCGATACGGCGCGCGCCATCGTGGAAGCGGGCGCGGACGTGCTGGTGGCGGGCTCAGCCGTGTTCCGCACGCCCGATTACGCCGCGAACATCGCCGCAATACGCGCCGCCGCCGCGCCCGTGCGCCACGCCGCCGAATAGCGGCTCATCCGTTCGCGACAGTCTGCGCCGCGCGGCCGCCGCTAACCCCAGTTACAAAAAATTATAAAATGCGGCTGCTCCGATGGCGTCCCGCGCGCATATGCTGTGACAGACGGGCGGAACACGCTCCGGTAACTGTGTTTGACGAAGCGATCGCGCGGAAAGACCATGAACGTTCTGGACCGGCCCCCGGCCGACAAGGACATCGAGGCGATCCTCGGCGTCGGCTCGAAGAAGACGAAGCGCCCGGTTCTGCTCTGGGTGCTCGTCGCCCTGGCGGCCGCCGGCGCGGGCTGGTATCTCTTCCTGCGGGACACGACCCCGCAGACGATCTACACGACCGAGCCCGCCGCGCGGGGCAACATGACCGTGACCGTCACCGCGACGGGCACCGTTCAGCCCACCAATGAGGTGGACGTATCAAGCGAGCTATCCGGCATCATCCGCACCGTCCACGTGGACAACAACGACGCGGTGACGGCCGGGCAGGTCATCGCGGAACTCGACACGGTGAAGCTCGCGGCCCAGGTCGAGCGCAGCCGCGCCGCCCTTGCGGCCTCGAAAGCGCGCCTCGCGCAGGCCGAAGCGACGCTCGTCGAGCGCAGGCGCAACCTGGAGCGCACGCAGTCGCTCAACGCCAAGCAGTTCTCTTCCGAGAATGCGCTCGATATCGCGAAGGCTGATTTCGACCGCGCCGCGGCCGCGCTCGAAAGCGCCAAGGCCGATGTGCGTGTCGCCGAAGCCGAGTTGAAGGAGAACGAGACGAACCTGTCGAAATCGAAAATCTATTCCCCGGTCAACGGGGTCGTGCTGCGCCGCAGCGCAGAGCCAGGGCAGACGGTCGCGGCCTCCTTCCAGGCGCCCATCCTGTTCACGCTCGCCGAAGACCTGCGCCGCATGGAGCTTCAGGTGGACGTGGACGAGGCCGATATCGGCCAGGTGCGCGCGGGCCAGCGGGCGACCTTCACGGTCGAAGCCTATCAGGGCCGCAGCTTCCCGGCGACGATCGAAAGCGTGCGCTATGCCTCCGAAACGGTCAACGGCGTCGTCACCTACAAGGCGATCCTGACGGCCGAGAACGCCGATCTCTCGCTCAGGCCCGGCATGACGGCGACCGCCGAGATCGTGGTGGAGGACGTGAACGATGCTCTGCTCATTCCGAACGCCGCCTTGCGCTGGAAACCGCCCGAACCCGAGAAGGCGCGGCGCGGCGGAGGCGGGTTCACGCTGTTCCGCTTCCCGCAGCGGCCGAGGGAGGTCCACATCACCGAGCCGGAGAGGAACACGCGGCGCATCTATCTGCTGAAGGAAGGCCGCCCAGTCGCGGCTGATGTCACGGTGGGTTCGAGCGACGGCCGCCGCACCGTGGTGACCGGCGGGCTCGAAGCGGGTGCTGCGGTCATCACGAACAGCGAGGGGCCCAGACCATGAGCGGCGAAGCGCGGCTCGCCAGGCCCGCGAATGAGAGCGTCACGAAGCCCCGCCCCATCATCGTGTTTCGCGGCGTCTCGAAGATCTACGGCGAGGGCGAGGCGCAGGTGCGCGCACTCGATGCCATGGACCTCGTAATCGGCGAGGGCGAGTTCGTCGCGATCATGGGGCCTTCCGGCTCCGGCAAATCGACGGCCATGAACATCATCGGCTGCCTCGACGTGCCGACGGCCGGCAGATACCTCTACGACGGCATCGACGTGGGCGCGCTCGACCGCAACCGGCGCGCACTGCTGCGCCGGCACTTCCTCGGCTTCGTGTTCCAAGGCTTCAACCTGCTCGCGCGAACGACCGCGCTGGAAAATGTGGAGCTGCCGCTCATCTATCGCGCCATGCCAGCCGAGGAACGCCGCAGGCGCGCTCGGGACGCGCTGAACCTCGTGGGGTTGCAGGGCCGGGAGAAACACACGCCGGCCGAGCTGTCCGGCGGCCAGCAGCAGCGCGTCGCCATCGCCCGCGCGCTCGCATCGGACCCGGCCGTGCTGCTCGCGGACGAGCCAACCGGCAATCTCGACAGCGCGCGCAGCCGCGAGATCATGGAGCTGCTGTCCCGGCTCAACCGCGAGCGCGGCATCACCGTCGTGATGGTGACCCACGAGCACGACATGGCGGCTTATGCGGGCCGCATCATCCACGTCGCGGACGGCAAGGTCAGCCGCATCGAGACGCAGCGCGAGGCAGCGCCATGATCTGGGAGACGGTCCGCCTCGCGATGCAATCCATCCGGCGCAACCTCCTGCGCTCGTTCCTCACCTGCCTCGGCGTTGTGATCGGGGTCGCCGCCGTGATCACCATGGTCACGCTCGGCCAGGGCTCCACCCAGAAGGTGACGGCCGACATCGCGAAGCTCGGCACGAACCTGCTCGTGCTGCGTCCGGGCCAGGCCATCGGCCCCGGCGGCGTGCAGGAGGCGGCGAAAGCGCTTGAGGTCGCCGATGCAGAGGCCATCCGCCGCGAGGTCGCGGGCCTGCGCGCGGTCGCCCCCGCCACGACGCGCGGCATCACGGCCGTCGTCGGCAACCAGAACTGGAGCACGACCGTCACCGGCGCGGAGACGAGCTATCTCGACGCGCGGGACTGGCCGATTATCGCGGGCCGCGCCTTCAACGAGGCGGAACTGCGGGCGGGCCAGGCGTCCTGCATCGTCGGGCTGACCATCCAGCGCGAACTGTTCGGCGGCAGAAGCCCTCTCGGCGAAAGCATCCGGCTCGGCACCATCAGCTGCGAGATCGTTGGCGTGCTGGCCGAGAAGGGCGAATCGAGCTTCGGCCAGGACCAGGACGATCTCGTCGTTATGCCCCTGCGCACCTATCAGCGCCGCATCGCGGGCAATACGGATGTGAGCTTCATCTACATCTCGGTGGAGGACGGCCGCTCGACCACCAAAGCCCTCAAGGATATCGAGGTGCTGATGCGCGAGCGCCGCCGCATCTCGCCTGGCGAGCAGGACGATTTCTTCGTGCGCGACCTCAAGGAAATCGCCGCAACACTGACCGGCACGACGCGCGTGCTGACCGGCCTGTTGAGCGCGGTCGCGGCGGTCAGCCTGCTCGTAGGCGGCATCGGCAT
>CAZNAH010000032.1:16950-22952 GCA_964570735.1 uncultured Hyphomicrobiaceae bacterium | reverse complement strand
CCAGCCCTACGATGAGGCGCGCATCGAGGGCGGCCTCCTCCTTGCCGGCGGCTTCGAGCAGCCGGCGCGCGCGCTGGATCGCCGCGCGGACGGTCGGCCCGCCCGGCCGGCTCGCCTCGCGCTCAGCGGCTTCAGGCATTTTCGGCCTCCGAAGCCGCGAGAAGGTTCGCCTGATGCTCCGTGATGAGCGCGTCGAGGATGGCGTCGAGCCCGTCGCCTTCCATGATCTGCGGCAGGTTGTACAGCGTCAGGTTGATGCGATGATCGGTGACGCGGCCCTGCGGATAATTATAGGTGCGGATGCGCTGCGAGCGGTCGCCGCTGCCGATCTGGTCCTTGCGGTCGGCGGCGCGCGCCTCGGCGGCCTTCGTGCGCTCGATGTCGTAGAGCTTGGCCCGCAGAACCTGCATGGCGCGCGCGCGGTTCTGGTGCTGCGATTTCTCGCTCGACGTGACCACGATCCCCGTCGGCAGGTGGGTGATGCGCACGGCCGAGTCGGTCGTGTTGACGTGCTGGCCGCCTGCGCCGGAGGCGCGCATGGTGTCGATGCGCACATCTTCCGGGCGAATTTCGATGTCGATGTCCTCGGCCTCCGGCAGCACGGCGACCGTCGCAGCGGAGGTGTGGATGCGGCCCTGGCTTTCGGTCGCGGGCACGCGCTGCACGCGGTGTACGCCGGACTCGAATTTCAGCCGCGCGAACACGCCTTTCCCCGTGATGCTTGCCACGATTTCGCGATAACCGCCCGCATCGGCGTCGCTCGCCGACAGCACCTGCACCTTCCAGCCCCGCGCATCGGCATAGCGCTGATACATGCGGAACAGGTCCGCGGCGAACAGGGCCGCCTCCTCGCCGCCGGTGCCCGCGCGCACTTCGAGAATGGCGCTCTTTTCGTCGGCCGCGTCCTTGGGCAGAAGCGCGATTTGCAGATCATGTTCCAGCCGCGCGATGCGGCCGTTGACCTCTTCCAGCTCCTCCCAGGCGAGGTCGGCCATTTCCTTTTCCGCGCCCGCATCCTCGATGATCTGGCGGAGATTGGCGCGGTCCTGCTCGGCGGCTTGAAGCGCGCGCGCGACGGCTGCAAGCGGATCGAGTTCGGCGAACTCCTTCGAGAGCTTGATGTATGAGTCCTGCTCGACGCCGGCCGACAGCATGGCCTGAAGCTGCTCCCAGCGATCGACCAAGCGCGCAATTTTCTCTCTCGGAATGGCGGACATGGGCTTGAAGACGTGTTTTCGCGGCAGACGGCGCCGGCGTTATGGTTCAGATCTGGATATCATTTTTCCGCGCGAACTGCGCAAGTTCCGTGCGGATCGTCGTGCAGTTCCGCTCGATCAGAGACAGCAGGAAACCTTCGAGATCGCGCGCCCTGGCCGAGAGCACCATGGCCTTCACGGGGCCGAGCGAGGCGGGCGCCATGGAAATGGAGCGAAAGCCCAGCCCCAGCAGCGCCATGGCCTCCAGGGGCCGCCCCGCCATTTCGCCGCAAAGGCCGAGGTTTACGCCGTGCTTGCGCGCCTTGACCACGATCTCGCGCAGGACGCACATCGACGAGAGGCTCAGACTGTCGAAGCGATGCGCGACCTGATAGTTGTCGCGATCCGCCGCGAACAGGAATTGCAGGAGATCGTTGCTTCCCACCGAGACGAAGTCCACCAGCGGCAGCAGGGCATCCAACTGCCAGACCAGCGAGGGCACTTCGAGCATGACGCCGATCTTCAGAGAGGAGGGCGGCTGATGGCCGTGCCGCAGCCCGTGCGCGACTTCCTTGTCGATCAGGGCCTTGGCGGCGACGAACTCGCTCACCTCCGCGACGAACGGGATCATGAGGTTCAGTTCGCGTCCCGCCGCGGCCCTCAGCAGCGCGCGGACCTGGGTGCGGAACAGGGCGGGCCGGTCGAGCGACATGCGGATCGCGCGCCAGCCGAGCGCGGGGTTTTCTTCCTTCGCCGTCTTGAGATATGGCAGCACCTTGTCGCCGCCCACATCCAGCGAGCGGAAGATGACGGGCTTGCCCTTCGCTTCTTCGAGCACGCGGGCATAGGTCGCCTGCTGCTGATTGAGGCGCGGGAAGGTCGATGCAATCATGAACTGCAATTCGGTGCGGAAGAGGCCGATGCCGTCAGCGCCCGACAGATGGAAGTTCGGCAGATCAACCAGCAGCCCGGCGTTCATCTGGAGGTGGACGCGTTCGCCGTCCCTTGTGAAGGCCGGCCGGTCGCGCAGCTTGGCGAACTGGGCCTGGCGCTTGGCGCGGAAGCGCGCCTTGTCAGCATAGGCGCGGATGAGTTCGAGCGACGGGCGGATGTGCACCTCGCCCGCCTCCGCGTCGAGAACCACGGGATCGCCGTGCTCGATCGCCCCCAGCACGTCCTGCGCCTGCACGAGCGCGGCGATGCCGAGCGAGCGCGCCACGATGGCGACGTGGCTGGTCGCCCCGCCATCCTCGATCACGAGGCCGCGCAGCTTCGAGGTGTCGTAGTCGAGCAGTTCCGTCGCGCCCATGTTGCGGGCGATCAGGATCGCGTCTTCGGGCAGCTTGTCGGACGACAGGCCGCCATCCCTGCCGTTCAGGATGCGCAGCAAGCGGTTGGCCAGATCGTCGAGATCATGCAGACGCTCGCGCCAGAACGAGTCCGCGTGGCGCAGAAACTGGGTGCGCATGTTCTGCTGCACGCGCTCCACGGCCGCCTCCGCGGTCAGGCCCGCCGTCACGGCCTCGCGCATCCGCCGCGCCCAGCCCTGATCGTGCGCGAGCATCCGCACCGTCTCGATGATCTCGCGGTGCTCGCCGGCCCGCGCCGTGTCGCCCTTGTGCAGAAGCCCGTCCATGACGCGGCGCAGCTCGGCCACGGCATCCTCAAGGCGCTGCAACTCTTCCTGAATGTTGTTCGCGAAGAAGCGGTCGATATGCACGCGCGGTTCGTGGAGCGCGGCATGGCCGAGCGCGATGCCCTCGTTGATCGCGATCCCGCGGATAGTGAGCGACATCGTCCGCCGGTCGGGAACGCTGGCTCCGGCGGGCGTGAAGATGCCCGATGCAATCATTTCGGCGAGAACCATCGCGGTGGTTTGCAAGGCTTCGACTTCCTCGTCGGAATATTTGCGCTCGATCCGGTTCTGCACGGTGAGAACGCCGAGAGTGCGGCGCTCGCGCAGGATCGGCACGCCGAGGAAGGAGTGGTAGATTTCCTCGCCTGTCTCGGGCTTGTAGGAGAAGGCCGGGTGCTTCTGCGCTTCCGGCAGGTTGATCGGCTCCCTCCATTCGGCGATGAGGCCGACGAGACCCTCGCCCTTCTTCATCTTCAGCGCGTGGACGGATTCCGCACGCAACCCCTCGGTCGCGATCAGTTCGAGTGAACCGTCGGGAAGGCGAATGTAGATCGAGCTGACCTCGGCCACCATGTTGGCGGCGATCACCTTGACGATCCGGTCAAGCTTGGCCTGGGGTTCGGACGACGACGCCATCACCTCCCGAAGCTGACGGATCAGAACCCAAGGTGCGCTCAACTTCCAGGCCATGTGCCCGGTTCCTCACATTCCAAGCAGTGCGACGTTCGGCTCGCTCTCGCGAAGGGAATTCGATGCGCGGGCGGGCTCTATCGATCAAGGCCGAAGAGAGTGTGCAGCGTTCGCACTGCAAGCTCTGCATAGGCCGCGTCGATGAGCACGCTAATCTTAATTTCTGACGTGGAGATGGCCTGAATGTTGATTCCCTTGTCGGCGAGGGCCTTGAACATCTGCGCGGCGACGCCGGCGTGGCTGCGCATGCCGACCCCGATGACGGAAACCTTCACCACATCCGTCGAACCGCGCAGATCGCTGTAGCGGATGGTGTCCTTCAGGGGGCGCAGAACATCGAGCGCGCGGGGAAGTTCCCCCGAAGCCACCGTAAAGGTCATGTCCGTGTAGCGGCCGTCCTCGGAGACGTTCTGCACGATCATATCCACGTTGATGTTGGCCTCGGCGAGCGGACCGAATACGCTCGCGGCCACGCCGGGCTTGTCCTCGACCTTGAGGACGGTGACCTTGGCTTCGTCTTTCGCGTAGGCTATGCCGCTGACGATACGCTGTTCTAACATCTCATTTTCGTCGCAAACGAGCGTGCCGCGTTCTTCCGGTTCGCCATCGCGAGCCGGGCGGCAGCTTTCGGGCGGATCAAAACTAGAACGAACTTGTACACGCACCCCATGAACCATGGCAAGCTCGACGGACCGTGTCTGGAGAACTTTCGCGCCGAGCGACGCCATTTCAAGCATTTCTTCGTATGAGATGCGGTCCAAGCGCTGCGCTTTCGGGACCATCCGGGGGTCGGTCGTGTAAACCGCGTCCACATCCGTGTAGATATCGCAGCGCTCGGCCTTGAGCGCCGCGGCGAGCGCGACGGCGCTGGTGTCCGACCCGCCGCGCCCGAGCGTCGTGATGCGGTTCATCGGGCTGATGCCCTGGAACCCCGCGACGACGGCGACCTCGCCCTGCGCTAGCCTGCGCAGAAGCTCGCCGTTCTCGATCCGGTCGATCCGCGCGGAGCCGTGGGCGTCATCCGTATGGAGCGGGATCTGCCAGCCGAGCCAGGAGCGCGCCGGCACGCCCATTGACTGGAGCACGATGGCCAGCAGCCCGGACGTGATCTGCTCGCCCGAGGCCACCACCGCGTCATATTCGCGCGCGTCGTGGATGATGCTCGCCTCGCGTGTCCAGGCGACGAGCTGGTTCGTATGCCCTGCCATGGCCGATACGACGACGGCGACCTTGTTTCCGGCATCCACCTCCCGCTTGACGTGGCGCGCGACATTGCGGATGCGCTCCACATCGGCGACCGAGGTTCCCCCGAACTTCATGACCAGCAGCATTGCGGACTTCCCTCGCCGGTGCCGGGTTCCGGCTGCGAACCATGGTTGGCTTGCAGCGAGCCCAAGGCTACATGACGTTGTATCGGTAGATGCAAAGCGGGGCGGAAAGGGACGCCGCACGTCAAGCGGTTTTGCGTCCGGAAAGGCCCTGCTCCTTTTCCAAACCTGGGAGTATGCCCTCTATGGACATTGAGGCGGAAAAACGGCAGCCCTTGACATTGGACCCCGACGAGGCCCGGCGCTTCGAGGCGTTGGCAAACGAGTGGTGGGACGAAAGCGGGCAATTCGGCGCGCTCCATGCCTTCAACCCGGCTCGCCTGCAATTCATCAGGGACGCGGCCACGGCGGGAGACACCGCTCGCGAGCGCGCGCTGAAGCCCTTGCAGGGGCTGTCGGTGCTCGATATCGGCTGCGGCGGCGGCATCCTGTCGGAGCCGCTCGCCCGGCTGGGCGCGCAGGTCACGGGGATAGACCCGGTCGAGCAGGCGATCACGGTCGCGCGGCGCCATGCCGAGCGGCAGGGACTTGAGATCACCTATCGCGCCGCCCTCGCCGAAGACCTCGTCCGCGAGGGCCGCAGCTTCGATGTGGTCATCGCGTCAGAAGTGATCGAGCACGTGGCCGATGTCGGCGCTTTTCTGGCGGCCTGCCGCGCGCTGACGAAACCGGGCGGCCTGCTCATCGTCTCGACGATCAACCGGACGGCGCGGTCCTATGCGCTGGCTATCGTGGTAGCGGAGCGCGTGCTAGGCCTCATTCCGCGAGGCACGCATAGCTGGGACAAGTTCGTCACGGTCGAGGAGTTGAAAGCGGGGCTGACCAAAGCCGGTTTCCAGTTTGAAAGCCTGCGCGGGATCGTCTTCAGCCCGCTCACGGGCGACTGGGAACTGTCCCAGCGTGACTTCGCGGTGAACTATATCGTTTCGGCGCGGGCGGACTGAACGCCTCAGTTGCGGTCATCGGGCAGAACGGGCAGCGGGTAGAACTCGATGCCCTCGTCTTTCAGGGAGCGGACATCCTCTGCGGTCGCCTCGCCATAGATGCCCCGGCTCGGCGCTTCCTCGTAATGGATCTTGCGCGCCTCCTCGGCGAAGCGCGGCCCGACATAATCGGCATGCGCCTTGACGTGGTCGCGGATGCGGCGCAGCG
>CAZNAH010000032.1:12428-16913 GCA_964570735.1 uncultured Hyphomicrobiaceae bacterium | reverse complement strand
GGCGATGCGGGTTGCTGGCTCTGCGCTGGTTCATGGCGCACCGCTCTGCCGCGGCTCGTCACCACGCTGGGGGTCATCGGCGCCTTGCTCACGCGGGATGTGCCGCAAACGGCGCAAGTCACCTGCCCGGCCTTCGCGAGCGCATCATAGGCCGAGGAACTCGCGAACCAGGACTCGAATTCGTGCCCCCTGTCGCATTTCAGGACGTAGCGGATCATGCCACTTCTTCCTCCGTTTCCGGCCCCGCCGTAGGCGCGATCGCGATAGGGCGGCTATGTCGAAGCGCCGGGATGCGGGACCTCACGTCATCCACCTGAGCGGTGTCGATCTCCGCCAGAATAACGCCGGGCTCCGTGCCCGCCTCGGCCAGAATGTCTCCCCAGGGCGACACGATCAGGCTGTGACCGAATGTGGTGCGGCCTGAGGCGTGACGCCCGCCCTGCGCGGCCGCGAGCACAAAACAGCCGTTCTCGATGGCCCGCGCCCTCAGAAGCACATGCCAATGCGCTTCTCCCGTCACCTTCGTAAAGGCGGAGGGGACCGCCAGGAACATCGCTCCAGCCTGAGCCAGCGCCTTGTAATGCTCCGGAAAGCGCAAGTCGTAGCACGTTGTAATCCCAAGCCCGCCCCAGGGCAGTTGCGCCAGCACGGCCTCTTCGCCCGGCCGATAGACGGCGGATTCGCGATAGGTCTCGCCGCTCGGCAGGGTCACATCGAACATATGGAGTTTGTCATAGCGCGCGGCAATCCGGCCATCGGGCGCGAACAGGAACGCACGGTTCGCGGCACGGCGCGCCTCGACCTTGACCGCGATCGAGCCGACATGCAGCCAGATGCCGAGATCTTCCGCGAGCCGGGCAAAGCGCGCGATGGCGGGTGTCTCGGCTTCGGATGCGATCTTGCCGAACAGCGCGTCCGTCTCAAGCTCCATCAGGAGGGTATTTTCGGGTGTCTGCACATAGTGCGCGCCGCAGGCGACAGCCTCGCGGATCAGCCGTTCGGCCTCCGCGAAGTTCGCCTCGACCTCCCGGCCCGACCGCATCTGCACGAGAGCCGCCGTGAACGTCCGCGCCTGCGTCATCGCGCCTCCTCAAGCCCGCACGTGCTTAGCCCGCAAGCAGCGGATCGAGCTCGCCCCGCCCTTCGAGCGCGTGCAGGTCATCCGATCCGCCGACATGCCTGTCACCGATGAAGATCTGAGGAACGGTGTAGCGTCCATTCGCTCGCTTGATCATCTCGCCCCGCAGTTCCGATGACTGGCTCACGTCGATTTCCGTATAGGCGACGCCTTTCCGCTTCAGCAGCGCCTTCGCGCGATAGCAGTAAGGGCAGAATGGCGTCGTGTAGATCGTTACGCCGGACATGCCAGCATTTTCCTTCCAATAGTGCAAAGTTCGGCAATCAGATGGGTCGTGGAAAAAGCTCGTGCCAGCCTTAGTCTCGCGAACGTGATGACTGTTGCCTGCAAGCCACGCCTGGGTCAGGAGGCTGGGAATTCATCGGCGATGTCATCATGCTGAAGCGCGGTGACGATGGCGAGCGCGAGCACATCGACGGCGGCAGCCCCGCTTTGCAGCAGCACGCGCGCGCAGGCGTTGGCTGTGGCGCCGGTGGTGATCACGTCGTCGATCAGCAGGATGCGGCGGCCCGCGATTAGGCTCGCCGCGCCGGCGCGCACGGCAAAGGCCGCGGCGACATTCTCCCGCCGTTCGGTCTGGCCGAGCCCCACCTGCGGACGCGTCCGCTTCAGGCGCATCAGGGCGCGGGTCGATACGGGCTTGCCCGTGCGGCGGCCCAGGCTCAATGCCAGCACGGCGGATTGGTTGAAGCGCCGGCTCAGAAGCCGAAGCGGATGCAGCGGAACGGGCACGATCAGGCCGGCATCCGGCAGAAGGTCACGGCCCGCGCCCCTCATCATGGCGGTGAAGAGAGGCAGCGCCTCGTGCCTGTCCTCGAACTTGAATTGCACGATCAGACGGCGCATCAGCCCGGTATAGAAGGCCGCGGCCCGCGCGCGTCCATAAGCAGGCGGATTGACGAGCGCATCCGTCGAGAAGAACGGTCCCGGACCGACGCTCCCCGGCAAGGGGATGCCGAGCCGGTCGCAGAGGGGCGGCGTGATGGGGTGCAGGCTGCTCCAGCAGCGCGGACAGGCGACGCCGTGGCGATCGACGAGCGAGGAGCAGCCCACGCAGACGGGCGGCAGAACGAGGTTCGACGTATAATGCAGGCTTGACCTGACGAAACCTCCGACGATGTTGAGGACACCCATGACGCGCACCGCGCTGAACCCAAGCCTTCGGCGAAACAGTAAAGGCTGATAAGGCCCATGACTACGGTGGAAATTTTCGATCCGCGGCAGATCGCGGCGGCCAAGCGGCGCGCGGCCCCGGCTATCCGCGATTTCGATTTTCTCCACCGGCACGTTGCGGGGGAACTGACAAGCCGCCTCACCGCCATATCGCGCGATTTCCGGGTAATCGCCGATATCGGCGCGGGCCACGGCGTTCTCACGCAGAGCCTGCGGGCGGCTTTCCCGCAGGCAGACGTGCTGCCGGTAGAAGCGAGCCGCCCTCTCCTGCGCCTCTTTCAGGGTCACCGCGTCCAGGCTCGCGAGGATGCCCTGCCGCTGCGGCAAGGTGCGTTCGATCTGATTGCATCGGGCCTTTCGCTGCATCTCGTGAACGACCTGCCGGGAGCGCTCATTCAGGTGCGGCGCGCGCTGAAGCCCGACGGGCTGTTCCTTGCCGCGCTGCTTGGCGGCGAAAGCCTCGGCGAATTGCGCGAGGCGCTGATGCTGGCGGAAACCGAGATCACGGGTGGAATGTCGCCTCGCGTTTTCCCGACAGCGGATGTACGCGACATGGGCGGCCTTCTGCAACGCGCGGGCTTCGCGCTGCCGGTCGCGGATGCGGAGCGCCTGACGGTGACTTACGCCTCGCCGCTGGCGCTGATGCGCGATCTGCGCGGCATGGGTGCGACAAACGCGCTGGCGATGCGCTCCCGCAAGCCGATGCGGCGCACGGTTCTGACGCGGACCTCCGAGATCTATGCGCAGAAGTTTCCGGCTGGGGACGGCCGCGTGCGCGCGACCTTCGAGATCCTCTATCTGAGCGGCTGGTCGCCCCATGAGAGCCAGCAGAAGCCGCTCAAGCCCGGTTCCGCCGCCGCGCGCCTCGCCGATGCGCTCGGCACGGTGGAACATGCGGCCGGCGACAAGGCGCCATTTCCGCTGTCGAAAAAGCCGCAGACCTGACGCTTGCCTCGCGGTGCGCGCTGCGAATCGTCCTAACCTTCCGCCAACGGAGGGGTCACATGGCGAATTTCGGAACACATCTCGCGGTCGGCTCGGTCGCGAGCGGATTGGCGGCAACCGTGGCGATGGCGTCGAACATCGTGCCGCAGGATCACCTGCTGACCCTGACGCTCGCGGGGATCGTCGGCAGCATCCTTCCCGACATCGACCTGGAGAAGGCGACGCCGTCGCGCATGCTGTTCGGAGGGCTCGGCGTCATCTTCGCCTTCGTGGCCCTGTTCAATTTCGAGCGGCAATATTCAATTGTGGAATTATGGCTCGCCTGGATGGCCGTTTATATCGGCATCAGGCACGGCCTTTATTACGTCTTCCATCGCCGCACCAAGCATCGCGGCATCTTCCATTCCCTGCTGGCGGGGACCGTTTTCGCGGGGCTGACCGCCATCCTGTTCGAGCAGGTGTTGAACGAGAAGCCGCTGATGGCCTGGTTCGCCGGGCTTTTCGTCTTCTTCGGCTATGTCGTGCACCTCGCGCTCGATGAAGTCTCCTCGGTCGATTTCGAGGGCAAGCGGATCAAGACGTCGCTCGGCTCCGCGCTGAAGCTGTTCGACTACAATTCGATCCGGTCGTCGGTCGCGATGACGGCGGTACTCGGCGTGGTGCTGGTTTCCGCGCCCCCACTCGACGATTTCGTCGATCTCGTCCGCTCGCGCGAGGTCTGGACGGAGCTTCGCCTTCGCATGTGGCCGCAGGGCGAATGGTTCGAGATGCGCATGGCCGAGGTGAACGGCCTGCCGAAGGCGACGCAACTCACCCCGCCGCTCGCCTCACCTCCGAGCAGCGCTCCGGCGGTCGCTAACTGACGCGGCTGATCGAGAATTCCACGGCGTCAAGCAGCGCGGCTTTCGGCACGCTCTTCGGGAAGATGGCGAGCGCCTCGCTGGCCGCGCGGCCGTAGTCCCTGGCGCGCTCCAGAGTCTCATCGATGGCGCCGTGGCGGCGCATTAGCCCGATGGCGTGCGCGAGATCGCCGTCGCGGATCTCGCCTTGCTGCAAGGTGCGCTCCCAGAAGGCCCGCTCCTCGGCCGAGCCGCGCGCATAGCACAGCAGAACCGGCAGCGTAATCTTGCCCTCGCGGAAGTCGTCGCCGATGCTCTTGCCGAGCTTGGCCGCCTCGCCTGAGTAATCGAGCGCGTCATCGACGAGCTGGAACGCGAGGCCGATGCTTT
>CAZNAH010000032.1:8644-12389 GCA_964570735.1 uncultured Hyphomicrobiaceae bacterium | reverse complement strand
TCACGGCGCCAATCTCAGCGGCGGCGGAGAACAGCGCGGCGGTTTTCGCACAGATCACCGCGAGATAATCGTGCTCGGTCGTCGTCACGTCCTTGGAGGCGGCAAGCTGCATGACCTCGCCCTCCGCGATCACGGCGGCGGCATTCGAGAGGATGCGCAGCGCGCCGAGCGAGCCGACATCCACCATCATCTTGAAAGCCTGGCCGAGCAGGAAATCGCCGACCAGAACGCTCGCCTGGTTGCCCCAAAGCAGGCGCGCGGTCACCTTGCCGCGGCGCATGTCGCTTTCATCGACGACATCGTCGTGAAGAAGCGTCGCCGTATGCATGAACTCGACGCTCGCCGCGAGCTTCACATGCCCTTGCCCGCCATAGCCGCAGAGCTTGGCCGAGGCGATGGTGAGCATCGGGCGCAGACGCTTGCCGCCGGAATCGATCAGGTGGCGGGCCAGTTCGGGGATCATCTCGACATCGGAGCGGGCCTTATCGAGAATGATCTGGTTGACCTGCGCCATCTCAGCCTGGACAAGGTCCGTCAGTGGCCTCAACGCCGCCGAGGGGTCGCGCCTTTCTTCAACCGACACGACGGCATTCATGAGGGCCTCCTCGCTCCGACTTCCCGTTGTTCGTATATCAATGGCATGATGGCGATGATCAAGGCACCCCGATCCGCCCCATGCTCATCGCATGGCCGAGCCGTAAGGTCCATCTTACAGAGAATAAGCCAATTATGAGAGAGTTGCTTCGCACCAACGATATTGTCCTTCTGACCTATATCCAGGCACTGCTTGAGGGCGCGCGAATTCCCGCCATGGTCGCCGACATGCATACGAGCATTCTCGAAGGCTCGATTGGAGCCATTCCGCGGCGGCTCCTCGTGGATGCCGAGGATGAGGACGATGCACGGCAGCTCATGATAGACGCAGGACTGGGCCAACATCTCCGCGACAAATTGGATGACGGACCCATCCGATAGCGAGGCTTGGCCGTGCGAGGCCACCGACGATGCCTTTCTGGGCGGGCGGCTTGTGCTGCGCCAGCCGAAAACGGGTCTGCGCGCGGGGCTCGATGCCGTGTTCCTCGCCGCGGCTTGCCGGGCGCAGCCGGGTGAGCGTGTCGTCGAAGCGGGCTGCGGAGCCGGGGCGGCGGGGCTTTGCCTTGCGGCGCGCGTGCCGGGGCTCGCGATAACTGGCCTTGAGATCGACGGAGCGCTCGCCGCGCTGGCCAACGGGAACGCCGCACGCAATGGCATGGCGGCCTCCTTCCGCGCCATCGAAGCCGATGTGACGGCGCGCTGGGCGTGCCTCGAAGCGCTCGGCCTGGGTCGCGACCACTTCGATCACGCGATCGCAAACCCTCCGTTTCATGACGAGAGCGGCGCGCGGCATTCCGGCGATGCGTCCCGCGCGCAAGCCTGCGTGATGCCCGAGGGCGGGCTGGAACGCTGGATGCGCTTTCTCGCCAGCGCCGTTCGCGCGGGAGGGCAGATCGCCGTGATCCACCGCGCAGCGTCGCTCGGCGACATTCTGGACAGCCTGACAGGCCGGTTCGGCGCGGCCGAAATCATCCCGCTGTTTCCGAAAGAGGGCGCGGCCGCCATCCGCGTCATCCTGCGAGGGCGCAAGGGAAGCCGCGCGCCGCTGTCGCTGCATCGCGGCCTCGTTCTCCACACAGCGGATGGAACAGCCACCGCTGAGGCGGAGGCGGTTCTGCGGCACGGCGCATCCCTCGACCAGGTTCTGGGCGCCGTCAGCACAGCCTGAGCTTTTTCGATTTTGCGCTGAACTCTTGTTAACGCTCGCAGGATAAACACATTCAGTCAGCAAGAGCTTCTGCATAGCCCGCCAAGCCCTGCCCAACCTCAGAGACCGCCATGAGCATGGACAGCGAACGTCAATCGAATTTCAGCCTTGGCCGCACCATGGAAGCGGTGCTGCCCGAAAGCTGGTGGAGCAGCGGCCCGGTCGTGCCCGTGCTGCGCTTTTCCGGCGCGATCGGCGCGGCCACGCCGCTGCGGCAGGGCCTGACGCTCGCCGCCTGCGCCAACGCGATCGACCGCGCCTTCTCGGTGAAGAACGCGCGAGCCGTCGCGATCCAGATCAACAGCCCCGGCGGGTCGCCCGTGCAGTCGCGGCTTATCTTCGATCGCGTGCGGTCGCTCGCGACCGAGAAATCGCTGAAGGTCTACGTGTTCTGCGAGGACGTGGCCGCATCCGGCGGCTATCTGCTCGCGCTGGCGGGCGACGAGATTTACGCCGATGCCTCGTCGATCGTTGGCTCCATCGGGGTGCTTTATGCGAGTTTCGGCTTCGTCGAGCTGATCCAGAAGATCGGCGTTGAGCGCCGCGTGCATACCGCCGGGCAGGACAAGCTGATGCTCGACCCCTTCCGCCCGGAGAAGCCGGAGGATGTCGAACGCCTGAAAAAAGTGCAGGAGATTATCCATCAGGACTTCATCGCGCTCGTGAAGGAGCGCCGGGGGTACCGGCTGGACGCCACCGCCGACAACTTATTCACAGGCGAGTTCTGGACGGGGCGGCAAGCCCTTGAGCTTGGCCTGATCGATGGCATTATGGACATCAGAACCAAGATGCGTGCGCTCTACGGCGAAGACGTCAAGCTTCGTCTTGTTTCGATGGAACGCGGACTCTTCCGGCGGCGGTCGCCGGGCGTTGGGGTTGCCGGCGCGTTTGGGTTCGGTCTGCCGGATGTCGGGCGGACCATCGTGGACGACGTGATCTCCGCCGTCGAGGAGCGCGCGTTGTGGGCGAGATACGGCCTTTAGGGCAGGGCCGGGGAGTAAGCCTCAGGGGGCTGGGGTTCGGTCGAGTTGGTTTGTCAGTGGGGTCGAGTTATGCCACAGCTTCTTGCCGTTGCCATTGGGTCAGGTCTTCTCTGGTTTGCCTTCCGCTGGGTGCGCCGCGAGGCGGCCCGCGTGGATAGCGCCATCAGCCGCGCCGAACGGCGCATCAGCCGCAACCGGCGCAGCGCCACGGGTTCCCTGCGCCTCGATCCGGTCTCGGGGTTCTATCGTCCCGCCGAATAGCGAGCGAAGGAAAGGGACGAAGCCGCGATGGCTTGCGTCCCTGAAACGGTCAAACCTTCTTGCAGACTGTCGCGCGCGCGATGCAGGTCCAGCTTCCGCTGCCGCCCTTGCAGGTATAGACCGGCTTCGAGATCCGGTCAGTCTCGATCGGCCAGTTGCCGGTCACCTGCTGGATGATTTCGTAAGCCTGGAATTCGGCGATGGAGCGCGTGATGCCCCAGCCCTCACCGGCCTTCTTCACGCAGCTTTCTTTCGCGTAAGCGCCCGGCGCGGTCAGCACAACCGCCGCAAATGACACAACGGCAAGACGTTTCAACATGATGCAACCTCGATGAAAACCCGCATCCCGCGGGCGAGCGAGCATTAGGCGGGGCACGCGCGGCGAACAAGATCGTGGCGCTGCGATTTGTTTTCTGTTGCCGCCGTGCATCGCGGACGCAATGATGCGCGGGATCGCGCTTTGGGGCCCAAAGACATGTCCATGCAGGGAAAGTCCATTCTGCTCGTGATCGGGGGAGGCATCGCCGCCTACAAGGCGCTCGACCTGATCCGCCGCGCGCGGGAACGCGGCGCCCGCGTCCGCGCCATCCTCACCGAGAGCGCGCAGCATTTCGTGACGCCGCTTTCCGTGGCGACGCTCGCCGAGGAGCCGGTCTTCACCGATCTGTTCGTCCTTCAGATCGGACAGGCCGGTGAAGAC
>CAZNAH010000032.1:8319-8634 GCA_964570735.1 uncultured Hyphomicrobiaceae bacterium | reverse complement strand
ATCGGCCATATCCGGCTCTCGCGCGAAGCCGATCTCATGATCGTCGCGCCCGCCACCGCCAACCTGCTGGCGAAGCTCGCCAACGGCATCTGCGACGACCTCGCGACGACGGCGCTTCTCGCGGCGGACAAGCCGATCCTCGCCGCGCCCGCCATGAACTGGCGCATGTGGGAGCATCCCGCAACGCAGCGCAACCTCGACCGGCTGAAGGCCGACGGCGTGCATATCGTCGGCCCCGCCGAGGGCAGCATGGCGTGCGGGGAGTGGGGCATGGGCCGCATGGTCAACTCGCTCGAGCTCGGCTGCGACTGCCTC
>CAZNAH010000032.1:0-8309 GCA_964570735.1 uncultured Hyphomicrobiaceae bacterium | reverse complement strand
CATGGGCCGCATGGCCGAGGTGGAGGACATCGCGGCCGCCGCCGCGCGCCTGCTGAGCGGGGCGGGGCGCGTGCTCGCGGGCCGTCATGTGCTCGTCACCGCCGGGCCGACCTATGAGCCCATCGACCCGGTCCGCTATATCGGCAACCGCTCGACGGGCAAGCAGGGCTACGCGATCGCAAGCGCCGCGGCCGATCTCGGCGCG
Organism: uncultured Hyphomicrobiaceae bacterium; assembly: GCA_964570735.1. Classification (GTDB taxonomy): domain Bacteria; phylum Pseudomonadota; class Alphaproteobacteria; order Rhizobiales; family Rhodomicrobiaceae; genus CAZNAH01. Next base: position 8,104 of record CAZNAH010000032.1, on the reverse strand, counting down.
CGCGTGACGCTCGTGGCAGGCCCCAGCGCGTTGCCCGACCCAAAAGGCGTGACCGTCATCCATGCCGAAACGGCCGAGCGGATGCTCGATGCGGTGATGCAGGCCCTTCCCGCCGATATCGGAGTGTTCGCGGCGGCCGTCGGGGATTGGCGCACGGCGGCCGTCTCCAACACCAAGATCAAGAAGCATGGGGCGAAGAGCGCGCCGAAGCTTTCGCTCGTCGAGAACCCGGATATCCTGCGAACCGTCTCCAACCGGACCGCCCTGCGCCCGCAGCTCGTCATCGGCTTCGCGGCGGAAACGGACGATGTCATCGCCCATGCCATCAAGAAGCTGGAGGCGAAGGGCTGCGACTGGATCGTCGCCAATGACGTCTCGCCGAGCGGGGGCGCGATGGGCGGAGACCGCAACGCCGTTCACGTCATCACGAGGCACGACGTGCATAGCTGGCCGGACATGACGAAGGAAGCCGTCGCCGAGCGGCTGATGCGGGAAGCGGCGCAGACCCTGGCGGAGATGGCGTCGAGCGCCCCGTCGCGCGCGGAAGCCGAGGCTGCGGAATAGGCATGGGCGCGCGCCAAGACCCTACGGCCCGTCCTGTACAAGCTGTGGCCATCCCCGTCATGCGGCTTCCCCATGGCGAGGGCTTGCCCTTGCCGGACTATCAGTCGGCGGGCGCGGCGGGCCTTGATCTCGTCTGCGCGCTTCCGCACGGGCAGGCTGAAACCCTGAAGCCGGGGGGACGCGCCCTCATCCCCACGGGCCTTGTGATCGCACTGCCCGAAGGCTTCGAGGCTCAGGTGCGGCCGCGATCCGGCCTTGCGCTCAAGCATGGGGTGACGGTCCTCAACGCGCCCGGCACGATCGACGCCGACTATCGGGGCGAGGTGCAGGTTCTGCTCATCAATCTGGGGGATGAGCCTTTCGCAGTGCGCCGTGGCGACCGGATCGCGCAACTCGTCGTGGCGCGGGTGGAGCGCGCCGCGTTGCGGCTCAGCCCGTCTCTCGACGGGACCGCACGTGGCGAGGGCGGTTTCGGCTCGACGGGAAAAAACTGATAAATCATAGCTTTAAGTGCGAACCGCGCTCCTTTTCCATGCATGATCGCGTGTCATGGGTGCCATGTTTTCCCGCAGAAGTTGGAACGGGCCCTTTGCAAGCCACATTGACGGCACTTATTATCCGAGATCGTGTGACGGCTCATAATAAGGGCCGCACGCAGAATTGTTCCAGAAGGAGGTTCCAATGCCTGAATCTCATATCTGGGGAGGGACAATTCGGAAAATGTGGCCATCGGAAACGGAAAAGTTTCGCGACCACCTGCTACGACTTGACAAGGAAAGCCGCCGCATGCGCTTCGGCATGCATGTGAGCGATGAGTTCGTAACGAGCTACGCCAGCCGGCTGACCGACATGAAGGGGCTGATCTACGGCTTCTATAAGGACGGCGAGATGCGCGCGGCGGCTGAAATGCGCCAGATCGGCGAGGATTGGTCTACGGACGCGGAAGGCGCATTCAGCGTGGAGGGGGAATTCCAGAACCGGGGCATCGGCACCGAGTTGCTGGGCCGCATCCTGCGCGCGGCGCGCAATCGCGGCATTTCCCGGCTCTACATGAACTGCCTGTCGGAGAACACGAAGATGCAGCGGCTCGCCCGCAAGTACCGGGCCGAGCTGCACTTCGACCATGGCGAGGTGGTCGGCCGCGTGCTGCCCTCGGTGCCGACCTACCTCTCGCTCTGGGAGGAGGCGATAGACGACTCCAGCGGTTTCGTAATGGCGGTGCTCGACCTGCCGGTCGGTCTCAAGCCCGCGGCCTGACCGCGATCATCGCAAGTGCGATGGCGGCGATCTGTGCAATGAGAACGGCGCCCGCATCGGCCAAGGAGAGGCCGAGCGGGCCGCTTGTCAGCGTCCGCGCGATCGTCGCGGCCGGGTTCGCCGTAGCGAAGTGCGCCGTGAGAGCTCCGGCGGCCAAGACGACAGCCGCGCCCGCGACCGATGCAGCGGGGCGCCTCATGCCGAGGCTCACCGTAGTGAGCGTGCTGGTCGCCGCCGCTTCAAGCGCCAGAAGCTGCACTGAAACGGCATGGTGCGGAACCTGCTGCACCGGATCGAGGTTCAGAGCCGCCTGAACGCCGACCACGCCCGCGCAGGCTCCCAAGGCATGTGCGAGCGTAGCCCTTGCAAGGCGCGGAACCGCGGCAGGATGCGGCCCTGCGGAAGCGATTGCGAGGACCGGACTGGCCGAAACCCGCGCCGAAGCCATGCCCGCCAGGCCCGCGAATAGGAGAGCATGGACGATCGCGGCAAGCGCGTTCGCCGCATCGGGCGAAAGCAAAGCGCGCTGAGCAAGAATGTGCGCTGCCAGAATGCCCCCCACGAGAACGGCGCTCGCAGCCGTTTCGGCCGCGATCCGCGCCCACATTTCGAGCTGCGGGCCGTGGCGCGTTCCCCGTGCGATCACTCCGCGGCTTTCGTCTTGAGCCACGCGGTGATCTGATCCTTGCATCCCTTGCCGTAAAGGGCGGCGAGAACGTCCGGCCCTTCGAGATCGGCCTTTTCGAGCACCTTGAGCGTGAATTCGGCGGGCGGGCGTCCCGATGCCACGAAGCGGTAGCTCGCCTCGTTCTCGACGGGAACCGCCGCTGGCCACGATGCGACCGTGGCGCCTTCCGCGAACTCGACGGATGCGATCTTCGTCATGCTTTTATCCGCGAGCTTGACGCTTTGGCTTGCGCCCGCGCTGTCACGGGTAATCCGCACGCCATTGTTTCCGGCGACGCAATAGATGCCCGGCTTGCCGAGGGGCACGGCGTCCCAGGGCCGGACATCCTCACTCGGAGCCGCGTTCGGCGTCGGCGCGAGCGCACGGGTTGCCGCCACGCGGGATTCATCAACGCCGCCCGTGACGAAATAGCCCTTCACCAGCGCCCACAGGTCGCGCCCGCTGGACGGGCGGCCCTTGCCGATGTCGGCCACCGTGCCGCTGAACGGGCCTTTCACCTCGCGCACGGAATTCGACGGAAGCAGAACGGTGATGCGCTCCTGTGCGCCGAGCTGGATTGACTGGCTGTCGCCGAGTTCCTGACCCGCCTTGTAAGTCCGCGTGTTCGACGAGACCACGACGACGTCGGCCATGGCCTGCGCGGCCCCGAACGCGAAGACGGCCGCTCCGATCCGGCATGCCCAAAGAGCCGATGAAAGCCCCGATCGCCCCATGCTCATGTGCCTTCCTCCGTTTGGATGCCGGTTCGCTTATCCTGCTCGGAGAGCCAGCGTGTGGCGCGCCCGGCGAACACGCCGAGCACCCAGGCCAGAGCCGGCAGCGCGAACGGCAGGATGATGTCGAAGACCGAGAACGCGACGATATCGGCGGCCAGATAGGCGAGGATCGGCGGCAGCCCCACAAGGACGCTCGACCGGAAATAACGCCAGCCCAGCAGAAATCCGAGCAAAGCCGTCAGCGCGACCAGAATAAGTGTGCCCTGACGGCCGAACTCCCAATAGCCGCGGCCGTCGAGAACCTGCGCGGCGATATGCGCGTGGATGAGCACGCCGGGCATCGGCTGATTGTCGAGCTTCGAAAGCGGGGTGAAGAAGATGTCGTTGCCGTCGGACAATTGCGCGCCGATGAGCACCGTGCGGCCCTTCAAGGTGGACAGAAGACGGGTTCTCAGCGCGCCGCCCGCATCGCCGGGCTGGCTCATAAGCTGATGCGCCGGGATGCGTAGGAAGGCGTCTTCCTGGGGCGGATGGCGGAGCCAGGCGATGCGGCGCGATGCACCCTCTCGCGAGATCGCCCCTGCGGCCTCCGCTGCGGCGACGCCGAAATAAGACGGCGCACCGGCGACAGGCTGCGGCAGAGAACGCACCGTGCCGTCGAGTTCGGTTCGCATCGTCAGCAGCCCGGAGCGTGCGCCTGCATCGGCAACAAAGCGCCGGTTATAGGCGAGCCGCTCCTCGTCGAGCCCCGTCCGCTCGTCGAGCGTGCCGAGCACGACCCTGGCGTTGGTCGTCTTCAAGGTTTCGGCAAGCGCCGCATCCTTTGCCGGCTCGGTCGGCTGGTCGAAGATGAAATCGAGCGCGATGACCCGCGCGCCGGCGTTGTCCACGGTCCTGATGATGTCGGACAGCAAGCCCCGGTCGATCGGCGAGCGGTAAGGAAGCCCGGCGAGGGTCTCATCGTTGATGATGACGACGGCGAGCGAGGAATGCTGAGCATCGTGCCGATCCGCGAAGAGAGCGGTGCGCCAGTCCGACGTCCAGTATTCGAAACTGTTGAAGAGAGGCGAGCGGGCGGACAGATAGCCCAGCAGAAGAGTGCACAGGGCCGCGGCGGCTAATGCTTTCAGCCAAGGCAGGCCGCGGATGAAGGATGGGGAAGCTGAGCCTGCCACGCGTTACGCCCCAAAAGCCGAACCTCACGATCACGGCGCAATCTAGCGCCGCAGCGAGGCTCTAGCAATCAGGCTTTGCACGGGTCGGCGCCCAGCGATAGCCTTCCGGCTGGATCGTCACCCGTTCCTTGTGCCAGTGCACCTCGGCCGGATGGTAGTTATTCACGTTGCGGTATGGACGCAGCAGGACGCGCTCGGTGACGTAGGCGAATTTGGGCGGCGTGCGCTTTGCCCAGCGGCGGCCCGGATGGAGGAGGACGCGCTTTTCCACGACCTCGTAACGGGCGGGCTCCCGCACCTTGCACTTGATCTCGCGGCCGCCGGAACTGCAATATTTCCAGGTGTAGCCGCCCGCGATTTTGACCTTCTTGGGCACGGTCCTGTAAACCGGAGGCTCCTCATGCCAGACGACCTCGCCCGGGTCGGTCAAGACCTTTCGCTTGCGGAACCCGTAGAGCGGCGGCGTGCGCGTTACCTCGTAAAGCCCGGGCAATAGGATATCCCGGCGCACCCATTTGCGGTAGACGGGCTTGGGCGGCACGGCTTCGTAGCACTCACCGGCATGGCCAGCGGATGACGGCGCGGCCGGGGCGGTCGAAAACAATGCCAATGCCAGAAGAGTGAGCGTGACAGCCTTGAGGCTGGAAGACATGAGACCATCCTCGCAAGGGTTGATGCGCGAGCTATTTCGGACACCATACCTTTGCGAATCGCAAACGCCTATTGCGGGAAAGATAATTCTTTTCCTTATGGCCGCGATGTCACAGGCCGGCCTCGGAAGCGCACGCCTCGCGCGAAGTCAGCCCGGCATAGGCATGGCGCACGATCATGATGCCGCCTTTCTATTGGACTTCTCACAGGAAAAGCAGTTTCCCTGAGCCGGGGCAAGAGTGCCGGCGGCCGCCTTCGGCAGGCATGGCGAAGATTTTTTAGAACAGGTTGAGCAAGGAGACGCAATGTCGGTTCATCCCGGTCTGGAGAACGACGAGAAGCTCGACGCGGTCTTGTCGGCGGTTGCCGCCCGGCAGGAGGGAGCGCTCGCCCATCTTTTCACGCGGTCGCTGCTCGATCAGGTCGACGAGACGGAGCTGGCAGCCTACAGCGCGGCCGATCTGACGGCGCTCGCAGCGCAAGCCTTCGAGCATATGAAGCGGCGCCGCCCGGGCGAGCCCGCCATCGCCGTGCGGGAAATGCCGATGCGCGCTTCGTCGCTCACGGTGATCGATATCGTGAACGACGACATGCCGTTCCTGCTCGATTCCCTTCTCGGCGAACTCCGCGACATGGGTCTTGCCCCGGAGCTCGTCGCCCATCCGATCTTTCACGTCGAGCGCGATGCCGACGGTCAGCTCATCGCCCTGCGCGCCGCGGCGGAAAACGGAAACGGCACGCGCCGCGAAAGCTTCATCCACCTCCATCTCGCCACGGTGGAAAGCGACGACAAACGGGCCGCGCTCGCAACAGCGCTGGCGCGGGTTCTGCGTCAGGTGCGCGCGGTCGTTTCGGATTTCCAGGCGATGACCGCGAGGCTGAGGGAGGTCGTCGCGGATTACACGCGGAACCCACCGCCGGCGCCCCTCGATACCATCGGCGAAAGCATCCAGTTCCTCAAATGGCTTGCCGCCAGCAATTTCATCTTTCTCGGCATTCGCGAATACCGGTTTTCGGGCGACGGGGAGACCGGCGAACTGACGCCTATGCCGGACAAGAGCCTCGGCCTGCTGCGTGACGCGGAGATCTCAGTCCTGCGCCGGGGCGGGGAAGAGCGCCGCCTCACGCCCGTCAGCCGCGCCTTCTTCCTGAATTCGCCGCCCGTGATCGTTGCGAAGGCCAACAGCCGCTCGACCGTGCATCGCCGGGTGCACATGGACACGGTCGGCATCAAGCTTTACGGGCCGGACGGGGCGATCACGGGAGAGCTTCGCGTCGCGGGCCTCTTCACCGCGGTCACATACAATTCCTCGACGCGCGCCATCCCTCTGCTGCGGCTGAAGGTCGATCAGGTGATGCGGCGCTCCGGGCACTCGCCCGACAGTTACTCCGGGCGCGCCGTTCTCAACGTGCTGGAAACCTTTCCTCGCGACGAACTTTTCCAGATCTCCGTCGAGCAACTCACCCGGATCTCTTCCGAGATCCTCAAAATGGGCCTGACGCCGCGTCCGCGCGTGTTCGTGCGTCACGACGAGTTCGGCCGCTTTCTCTCGGTCTTCGTCTACGTCCCGCGAGAGCGCTACAATACGGATGTGCGCGTGAAGATCGTGTCGCTGCTCGAACGGTCCTTCGGCGGGGCGTTCGATTCCTTCACGCCGTTCTTCTCGGAAGGCGGAACCGTCCGGCTGCACATCGTCATCTGGCGGAAGGATGTCGACCTCAAACAGGTGGAGGAAGCGGTTCTCGAACGCGCGGTCGAGAAGATCGTGCGCACATGGCGCGACGAGTTCCACGACCGCATCATTCAATATTACGGGGCGGCGGCGCCCGCGCTTCTCGAAAAATATCTCGATGCCTTTCCTGCCGGCTACGAGGAAACCAACCGGCCGACCCGCGCGCTCGAAGACATCCAGCGGCTCGAAAAGCTGAACCCGGAGCGCCCCGCCGATATCGATCTCTACCGCGACGAGCGCAACGCCGCGCGGGATTTGCGCGCGACCCTCCAGCAGCTCGATGCGCCGATCGCACTGTCGAAGCGCGTGCCGATCCTCGAAAATCTGGGCTTCAACGTCATCTCGGAGCGCACCTTCCGCATCACCCCGCAGATCGGCGGCGCGCAGCGCATCATCTTCCTGCACGACAGCGAACTGGAGACCGCGAGCGGCGAGAAGATCGACGTTTACGAGCACGAGGACAAGCTCGAAGCCGGCTTCCTCGCGGTCTGGCACGGCCGCACGGCGAACGACCGCTTCAACGGGCTTATTCTCAGCGCAAAACTCCACTGGCGCGAGGCGGCGCTGATGCGGGCCTATGGCGCCTATCTGCGGCAGACCGGCGCGCCGTTCGGCCAGGTCTATCTGGCGCAAGTCCTGAACAAGCACCCCGCGGTGACGGCCGACCTCGTCGCGCTGTTCCACATGCTGTTCGATCCCGCGCTCGGCCTGGATGCGCAGGCGCGCGAAGAGCGGCGGGCCGAACGTGTCGCGCGGATCGTCGAGAAGCTCGACGCCATCCCCGTTCTCGACGAAGACCGGGTGCTGCGGCGCTTCCTCGCGATGATCGAGGCCACCTTGCGCACGAACTTCTATCAGCGTCCGCGCGAGGGCGGCACGGCGGAGACGATCGCCTTCAAGCTGCGAAGCCGGGAGATCGAATGGCTGCCCGCGCCGAAGCCGTTCGCCGAGATCTTCGTGCACTCGACGCGCTTCGAAGGGGTCCATCTGCGCGGCGGGCCGATTGCGCGCGGCGGCCTGCGCTGGTCCGACCGGCCGCAGGATTTCCGCACCGAAATCCTCGGTCTCGCCAAGGCCCAGCAGGTGAAGAACACCGTCATCATCCCTGTCGGCGCGAAGGGCGGCTTCGTGCCCCGGAAAACCATGAACGGGGCGTCCCGCGAGGAGGTGCTGAGGGACGGCGTGGCCTGCTACAAGGCGTTCGTCACAAGCCTTCTTTCGATCACCGACAACCTCGTCGATGGCCGGATCGTGCCGCCCGCGGATACGGTGCGCCGCGATGGGGACGACCCCTATCTCGTGGTGGCGGCCGACAAGGGC
>CAZNAH010000031.1:0-23007 GCA_964570735.1 uncultured Hyphomicrobiaceae bacterium | reverse complement strand
CCGTCGGCAACGGCCACTTTCGCGTGAACCCGTCCTTCGGCGAACGGTGCCGGCCGGTCGGTCCAGACATACAGCGCTGCCGAAGGAACACAGCGCCGCATCGTAGCAATAGGATCGACGGACAGGCTCCCGCCATGGCTCGTGGAGGTCTCCAACAGAATTCGGATGTCGATGCCGCGAGTGCTTGCAGTATTCAATGCATCGACCACCGAGGAGACGTCGTATGCAACGAAGCTAACGAGAAAGAGGTCACTTCGCGCGTGACCGATGAGATCCAAGAGCACCTGCTCCGTGCGGCGGGTGGCGACGAATGGTGTCGTCGGGCCCGTCCAAACTAGTTCGACGCTGTTCTCGCGCTGCGCCTGTTGGCGGGCGAAGGCTGCACCGACCAAGATCCCGGCCAGCACATCGCCTGATATTTCCGTCTGTTTCCAGGCGGTGATCAAGCGATCAAGCGCTGCGCGAGCAGCCGGCGTGCTCACGATCTGGTGCAGGCTTCCGTCTCGCTCGACCGGAATCGAGCCGCGGACACGAGCGGCGAGTGCTTCGATCCTCGACGGAGATAACATGGCCACGAGGTCTGTGGCCGCGATCAGTATCGCTTCCATCAGACGGTCTCGAAGAATGCTGCATCGGGATTTTCGAGGGTGGGTACCACGAGGGAACGATCGAGATGGCGGTTTCCCCGCTCACAGGATGTTTCCGAGACGAATGAACAGGCGTGACATGCTGCCCCGTGAAGTGACTGGTCCTTGCTCGGATCGTGTTCTGCGCAGAGTGGATCGGAGGCACATATGTGGGCGCGATCCAGCGCTTGGCGCAGAAGTCGGCCGAGATTTTCTGGCTTCCCGAGCTCCACGAGCCCGCCGAGAGTTCCATCGGAATCTGCTGCAGCAGTGTAGATGAGAAATCCGGCTTGATCCCTGCCGTCCTCGACGTCTGCATATATGCGCTCCCGAATACTCGCCGCGTTGTAGCCGCACTCCAGGGCCAGTTCCCGGATCAGCATGTGCGCGAGCGTGTGTAGCATGACATAACGGACGCCCGGGTAACCTTGGTTGGGGTCCAGGTTCCTCTTGTGACGCCATCCGCGGTGGCCTTGTCGTAGCCGCGAGTCGAGAGCCTTCACGGGATCTTTATCCGCCCAAGCCTTCAATGCATCTGCATCGAAGCGAACGAAAATTCCTTCACCGTGAACTTGAGTGGCCGGCACCCAGTTCGGTGCTGCGCGTGCGAGCGGGGCCCGTGGGGCTGCCTCATCTCCCGTACCTTCGTCAGGAGACTCGACTCGTGTGAATCCAAGGAGGGCGTTCACCTCACGAAGCCGCTCCAGCAGCAGAACGCGTGTGATCGCCGCACCGAAGCCCGAGGGCACGCCCACCTTCTTGCTCATGAAATGCGGATAGTCGGTGGGTGGGTTCTCGGCCGTAAGCACATCCCATTCCGGCCCTTTGAGGTCGCTCTGTTCGACGCCCGGTCCGCCATTGCGATGGGTTTCGATTGCGGACCAAATCTGCTCGTCAGTGAACTGCTCGATGCCAGGCAGCTGCGCCGTCTTCTTCAGGGTCTTGACGACGAACGCCACTTCGGCCGCCGAAGTGACGTCTTCAAAGAACGTCCAGCCATCCGCGACCAGTTGCGCCAGAGGGCTTCCCACCTGTGGGATCGCGAGAACCGAGAGTGTGACCGGGAACCAGCTATTGGTTGCGCCAAGGAGAATTGCGCGAGGTTCCTCCGTGCAATCGTCCTCGAAGCGATCCACGTGCGGATGTCGCCCTCGGCAGGCTGGAAGGTTGTCTCGACCTGCCTGACCAAAAGCCTGCGCCATGTTCTTCGATGCGCCGCAGCCATCGCATTTGACCCACAGGTTCTCGGTTTGAAGTGATGCGCCGCTCTCGAAGAACCTCAGCGTCGCACGACAGGTGCTAGGTCCACCGTGAACGAACCAGTGCCAGGCAAAGTCGTCCAGGTGGCCAGCCCGACACGCCATGAGAAAGCGTGCCGGGACCGCATCGGCATCCCTGGCCCTTTGATCATTGTTCGATCCACGACAGCCCTCATGGACGAAACGCGTCAGTTCAGGGCGATATCTGTTTTCCTTCAGCTTGAACAAGCCGGCGTCATAGGGTGATAGCAGCCCGCATTTGACGCAGCGCAGCCACCGCGGGAAGGGCTTTACGGGCACGCCTATCAGCGCGGCGGCCGAAAACGGGTCTGCGATTTCCCTCTCGCCCACGGGCGGCATACGCAATGATTCGACTTGGGGTCCGAGCACGCCCCGGACGTTGGCGAGCAACCGTGCCTCTTGTATCGGCTGACACCTGTCCTTTTCCCAGCGGTCGATCCCCATCGTGACCACCGACATGTTCGGGAGGTCGATCAAGGCACCCGGGCCGTAGGTCCAAAGCAACTGGCTCGGTCGAATTTCTCCTACGGGTGTCCGGCTCATTGCTGATCCTCCTGGGGCTGCGTCACCCGCGGTCTCCAAGTCGGATCACTCGTCGAACGGTCGTCCTCCATCACGAGCCTGACACCAGGCTCGACTTCGCGCATGGACATCGGGACCGTCCAGTCGGTCCAAGGCTTGATGCCCGGCGCCGAAAGCAGCGGATAGGCGGTGGGTCCTGCGCCGTGCTTCTGGTAGACGAGCGTGCGGCCCCCTACGCCCGCTTCATTGGCCCAATCGTCAGCGCGGCTCTTCATCTCGGCTTCGGTCAGGGTCTTCTTCCCCGAGTCTTCCGTGACTTCCCAGGTGCGAGCGGCGACGGCGCCTATCGTATCCAACATCTCTTTGCGGCTCGGACTGTTCATGGCGCCAGCGCCGTCGTTTGCGGCGAAGGGATCGTAGGTGTGACGCATGATGGAGAGCATCGCGCCGGTGAGCCCTCGGTCCAACGCCCGTGGCGAGAACGGGGTGACGGATTGAGCTTCGACGTGCTGATAGAAGGTCGCGTGGTAATGCTCGAAGGTCTCGTAATGCGACAAGTCCCGAGGCCGCGCCCAGGTCAGCACAGTGGCCACCAGTCCTGGCGGCGTTCGGCCCACACGGCTGGTCGCCTGGATGTACTCGGCCGTTCCCTTGGGTTGGCCGTTTACGACCATCACTCCGAGACGATTCACGTCAACACCGACCGACAGCATGTTCGTCGCGAGAACGGCATCGATCGGCCGGGCCTCCCCTGGTTTCCTGTTGGTCACCCATTTGCCTAGTGCCGGATCGAAGGTGCCATCGAAAGGAGCCTCGAGCTGATCGAGGTATCTCGGGATGTCCTGACTGGAGACCCGCGATGTCAGTTCGCTGATTTCCTCGACCCGCCGCTGCGCGAGCCCCGGTCGGTCCACCAGGCTCATATCGACACGGAAGGAACGCGTTTGGACGTCGTCTTCGGCCAGACGCTTCATCCCTCCGAGTTCTCGTAGCGAGTTGAAGTAGCCGACGAGGGTCATATAGGGGTCGGCCACCGGGCCGAACCGATCGAACAGCGCCTGCGCTGCGGTGAGGAACGCCGTATAGGTCCTGATCAGCACCGCAGGGCGAGAGCTTCCGGGTGCGCAGATTCCCATGTACCGTCGGCCGGGCTTTTCGCTGATCGGTCTCTGGACCGAGAAGAAATTGTCTTCGACGTCCAGTCCCGAAGGTGGGAACACAGAGATCCGACGCATGAACACATTGCGCACCTGATCATCAGCCCGCCGCACGGTCGCGGTGGAAGCCACGACCTTCGGGCGAACCTTCTTGTCGCCTAGAGACCAGCTGCTCAGCTCGTCGACGGCCGTCTCGTAAAGACCGACCATGGTACCCAGTGGACCGCTGATGAGGTGGAACTCGTCCTGGATGATCAGGTCTGGTGGTCGAATTGCGCGGACCGGCTTCACACTGGCGGCCGGATATGCCCCCCTCGCTCGGTGCCCCGTGCCGCAGTCGTGACTCGGCCAGAGCAAACCATGGCGTCCGCATTCCTGCTCGACGCGGCCGAAAAGGTTCCGAACCTCGGGACGCCACGCCATCATCGCGAATTTATCGACGGTCGCGATCATCATCGTCGGCGGGCGGTGATAGATTTCCTCATCCACGACCTTCACGGGAAGCCCCGGGTGAGGCTGGCCGCTGGATTTCGCCTTCGAGAAATCGCAGCTACCCAGCTTGTCGCCGCAGTGAATCAGCGTCCGGCCGGCGGTCCTGTCGACCTCGATGTCGCGACCACCGGAGATCTCCGAACCGCACCAAGGGCAGCTGGTCAGCTGTGCAGGCGATGCAATGCCCGCCTTGTTGCGATCGTTGTTTCGAATGGCCTCGACAGCCTGATGAGACGCTTCGGTCGTGCCCGGTGTCACGCGATTGCCGACCCAGAGACCGAGCGTGAAAGGTTCCTTGCCCCAGGTCTTGTCGTCTGCACGACGGATGACCTCCATCGCGCAGAGCAGCGTCGTCGCTCTCTGGAACTGCTGCAGAGTCAGCAGTCGCAGCGTGTAGCGCATGATGACGGCGAGACCGCGTGATGCGTCGAGGCCGCCCAGATCATTCTTCAGTCGGCGCATGGCCATGGCGAAGGCCGCCACACCGAGATAGGCTTCGGTCTTGCCACCACCCGTCGGGAACCAGAGGAGATCGGCGAACGCCTCGACCGGCTTCGTCCGGTCCGGGTGTGTCGGATCGGCGAGCGACGGGATCGAGAGCAGCAGGAACGCCAGCTGGAACGGGCGCCACGATCTGTTCTTCGGCACGTCCAACGTGCTCACATCGACAGCCTCGTTCCGTCTGCGCTTCAGAGCGTAGATGCTTCGGACACGCTGCATCGCCATGGATCGGTTGGCAAAGCGGAACGCCTCCAGCGCTTTCGGATCGGCGAACAGCGTGTCCATGCCCTCTCGGAGGCGGCGCAGGATCTCCTCGCAGCGCTGGATGACGTCCTTGCCCGGATCATCGAACCCGGTGATCTCCGACCCCAGCCGGGTTTTCTGTTCGCCGATCCAAACGGCGTAATCGTCGACGAGGCACGAAAGGCCGTCGCGCAGCGCGTCCGGTGCCATCTCCGCCAGCCGCGTCATGTCGAGCCAGCCCTCGTCGACCATGCGCCGCATGGCTGGGCGGTCCCTGGGATCAAGGCCGGGCGTTTCGGTGACGGCGACTTCGTAGCGCGGGATGATCTCGGTTCTGACGCGATAGGCCTTCGTAGGGTCCTCGGGCGTCGTATCGGCGTGAACGGACACTCCGTGTCCGACCGCGAACTCGAGCCTGTTGCGATAGATGAGCGCGAGACGGTCGCGTTCCGGGTCGTCGACGACCACTTCGTTGGAGGGGCGACGCAGAAAAACCGACCTGTCCCCGTGATCTTCGGGGGCCTCTACGGTGATCTCCGGCTGGAACAGCCAGGCGCGGTCCTTGTTGTCTTCGGGTTCCAACTGCCCGTTGACGAGGAACAAAGTGACCAGGCGCTCCCCCTTGTTGTTCGTCCGAACCGTCCCCTGCAGGCGGACGTCCGGTTGATCGGGGTCGGGAGTGGACGGCTTGATCGGCCCGTCGACGAGCGGAACCGTGACGACGCCACCACACGGGATGCGCTGCCAGACCCTGACCTTCACCTCCTCCTGGTGACCGGTCTGGCGATTCTTTCGCGTCTTGACGATGTCGTGTTCATCGTTCGGGACCCGCTCGTAGCGTCCCCACCGTGCATCGACGGCCAGCTTCCCGACATCGGGCGCCACGCAGAAGGTGAGGCCCATGCTGGAGGGAACCAGCGACTGGTTGTTCGTCGTGTCGATCTCGTCGAGCGCGTCGTCTTCGGGCTCCACTCGGCCCGATGCACTGGCGAACTCGGCGCCGGGCTCGTGGAGTGGCGCCGTCCGTTCATCCTCAAGGTCGCCAGCCTCCTCGGCTGCCGAGGCTGGTTCGACTCGTGCCGCCTGGTCGTCATCCGGCCGGCGCGGCGCCAGCTTGCCGACCAGATAGCGGTCGCGGACGCTCATGTCCTTGATCAGCTCATGGGGGCCACCGGCGGGGCCGAGCAGATCGTCACGCACGGCGAGTTCCAGGAGGGCGCGGGTGTAGACGACATCGTCGATCAGCGGCACTGCGCCGGGGTCAGGAACGCCGAGCAGCGGTAAGATGCGGAGGAACTCGTCCCATGGGAGCCGCGCAGCGGGGCCGGTCGGCGCGGTCAAACCGAGGTCTGCTATTGGCACGGATGGATCGACGGCGTGCCAATGGTCGAAATGGATCGTGGCGCCGTCGAGGTCCGAGCGGATGCGGAGGATCCGGCCCACCTCCAATACTTTGCCGCCATCGTCCAGAACGACGACCCAATGGCCTTCCTCGATTGCGCCGTGAGTGGTCGAGCCAACGTCGATAAACACGGAATAACGGGGCGAGTTGGACGTCCTCTTGAGGATCCAAGCACTGTCGGTAGTTGTGGTCGGATCGGCCATGCTCAATCGCCCCCTTCCGTGCTCGTCGGAAGAATGTCGTCGAGGTCGAGCGTCAATTCGGACGCAGAACCAGCGCGCGATCGGCGTTCGCGTGCCTTACCCGGGCCGGCCGCCTCCCCATGCAAGCCTTGATCGACCTCTTCCTGGTAACGCTGCCGATTCAGCTCAGCCAAGCGACGCAAAACTTCTAGTCGTGCTGGCTCTGAGATCGTGTACCGGACCCGGTCATTCTCTGGAAGGTAGGGCACCTCATGGAAATCATGACCGAGATCCAGGTCGCCCCATCCAAAAGCGGCCGAAAGCGCATAGTCGATCTCCCGCTGTATCTCACGAATTCGGTTGGCTTCCTTCGAGCTGTCGGCTTCCGAATGCACCCGGCCATAAAGTTTCGTGAGGCCAATGCCGTCAGCAGTCATGACCTCGCGACGAGCTCGGTCGAGTTCGTTGCCCAGCGCTTCCAGCGAATTCGAATGGGAGGATGCCGGGAAAGGAAATGGCTCCAAAGCGTCTGTAGGCGAATAACGCAGGTCGTTCTTTAGACGCGACGAGTGTTGCCAAGCAAAGGCCGCATGAATGCTGCTCTGAACAGATGCAAAATCTCCCCATTTCTCGCTTGCAAAAATAACGGTCGCATCAGAATAGACATACCCTGGAGAGACGAAACTGAACGCTAGCGTTTTGCTAACACGCGTTACAGCCAAAACACGGCTCATTGGACGCTCGACCTCGCGCCACCCCTCAGGATGACGCTCGAAGTGATGCCCTCGCCCAATCGCATGGTAGAGTTCGGAGCGCGGTCGCCAGTGCAACCACCACATAGACATAATATCTTTGTAAGATTTCTGCTTACCTTTTTTAAGCCGATCTGGATAGATGTTCTCCTCAAGCCAGATAAACGGCATCAAGTATTGTCGTGCTCTTTCTTCCGGCCAGTCCCAGAAATTGATAACGTAGCGAGAGGGCTTTTGTTCAGGGTCGGAATTAAGTTCCTGGCCATTAAGATAGGGAAATATCACATCTGCATTTCTCGGATCAGCATCTAGCATACGCTGGGCATGTTCGGCCGTGAGGATGAAGCCATCTCCCAAGATAGTCGATCCTTGGAACGCCCTTTTCGCATTCATTCTTAGAGCTGTCGGGCTCCATTCTTCGCCGGCTAAAAGGAATGCGGAAATTTTATCGACAAGTTTGTCGAGCAATTGGCAAGGTGCTTTCCAGTCGCCTCGACGCATGTGTACACGGCTCGTGACTACCGCAGCTGTGCCTGGCCATGCTTCGTTCGGATAGGCTGCGTAGATGACCGCCTTATCGCGCATCATCCATTCGAGTCCGCTTTGACGCGTGTCCCCCTCTGCGATCGAGTTTGTGGCGAGGAACCCCAATCCACCACCTTCACATAGGATACTCCAGGCCCGGCGGAAGAAATGCGCAACCAAATCTGCGTTTCTGCTGCTTCCCGGATGGCTCAGTACCAGCCACTTGTTGTACACTTGGCCGGCGACAGTGCTGATCCGCTTTCCCCCTACGAATGGTGGATTACCAACGAAGGCGTCGAAGCCACCGTTCTCGCGCAGAAATACTTCTGGGAACTGGAGTGGCCAATGGAATGGCCGTCGCGCCGCTCCGTCGGGCGCGTCTTTGGCCAAATCATTCAGAGCGTCATGCAGGAGCCGGCCTTTCGCCGGCGTGTCGCCATTTGCAGCGGCGTCGGCGAATGCCGCCAACGTCTCGATCCGAGCGATACGCTCTCCCGAACGCTCTTCGGCCAGAACGATGCCGACGAACGCATCGGCGATGAGCGTTGGTAGTGCTAGTTCGCTCCGCGACTGCTCGTCGAACGCCACCATCGCCTCGACATCCCGTATATCGCGAATCGGAATCTCCCGCAGCCGCGCGCGAAGTTCGAGTGCCTTGTCGATCGCTGACCGGATCGTCCGACCGAATAGTCGAAGCTGAGTCTTCCCCTTCGGGCTCATGTCGAGCTCGACTAGCTGACCGAGATCGTGAATGCCGAGAAGGCTGTCGCCACTACGCAGATTGTGGTCGAGGAAGCCGAAGGGCCGCCCCTTGGACATGGTCGTCAGCCAGAGCGAGAGCTTCGCCAACTCGACAGCGAGCGGGTTCCGGTCCACGCCATAGAGGCAGCGTTCCGCGATGAGGCGCCGCGCGAGGATCGCACGTTCTTCCGCATCCTGCGACAAAGGCTCAAGGCCCTCGCCACCGCCTTCGTTGAGGATGCGCCCTTCGCTGTCGATCCTCTTGCCGTCGGCCTCTGTGACAGACCACGCCTCGACCAGTCGATCCGAGAGCCACCGGCACGCCTGCACCAGAAATGCACCGGATCCCATCGCGGGGTCGCAGATCTTCAGGTCGAGCAATTCCTCGGCGCTCTTCAGCTCCCAGTCCTCGGGCGCCTTGCCCTCGGCCGGACCGCGATAGGCGACCGGCGTTAGCGTCTCCTCGACGATCTTCTCGGTCAGGCTCTTGGGCGTGTAATGCGTGCCGCTCTCACGCCGGTCGGCGCCGAGCACGACGACGAAGGCGCCCTTGTGGTGGACGAGCGGATAGCCCCAGGGATCGGTCCGCAGGAGGGGCGCGTAGGGCAGGATGCGGTCGCGGAGACCGATGTCGCCGCGGCAGACGGTGAGCAGCCGCGCGGCGAGACGATCATCGGCCGCCCGCTCGAGGGCATTACGGATGGCGGACTCCGAGCGTTCGCTCCGTTCCTTCAGCAGTTCAGCAACCCTCGCCGGACCATCCAGGCGCGCCGACTCCATCTCGCCAAGCGTCACGCGCGGGCTCTTCGCCTTCGCGCCGCTGTCGAGTTCCAGCGTCACGTCGTCGACGCGCTTCACCGTGCGCTCGAGGAGACCCTCATAGACGTGCCCGATCTGCTCCACGTCGAGCGCGCGGTAGGACAACGTGCGGCCTTCGAAAGTCTGAATCGCTTCCAACAGCAGCAGAACGGTGCGGTCGTCGATCGGCAGTGGTTCGGCCGGAGCACTGCGCCAACTCGTGCCCTTCTTTCGCCCTTCGAGGAAGGGGTAGCGATCGGGGTCGAACAGCGAACCACCGAGCGCCGGAAGGCGCAGCGTCGGATGATCGATGCCGCCATACACGCCACGAAACAGGGCGAGCAGCCGCGACCAGGCGGATCGGCGACGCTCGAGGATCTCTTCGGAATCCGCACGCAGCTGCATTCGCAGGCTGGAGATGGCGTAGAAGGAGTCGTAGCGGGGATCGCCGAGCAGCAGCAGGCCGCGTTCCTCGGCAGACAGCAGGAAGACGAGCCGCATCATGACCGTCAGTCCGGCCTCGTAGAGTTCTCGCGGATCGACATCGCGCAAGAGCTCACGGTTGCGATCCTGATCGGCGCGGTCGAGCGCCTGGACGAGCACTTCTACGGCGCGCCGAACCTGTTCGCCGAGCGCCTCTGTCACGTCGTCCTGGTGCTTTAGGGACCGCTCATAGAGCGCCGGCAGCTTGCCTTCGTCGGGTCCAAAGAAGCGGCGGACACCCAGAAGGCTGACGAAGGCGCGCAGCGTTTCCGGTTCCTGGCCCCAGAGGCGCGCATACCAGCTCGCGAAGCCCGCTACGGCGCCAACGGGCGCGTGGACGAGCATCCAGCGCTCGCCATTGGTCACGAGGCCACTGGGGCATCCCGTCGACCGGAGCAGAGCGACCATCCGGTCGGCGGGGGTGATCGCGAGGCCATCGAAACGGCGCGTCGCGTCGAGATCAGTGTCGGGCTCGTAGACGTGGATGAGCAGAAGCGGTTCGTCGGAGTTCGTCGGATTCACGACGGCCAGATCGGGCGCGACCGTGACCCCGTGTTCGGGCATCGAGACCGTCAGCTGCTCAGGCAGTCTCGCGCCCTTGCGCAGCACCGTCTCATCCATTTCCAGCGCGGTGGCCAGCACGTCGTCGATCCAGGCCGCGTGCAGCGCTGGAAGGTCCAGGTCGTCCATGTCGACGGCATCGCGCCATTCCTCATAGGTCCGACGAAGCCGCTGAGACCGCCCGGAAGGCAGAGCTTCGAGTCCCTGCGGGAAGACATCCCGAAGCACGGGCACCGCAAGAAAGGGTCCGGAGACTTCGATGAGGTTCAGCCACTCGTGATCGTTGCTCATCCGCGCTTCTCCGTCGCGAGGGAGTTCGGAACCAGCAGCACCACGGCCACGGGGAAGGTATGCTCGACGGCATTGGAGTGCCGTTCCTCGATCGCGCGCAGCTCCTGCTCGCGCTCCTTCGGTATCCGGGCTAGGCGTGCTTCGAGGGCCGCTCGGTCACGCTTGAGCTGAGTGCGTTCGTCCTCGGAGAAAAGAGAGAGCTGCACGGGTTGCTGATCTGCCGCGATCTCGGTCTTCAGCGCTCGTTCGAGATCGTCCAGTACTTGGCGGATGTCCTCGGCCTCCTTGCGCTTCCGGGTCTCGATCGTGTTCACGAGGAAGCGTAGCCGGTCTTTCGAGCGTGCCTCGACGGCTGCCAGAACGGAATCACGCTGTTTGTCGAAGCGCGTCCTCAAGGCGTCGAACGTCGCATCCGACAGGGCCGCGGGTTGCGACTCCTCCAGCCATCGTCGGACCTCCGTGACCCGTTCCTCCCGCCGGAAACCGGCATCGCGCAGATAGCCGCCAGCCTCCGTAAGCTCCTCGTGCAGACGATGATGGTTCCCGCCGGTCACGACGAGCCGCGACATCACCACCACGGCGGCTCCCTCGATCCGCCCATCCGGAAGCGACCGGACGGTCACGCGGTGAAGCTTCTTTACGTCGTCACGGGCCCAGATCTCCGCGCGCAGGAGCCGCAGACTCATTTGGACAAGCCGGTGGTTCAGGTGGACGAGGACGACGTCGTCACGGCCCTTGGCGACCTCGTGGTCGAAGGTGATCGGGCGAACCTTCTGCGTGTAGGGGTGTTCTAGACCCTCGAGGCATCGGGACCAGGAACCCGAGAGCGGCGGCATTCGGAAAACCGTTCCATCTGGTGCACCGGCCAGAGAAGCGGGCTCCAAGTCGGGTTTGTCCGCAAGACGCAACGCCGTGCGTACCGCCCGCTCGATGTGGTCGGGCACGAGGCTCTGTTCGCGCCGGGTCTCGTTCAGCCGCTCATGGAGTTTGGCCACACGTTCGCGAAGGTCGCGCTCCGCCTTCACGAAGCGGCGAGATTTCTCCATCCGGGCTTCGGCTTGTCTTGTGTCGAGATCGCGGCGGCGCCCCTCGAGCAGGTCGGGCAGTTGAGGCGCGATGACGGGGTTCACACTCCCCATGTCGGCGCGCATCGCATCCAATTTACGAAGCGCACGGAGGATATCGTCACCGTGGCCTCCTTCAGCATCCACCGGATGCCAAATGACGACCTCGCTCGCGCGTTGACCATGACGGTCGATGCGCCCGTTCCGCTGTTCCATCACGTTCGGGTTGTACGGAATTTCGAGGTGGATCATCAGATGGCAGTGGTTCTGGAGATCGATGCCCTCGGAGGCGGCATCGGTCGCCAGCAGTATACTCACTGGGGATTCCGAGGGGCTGGCCTGGAACGCGGCTTTCACGCGCTCACGTTCTTTCGGGTCCATGCCGCCATAGATGAGAGCCAATCGCTCGCCCCCGAAGCCGTGGGATGCGAGGATCTCCTGCATCCATTGCTGAGTGGCGCGATACTCGGTGAACAGGATCACCCGCTCCTTCGTCCACCTGTCACCGTCCTTCAGGTGACTGGCCAGCCAATCCAGCACGGCGGTAGCCTTGGCGTCGGTTCGACGAGCCGCCTGCTGGGCCCAGGACCGTAACTGGTCGAGCATCCGGCGTTCTTCGTCGGTCGGTGGCCGGACGTGCTTGCCCGCTTCCTCGATCGCTTCAGCCTCGGCGGCATCCCGCTGTGCGTCGTCTGCGTAGTCTTCCTCGGTCTTCGCTATCGCCCGCCGAAGGATGCGGTCATCGAATTTCTTCTGGCTGCGATCGCTAGCCGCCCGACCTTTGATCGTCGCGATATGCCGCTCCAGTGTCGCTGCGAAGGCTGCAGGTGACGATGACAGGCGCTTGCGCAGCAACTGGTGCACGAAGTGATCGACGGCCCGCCCTCCATCGGCACCGCTTTCGCGGCTCTTGATGTATGCTTCCAGCTGCCGCCGGGCATCCCTCTCGTCTTCGCTATACTCCACCGGCAGCGCTTCGAGCCGTCGCTCGGGGTAAATTCGCTTGCCACTCGCATCGACCAGATCGCTCTTCAGCCGACGGACCATCACCCGGGCGAGTTGGGGATCACTTGGGAGGACGTTTCTCGCGAACCGCTGATCATCGAGGAGTTCGAGGAGCGCGGTGAAGGATTCGGTGTACCCGTCGTGCGGCGTGGCTGTGAGAAACAGTCTGTGCTGGAAGTGTGGCGCGGCCAGACGAACCAGACGGGTCCTGAGGCTTTCGACAGCGTAGCGGCCGACGGTCGGCGCGACGTTGTGAGCCTCGTCGATGATCAGCAGGTCGAACTTCCTGGGATGGCTGACGTGCGGGGGCAATGCGTCCCGCAGAAGACGCAAGCCTTCACCCTGCTTGGCCCAGTCCATCGACGTGATGAGACGAGGAAAAGACGTCCACGGATTGGCGTGGAGACCTCGTTCACGGCGCAGACGCTTGACGTAGTCCGTGTCGACGATCCGGAACTCGAGTCCGAACTTCTCCTGCATCTCGACGCGCCACTTTTCCTGCAATGAGGCAGGGCAGAGCACGAGAACCGTGCGGGCGCGGTGACGCAGGAGCATCTCTTGAACGACGAGCCCTGCCTCGATGGTTTTCCCGAGGCCGACGTCGTCGGCGATCAGAAGATTTGTGCGCGCCATGTCGATCGCGCGCACGAGCGGATCTAGCTGATAGTCCTCAATGCTGACGCCGCTGCGGAATGGCGCCTGCAGATAGCCGCGATCCGCGTTCGTCGCTGCGCCCCAAACCACCGCATCCAAGAAGGCTTGAAGCGTGGAGGGGTCATCCAGTCCGGTCATGCGCGGCAGCCCGGCCCGCTCGATCACATGGGCTCCGGGCTCCAGCTCCCAGAGCACTTCGATCTCTTCACCCAGCGCATCCTCGTCGATCGAGGCCAGCCGAACGAGATGCCGCTTAGGAAGTCCAGGGGCAACCGAACCGCCTTCGACCTCGGAGACGATCCATTGTCGGCGGCGAGCCTCGACCAGCTGGCCCGGCTCGGGCGCAGTGGCGTGAGCGACCTCGGCCACTATTTCATCTGCGGTCATCGACATAGATGGGCCCCGTTCTTTCTGCGCGCGTCGACGAGTTCGGCGTTGCGGTTCGCGGCTTGGGGGGCGTCTTCGTGTTCCCAGATCCGGACCGTCTCCCAACCGAGAGCAGTCAGCCGCTGATCGGTATCGGCATCCCTGGATCGATTGGTTTCGATCTTCTCCCGCCAGAAATCGGCATTGCTCTTCGGCCAGGAAGCGTGCTCCGGGCAGCCGTGCCAAAAGCATCCGTCGACGAACACGGCCAATCTCGCGCTGGGGAAAACGATATCGGCGACGCGCCTGGGCTTAGTCAGGAGCGGAACGTGGAGGCGATAGCGCAGCCCCTTGGCATGCAGAGCCTTGCGGAGGTCGATCTCCGCACGCGTGCCTTTCTGTCGCACGCGTGCCATGCGACGACTGGCGTCATGCGACGAGGGACTTACGCGCGTCATCCGGCACGGCTCCCTTCTTCTTTCTCTTCGCCTTCTGGACCTCGATCCCCAGATGGGCGGTGATGCTCCGGCCGATCACCTCGCCCAGAGTGACCGGAACGGCGTTTCCAATCATCCGACCCAAGGCCTTGAAATGAACGGGGGCCCCGTCGGGCACGAAGGAATAGGACTTGGGGAAGCCTTGAAGAATTGCGCCTTCTCGCAGAGAGATGGCTCGGTCCTGCTCGGGGTGTCCGAACCGACCGTTCCCGAAGCCGTAGAACTGGGTGGTCAAAGTCGGAGCGGGCTCATCCCATGCCATCCGGCCATAGACGCCCGGATAGGTACGGCCCGTCTCACGCCGGTGGCAGTCGGCAATTAGATGTTTTGGCCAGTCTCGCCATGTTCCACCCGGTCGAGAGGCGCGAATCCTTTGAAGATTTAGGTCTGAGAGCTTTGATGCGGCATGCAGCACATCCTTGGGATGGGCTTCGCCGTGAGCGATCGGCGCGAGGATGCCGATCGCCTCGCGAACGGTCTTCGCGCGACTGTGTGTTGGGGCGAGCAGCTCGATTGGTCCGAGCCGAGAGGCCAATAGCACCATGCGCCGCCGGTTCTGCGGCAATCCGTAAAGGGAGCAATCGACTACCGCTTGGTGGACGTGGTACCCGGATTTCTGGAGAGTCTCGACGAAGTCATCGAACACCGTGTGTTTGGCTACCGAAGGCACATTCTCCATAGTGACCAAGTCGGGGCGCGTGGCTTTGATCAGCCGCCCGAACTGGTAGAGAAGACTCCAACGGGGGCTTCCAACGACATCGTAGCGCTGGGCGTAGGTGGAAAATGGCTGGCAGGGGGCGCACCCGGCCAGCACCCGGATTCCGGCGTCGCCGAACAACTCGTTGAGGCGCTTGGGAGCTAGGCGCCCCACGTCTTCGTTGATGAAGCGCGCTGCGTTGTTGGCTTCGAAGGGGTGGCGGCAGGCTTCATCGACGTCAATACCCGCGACGACTCTGACGCCCTCCGAGATCAGGCCATGCGTAAGCCCTCCTGCCCCGCAAAAAAGGTCGACGCACGCGACATCAGCCATCCGCTTTCTCTCCCCCCGCATGCTTCCCCTTCTGTGAACTGGGCTTGGCCGCTTCGCTTTCCTTTTGATCGTCCGATGCTTTTCCGTGCCTCACCCAATCATCGACTTCGTCCGTCTTGAACTTCCAAAGCCTTCCGACCTTGTGGGCAGGCATCTCCTTCTTGGCGATCCATCCGTAGACCGTGTCCTTGCTGACACCCAAATATTCGGCGATCTCCTCCACGGAGACCCAGCGGTCGGACATGGTTCGGCCCTTCAATGGACAGCCTTCGTCAGTTTTCGAGTATGTCACGCGGCCGGCTTGGCGTAAACCGGAAATAAGACGGTTTAGTCTGATTAGACGGTAATTGGTCGGGTTATTGACGGGCCTACTGGATCAAAGCCATCAGTGGTGGACGGGCAGCGGCGATCAGCGGGCGAGATGAGCCATCGCAATGGGGTTACGGCAGTTCATGGCCAAGAATGGGCAGCAGCCGTCGAATACCTAAGGCGACTCGATGTCGTTGATGCGCTTCAATACGGCCCCTAGAAAGGCCCCGCGGGGCTCCCCATTGTCGGTGCAGCCCCGTACCATCATCTCAGCGATGTCGTCGACCAGATCGGTGCCGCTCGTGTCCGGGAACTGAAGCCGCACACCGTTCGCCCGGAGATCGCCTTGGGCAATGCGCTCAATGGACTCATTGTCCAGCGGTTCGATATCGCGGCTGAGAATGCGCAGCTTTTCGGCTGCTGGGAAGTCACCCACCTCCGTGTATCCCCGCGGCAACCCCAGCGCAGCCTCAACGTCCGACCAGCCGTATCCCAGCGCCACCATGCCTTCTTCTGTGAACGCTCGTCCGGGACAAGAATGAAAAGGGAAGGTGCTAGCGCATTCGGCAAGCAGGGTTGCTATCTTTGTCAGGTGTGCCGCGCAACATGCACCAATGTCGCGGCCCGTCAGAGCTTCTGGCACCGCATGCGGCCGACCGACGAAGCGGTAGGTCCAGCCGCCGCCTGGAAGTGAGCCGCCCACAAAGGAAACCGGGCCTTGCTTTTGGGAAACGTTCCGAAGCTCAAGGAAAAAGCGCATTGCGGCATCAGCCTTCATCCGTGCCTGCTTTTGTTCGTACCAAACGGCGAAGCCCGGAACATCCGCCAAAGCCTTCTGAAGCACAAACGTCACGCTGCGGCTGGCGGATAGGAAGGCGTTTAACTCGAACTGAAACTCGAGCCCATCCGACTCGACCATGCGCGCGAGAAAATGCTCGGCCTCAAGCAGCTTCTCCACAGGATGACGGAGCGTAGTGAAAGTATGGGGCACTTGATTCTCAAATCGAAAACGGCGTCAAAACCAGCTTACCCTATTTTGATCGCCCGCTCACCCGCTGATGCCTCCCAAGTCCGTACAACCGGGTCAGCGAAACCCCGCGAGATCGGTACATTCGTTCAGTTTCGCAGGCTTGTCATCATACTGCGAAGGCTTCCGCCGAGAGGGTTGGTTGCCAGGTTGGCTCCCTCCGCCAAAACTCTATATAAAACAATATCTTAACAGACTTGAGCGGTGCACACCAACAAATTGACTCGCACACCGAGAATTAAAAGACCATGACCTTAGCGTGACATTATGATCTCGTGGCGCGGGTCCCTTCCGAGACTTGCTAAAGCGCGCATGCAATCAAGAAACGCCAGATGCCTCTCGAACCACTGAGATTTTGGGGTAAGTTTGACCCGGACCGAACGCCGAGCACTCACCCGCTCATTTATCACAGTCTGGATGTGGCGGCGGTCGCCGATGTGCTGATGGAGCGGTTCCCGCGGCGCTTGTTGTGGCTCGCCGGGATGCTGCGTGCCCACCCCACGACCGTGAAAGCGTTTCTTGTCCGGCTGATCGCGCTGCATGACGTAGGCAAGTTTCATCCTAACTTTCAGGAGAAGGTTTCCGAGCATTGCGAAAAGCATCTTCCCGATCTTGTGAAGTATGTCAGGCCGGGAGGCGGGCGGCATGACATGCTGGGCTTTCAAATCGCCGGACGAATAGGGCTGTGCAATGTCTTCGGGCCGCATCTGGATGGCTGGATTTCAAGCGACTTCAATACCCTGTTCGCCGCTGTCGCGTTTCATCACGGATCGCCGAAAGAAACAGATTCGACCAGCGCCTGGTCCAAAGGCGCGGACGCTGTCGCTCCCGCAATCCGCCAGTACATAGACGATGTCATGCAACTCATCCCCTGCGAGGGAGTGCTGCCGAGGCTGCAGGGATCCAAGCTGGAAGTGGTTTCATGGGCCGTTGCAGGCTTAACCGTGCTGGCGGACTGGATCGGCTCCAACGCAGAGATTTTCAAGTTTCACGAGCCGAACCTCACCTTGGCGGAATATTGGCCCATTGCGCAAGAACGCGCGGAAGACGCGGTGACAAAGGCGGGGGTTCTGCCGGTTGCAGTGCGAGAGCTTGCCGACCCCGCTCATCTGCTGCCTAAAGATCGTAAGGATCTTAAGGCGAGCCCGTTGCAGCGCGCGGCGTTCGATGTGCCGATCAGCGACGGCCCGCAGCTTTTCATCATCGAAGATGTGACCGGTGCAGGCAAAACGGAAGCCGCGCTCATTCTTGCATCCCGCCTGCTCGCGGCGGGTCAGGCAAACGGGCTTTACTTCGCGTTGCCCACCATGGCGACCGCAAACGCGATGTATGAGCGGATGGGCCGAGTATATCGCGACCTGTTTGCGGCGAACGAAATGCCGTCACTGGTGCTGGCGCATGGCCGCCGCAACCAGAATGACGGCTTCACGGACAGCATCCTTGCAATGCCTGCTGTCACCGCGATTGTCCGCGATGGGGCCGAAGACTCCGCAGCGGCTTGCGCGGCCTGGATCGCCGACGATCGCCGGAAGTCTTTCTTCGCCCATGTCGGCGCGGGTACGATCGATCAGGCGCTTTTGGGCGTTCTGCCTTCGCGACACCAGGCGTTGCGGTTGTGGGGGCTCGCGGATCGCGTGCTGATTGTCGATGAAGCGCATAGCTACGATCCGTATGTGAACCGCGAACTGGAACGGCTGATCGAGTTTCACACCGCACTTGGCGGATCGACGGTCGTTCTGTCGGCAACACTCGCTGCGCAGGAACGGCGCGGACTTGCACACGCATTCAGCACGGGATTGCGAGGGGCGCGGATCAGTGCGGCCGATGCCGCCAGCCCGCATTATCCGCTTCTGACCGCTCTATCAGCGAACGGCCGGGATGAGCGCGGGGTGGAAAGCCGGGAGGAGTTAAAGCGCACCTTGCCCGTGAAGCGGTTGGCTGGGTTCGACGAGGCCGTGGAAGCGGTCGTGTCTGCGGCGCAAGCCAGGGCCTCTGTGGCCTGGATTCGCAACGCCGTGGATGATGCGATCGAAGCGGCGCAGGCGCTGGAAGCTCTCGGCTGCTCGCCGCTCCTGCTGCACGCGCGCTTCGCCATGGGCGACCGGCTCGACAAGGAGCAGAAGATCGCAGACGGGCTGGGGCGCAACAGCAAGCGGGATGACCGCCGCAGCTTCATCGTTGTGGGCACGCAGATTCTGGAGCAGAGCCTCGACTACGATGTCGATGCGATGGTGTCCGACCTTGCGCCCATTGATCTCATCATCCAGCGGGCGGGGCGGCTCTGGCGGCACCCGGATCGAAACGCGGAACGCCCCTTGAGCAAGGCTGAATTACTGGTTGTTTCGCCGGACCCGGATGATGTGCGGGATGAGCGGTGGTATGCGCAGGTCAGCGAGCGCGCGCCATTTGTCTACCGCGACCATCGCGTGATCTGGCGGACGGCGCGTGCGCTGTTCGACGCGAGGCAAATCGAAACGCCCGGTCAAGTGCGCAATCTCATCGCACAGGTCTATGATGACGATGCGCAGCCATGCCCCGCACTCATCGAAAAGGCATCGAGCCAAGCCGATGGACACCGATACTCCCATGTTTCAGTGGCCGAGCAAAATTTGCTTCAGCTCGCCAAAGGGTATTACGAAAACAATAGCTTCTGGCAAGACGACCGGAAAATCTCGACCCGGCTGGAGGAAGAGTCGTCGGTTGTGTTCCGCCTCGGGCGCTTGAGCGACGGCAGGATTGTCCCGTGGTGTAGCGAGAAAGTTGACATGAATGACGCAAGGCAGCGGCGTCAGGCTTGGGCGCTCTCCGAGGTCAGCATTCAGGAACGGCGCGCTTCGGGAGTGCCAGCTCCAGCCGGTGACATGACGCGGATGGTGCAGGCAGCAAAGGCCGACTGGGGCAAATGGGAGCAGGACATGCCGCTGCTGCTGCTGGAACCGGATGGTGCATCTTGGCAGGGGCGGGTCACGACGAAGGAGGGTGAGCGCAAGGCGCAATACGACACGCGGCTCGGCTTCCGGGTTCTGCGCTGAGTGTTTCTAAGGTGTGAAACGTGATAGCTTTGTCCCATGAACACACGACAGCCCGGCCTCGAAATAGATAGCAGCACGCCGGTCCGCGCCGCGCCGCGCACGACGCAGGCCGCGGAGGGGATGCCGCGCCGCCGATTCACGGTAGCCGAAATCGAGGCGATGACGCAGGCAGGTATTCTCACAGAGGATGACCGGATCGAACTGATTGGCGGGGAGATCGTGCCGATGTCGCCCAAGGGCAACCAGCACGAAGTCTTGAAGGCTGAACTGACGCTGCACTGGGCTAAGAGATTGCCGCCTCACCTCCGTTTCGTGACCGAAACAACCTTCCGGCTGAGCCCCGACACCTACCTCGAACCAGATTTCGTATTCTATGACAAGGCAACCGGTCTGAAGGGGTTGACTGCCGCTACGGCGTATCTCGTGGTCGAGATAGCCGATACGAGCTTTTCATATGATATCGGGCGCAAAGCAGCGCTGTATTCGAGCTTCGGTGTGCGCGAATTGTGGGTGATCCATGCGATCCGGCTTGAAACGCGCATTCACCGCGAGCCGTCTCTGACGGGATATCAGACCGCGATCGATCTGCCGGCCGATCAGCTGATCGAGCCGCTCTTTGCGCCGGAGCTTGCCGTCAGGCTGGCGGAACTGGAGCTGGAGGCGTGACGCGCGTTTGACAGGGCTGGGCCGCGCACGTTAGTTTGCTGCGTTGCCCGCCTACGCGGGCCTGAACCGATGTAAGCGCGAGGCGCTGTAGGTTCTTTATGTTGTGTTCCCCGCACACGCAGGGATAAGATGTAAGCGCGGAGCGCAAAGTGCTTGCATCCGCCAAAATTATCTGTTTACATACAAATGACCCCGGCACTGTTGGCGCAGCTGCCGGGGTTGCATTCCCTAATAGTGGCTTGGAACCAAACTAGGAGAGTATATGTCTGACATAAAAAAACGCCGGGCGCAACGCGCTGCGGCAAGCGGACGCACTTTGTCCGCAGGTGATGCGGCAATCGTCAAGGGCATGCTCGCCCGCGGCGACCGGCAACATGACATCGCGGCTTATTTCGGCGTGAATGGCGGCCGCATTGCCGAAATCGCCACCGGGCAGAAATTCACCGACGTTCGCCCCGCCGACCCGGCACTGCTCCCCCAACCGGATTATCCGGTTTCAGCCCCGAGTGCGGCCGAGGTGCTGACTCTGGACAAGCGGCTGCGCGACCTTGCCCTCAGGGTTGAGCGCATCGAGCGCGAGGTCCGACGGCCGGCACCGCTGACGCTGCAATAGTTCTGCATAAACGCAGCCTATGCTTGTGCAGGGGGCGCGACTCGCTGTCTCCTGCCCCTTAAATTTTAGTAAAATAGAGATTTGACATGACCGAGCCGTATTCGCTCGCGGTCGAGCCGTGGCTGCCTGTCGCCATGGCCGATGGCACCCGCACATTCGTATCCCTTCGCGACATCACAAACCCTGACATCATCGCGATCAACACCGGCCGCGCGGATTGCGACATTAGCGTAACCGAATTCCTCATCGGCCTTGCCGCGATTGCGCTTGCGCCTGATGAGAAACGCGACTGGGTGGACCTGTTCCACAGCCCGCCCATGCCGGACGCCATCGACGCGGCGCTTCGCCCCTTCGCCCACGCGCTGGTTCTGGATGGGCCGGGACCCCGCTTCCTGCAGGATTTCGACCCGTTGCAGGGGGAGGAGGTGTCGGTTTCCTCGCTGCTGATGGACGCTCCGGGCGCGAACACGCTCAAGGAGAATGCCGATCACTTCGTCAAGCGCGGGCTGGTGCGAACGCTCTCGCGGGCGGGCGCTGCCATCGCCTTGCTGACGCTGCAGACCAGCGCGCCAAGCGGCGGGGCCGGGCACAGAACGTCGATGCGCGGCGGCGGTCCGGTGACAACGCTCGTCGTGCCCCGGCTCAATGGCAAACCGCCAACGCTGTGGCAACTGATCTGGGCGAACACGCCGCCTGATTATCGCGTTGATCCTGCCGATGCCGCGAAGGCGATGCCGTGGCTTGCGCCGACCCGAACATCGGCCAAGGGCGAACCGGGCGCGATCACTACACCAGCACACCCAGACGTTCATGAGGCCCAAGCTTTTTTCGGGATGCCGCGGCGCATTCGTTTGAACTTCACTCAAAATAGCAGCAGTCAGCCCTGCGATTTACTTGGTGTGCAGGACGAAATCGTCGTCGGAAGCTTTATCACACGGCCCTATGGTATAAATTATCTGACGACAAACTGGCAGCATCCGCTTAGCCCGTATTATAGGCAGAATGAAAATTCGAATGAGCGGCTGCCGCTGCATTTCAAATCATCGGTGGTAAGCTATAAGGACTGGATCGATTTGACCTTGCGGGAACGCAACAAGACTCGCCTTCCTGCTGATGTGGTTCACCATTTTATTTTAACCAGAGCAGGCGACCTCAGCTTGCAGAACGATCTGAACCGCAGCGTCGGCTTGCTGGCCTGCGGCTACGCCATGGATAACATGAAGCCGCTTGACTTCACGGAAGCGATGCTTCCGCTGATCTCGACCGGCGATCCGAAGCGGGACGAAGACCTCGCGGATTGCGCCTATCACATGGTCAAGGCGGCGGAACTGGCCGCATCTCAGCTTCTGACCGCGCTGAAAATCGCGCTGTTCTCGGGCGATAAGGTCGGTAACAGCAAAACCGCACTCGATGCGCCGCGCGCCCGATTCTGGGCGGAGACGGAGGGCGATTTCTACCGCCTGCTGGCCAAAGCGGCCGGCACGACGCCAGACCCGGATACCCCTCACGCCATGCTCGATCAGGCGTGCGCTGCCTGGCTTCCGGTCATTCGCAAAACGGCCCTGCGCATCTTCGATGAAACTGCACCCATCGACGCGCCGGAAAACCCGGAGTTGAAAAACATCGTCATTGCGCGGGAGGCGCTGCTCACGGGGCTTTATGGCTCGAAAATATTGAAGGCATTAGGGATTGGTGTCCCAGACGCCCTCGCAAAGAAAGGAAATGCGGCATGACAGGGCAAGAACAGAAGAAGAATGAAGACGAGCATCCGGCCCGCTTTTGGTGGCAACAGCTTAAGCCAAGCAACAGCGGCGATAAGGGATACAGCCGGGGCGACAGGGCAGCGCTGGCCAGGCTCCGGCGGTGTTCGACATGGGTCGAGGCGGCCGCCGAACCGCAGACAATCACGCTCTTTTACATGCTCAATAAGAGCAAGAAGGGCAAGCCGTTTGAACTGTCGCGTGTCGCAGTGCTGGCGTCGGTGCTGGCGCATGTCCGAGAGGAACCTAGTCCCGACAAGCAAACAGGGAAAGTCCCGCTGATCGCCGACGGCATTGGCAAGCGCCCTGACGATAAGAATACTACGGCCAAGTTAAGCGAGAACCGCCTGCGCAGGCTGCTCGCGGCGACGGGCGACGACGAGATCCTCACGTCATTCCGCCGTCTGGTCGCAATCATGGGCCGGACA